>JAZUIX010000085.1:0-6725 GCA_045642445.1 Bacteroidales bacterium | reverse complement strand
TTTCTGTGATTTTGGCCGTTTTTGGTCATCTTGCTGTTTGTCACTCGGTCATGTAGCCCGCTACACTCCCTCGTTCCGCTCAGCAATCTGTTCCAAAACCAACTCAAAATCCCAAGAAATCAATTTATAGAACCCACCTTACAAAAGAAATGTCTCTATATTGTCGGGGGTAATGACTTCAAAAGTGGTGTTGGGATAGGTTTTGGCGAACGACTCGGGGAGGCGGGCTTTGCGGCGAAGGTTGTATTTGAACTCGAAGGCATGTAGCTGCCCGTCATACTCTTCAAGATAATCTATCTCGGCATGATCTTTGGTGCGCCAAAAATAGATATTGCACCAAGCCTCTGTGTAGGCGTTCCGCTTTATTCGCTCAGACAAGATGAAATTCTCCCACAGGGCTCCCGTGTCTGTACGCGACTCCATCTGAGAGAAATTGGAAAGGAGCGCATTGCGGATTCCATTATCGTAAAAATATATCTTGCGACTGTTCTTCAACTCATTTCTCAGACTTCGACTGAACCCAGGCAAACGGAATATCACGTATGCTTTCTCCAACAGTTGGATATATGTTTCCACCGTTTTAGAGTCAAGTCCCACAGTAGTGGCAAGCTCATTGTACGACACTTGTGACCCGACCTGATATGCCAAAGCCTGAAGCAAGAGCACCAGTTTCTCGGGTTTCTTGATACTGCCCAAGGCGAGAATATCCTTATACAAGTAACTGTCCGCAAGATTTTTTAAAACCATACGTTCCTGACCCGGAGATTTCACCACCTCGGGATAATAGCCATACACCAATCGTTGTGGCAGAAGTCGCAACTCATTTTGAAGACCATGATGTTCCACCATCTCAGCAAAAGAAATAGGGAACATTTGGAACTCCCATTTCCGACCCGTCAGGGGTTCGTTGAGCCGATTTGCCAATTCGAAAGCCGAACTGCCCGTAGCCACAAGTTTGATACCCGGCATTTGATCGGTTACCAGCTTCATTCGCAACCCGATGTCGGGGATACGTTGAGCCTCATCAATCACCACCGTCTTGTGCGTACCTATGATACTGAGCAGACGTGTGGCGGTAAGGTTGGAAAAGAGTTGCTGGGTGTCCAAATCGTCACCATAGAACCATACACAGTCCTCATTTTCGGGGTACATTTGGTGCAGAAGAGTCGTTTTTCCCACCTGTCGACAACCCATAATGATGATGGCTTTGTTGTTTTGTCCGTATTTTTCAATTAGTTGCGAAAGTTTTCTCTGTATCATAGTATCACTTTTTCAAATGCAAATATACAACTTTTTCGGAATTAATTCCAAAAAAGTGGCGAGTTTTTTGGAATTGATTCCAAAAATATCGGGAAATCACAAACCAAACTGGCGATAAAATAAACTTATTATTTGTGTCAAAAACAACAAATTACACGAATGTGACGAATTATTTTTGTGCAATTCGTTGTTACTATCGATAACCAATAACCAATAATTCGTTGTTCATCCATTTTCGGAAATTGACGGACATTTGCGGCCATTCACGTTTGCGAAGCACTCTCATAAAAACGCAAATTATCATGAATATCCGCAAATTACCGTGAATTATTATTTTATAGTTTTGTGTCTTTCGTGCAATTCGTTGTTTCAATAAGCAGTTTGTGTGCGTCCAGCCGACTGCGGTAGCCGTCCTTGCAGCGGATAACGCATAGCAAGGACATCAATAAAACTATTCCTACAGTTATTTGTGTTCTCACAAAAACTATGATGTTGATTTATAACGCAAATAATAAGGACTTTATGTGTATTGGATGATTTTGCTATTCGCGTAATCCGCGGCAAAATCTTGGCTTCCGCGGGCGTTTGTCGGAGGTTGACATCGATGTCCCCTGTTTTGGTTTAAGTCATTGATGTTTTGTTAAGCCTTCATCAGGCAACAAAACGTGGGTTAAGTAATTTGAGTAATTCGTGCAATTCGTTGTTACTATCGATAACCGATAACCTATAATCAATAACCATTACCAATAATTCGTTGTTCATCCATTTTCGGGCATTGACGTTGTCTAAAATAAGCGTAAATAGAAAGAGCACTCCTTGCGGAATGCTCTTGTCACCGAAGTGACTTTCAATAGACTGAAAAAGATCAGTGTGCTGAAATCTGGACTATCTCTTAATCATATTATTATTCTCCACCGATGTCTACGTGGGTTTGACCGCTCACACTGCCACCATTGCCACCACCGTAGACATTCTGTTTGACATGGCTTGTGCCGGTAATGATGACGTGGGTGTCGCCCGTGATGGTGGCTTCGGATCCCAAGCCGCCACCAAAGACGTGCTTATCGACCTCGCCGCCGCTGATCGATACCTGGGGCGTTCCGGTATAGGCCGCCGCGTTACCGCCGCCGTACACGCATTCGCGCACCAATCCGCCGGTCATATTCACCTTTACAGTGCTCATAGGACGGCCGTTTGTATTGTTGCAGCCGAACACATTGGTCGCGCTGCCGCCATTGATGGTCACCGTTACCGGGGCGTATACATTGGCAGCATTGGATCCGTTGCCCAGACCGCCGCCATAAACTGCGCCATATACGTCACCGCCATTCAAAGTTACATTGGTATGTTTGGTAGTGCTTACAGCCGTTCCATTGACATACCCCAGTGCCGAACCGCCATACACATCGCCATAGATTACGGCAGAGCCGGCTGTTTCGCCAGTAGAAGTATTTTTTGTGCCGATGGTGATATCCACATTGCCCGTCACACGGGTAGGCTGACCATAACCGCCGCCATGGACATTGGCAGTTTTGGTTGAGGTGCCCACCTGGCCACCATTGACTTGCATGGTGACATTTTTTTCGATGGTGCCAGTGTAGTTGCTACCGCCAAACAAGCCAGATTCTACAACACCACCCGTCATATACATTTTAACTTCTCCACCACCACGCATACGGGCACCACCAAACACACCACCAATAACACCATTGGTAGTTACATTGTTTCGATCCGTATAATTACCTGACTTGCCTTCCACATGGCCACCAGTGACATAGACGTAGGCTGTTTGGTCAGTCTTGCAATAGCCTAATGAACCACCACCATAGACGCCACGTTCCACGTATGCATTATCTGCTATAACGACATTCGTGCCAAACGATATCTGCCCAGACGTACTTTCGCTGTTATGACCGCATCCCGCGCCATAGACATTGCCACCAATAGATGCACCAATGGATGTGCCGCTGTTATGACTATCGACCCTTGAATCACCTCCAACATATATATATGTCGCACCATCGGTTAATCCGCCAGATGCATCCGTTCCATTAGCACCTCCGGCAATCCAACCATTGACTTCACCACCAGTCAGGACAATCTGGCGACTGCCTTGGTGGGTAAGATTCTGCGCACCACCATAGATGGACCCCTCAATGAGACCGCCTTTGATACGAATTTCGGTGTTCACATAATTGGCATTATTTTTCACACCATTTCGTTCACTATCTCTACCTCCTGCGATATTACTATGTAAACGGCCTCCTTGGATTTCCAAATAACGTTTGCCAGTATTGCCACCACTATGAGAACATATATAAAAACTATTGGCAATCGCACCACCGGCAATTGCGACATCCGTTGTAAAAGAGCCGCTTTTCATCCATATCTTACTCATATAGGTGTTAGCGCCTGCGTCGGTATTAGGTACGATTCCAGATTTATTATCTGCAATATGAAGATATCCTGTAAATTCCAACTTGGGACTATTGGAAATACCATTGTTGGTAGCACGGTCATAATCACATCCTAAAATCACCCACTGCTTGGTGAGATTACCAGCCGTCTGATTGGTGGAATAACATTGCAGTTGTACGTATTTCCCACTTTCGATTTTAACAACTTGATTGGTGGTAGCATTGCTTCCTTGAGGATAAAAATTACGCACAGTTCCTGTAGTTGTCACACCTCGGCCTACGGTGAAATTTCTTCCTTGGGCATTGATATTGCCGCTGGGTGACCACTTTATGTACTCCAATTTAGTCGTATTGGCGGCACCAGCAACGGGCGTTACCAAGTTTGAGAACGTAACATTATACGTATTGCTTCCATCGGGTTCCACACTTGTAATTGTTACAGGATAAGTAGGAGTAAGAGCATTGGTATAATCTGCGTTTATCACACAGAAATTGTTTTCATAGTTTCCACCATTGAATGCAGCATTGGAGACATTTCCACCTCCGCGATGAACGTGAGCCTGTGTCCATGTGGTCTGGAATACAATCTCAGCCGAGGTACAATTGACACTTGGATAGGGCAAATTAACAAAAGTAATTTCAGCATCTAAAGGAAGCGTCTGTCCATTGTTGTATCCATTGATATACTCTCCACCGCTGACAATCTTCCATCCAGCAAAACCATAAAATACCTTGCTACTTCCACTGCCTTTGGAAGGGCGGACACTAAACGGACTAGAAATAACCTGATATGGATACTGTCCGGGAGTAGCACCCTCTTCAAGCGTCTTATAGTAAACAAACGTGGTTTCAGGTTCGGTCGTTGAGACTTTTACCGCGGTGTTACTTCCGGTAACATCATTGACGGCATTATATGTGATTTTCACGTTCCTAGGATTGGGACTATACAATTTGCCTAAATAGGTAGTGTTATAATGTCCACCGTCCACGCTTGCATCCACACCGCTATAGTACGTCCAGTTGTGGTCCTCGTAGTCGTTGAGGGTTACAACGCCGCCGCTTACACCATTAACAGGATATTTGGCAGAAGCAACAGAAGAGTTATCATAGTTAGGCTTTACCGCAATTGCTTTAATGGTCTGGTCAGTGGTCACATGGAATGTGCCCGTGTATATTTTGTTTGTTTCTGATTCCGTTGTGCTTGGATCATCACCATTTGTAGTATAATAAATGGTTGCTCCCTCTTCTGCTGTAATGACAATGTATCCATCAGGGGCAAAACCAATGACAGGCTGAGCACAAATCAAACTTTGATATTCACCAGACGTAACTACGCTTGACGAATTGCCGTTTCTGATAGCAATAGCCTTGATGGTGACGGGCAACGTCAGACTCGTAAGGTCGATGGGGGAAGTATAGGGTGTGCTTGAAGCGGTAGGTGTAGTACCATCGGTGGTATAGTAGATAGTGGCATTCAAACTGGTTGTTGACAAGGCAACACTATTGCCGGTACGGGTAATGGTGGGCGTGGCGATAGTGGTTCCGTAGAGAAGAATGGTCTTTTCAGCCGATTTCGTCAAACTATTGCTTGTGACTTGACACTTCAATGTCATAGTCAAATCATTAGTGGGAAGCGATATAATGGTTATTTTCCCATTTGTAGAATTTACCGATGCGTATGTGGAGCCGCCTTCAAGAGTCCAAGTGCCCGTAGTGACATTTGTATTTGATGGCTTAGTTGTAGTCATAGATGAACCATCGTGATAATAGGAAACAGTATTTGTACCGCTATAACCATCAAACTGCGAATAAGCGGGATGGAACGTAGCTGCCACAGAATAATTATAATCTCCTGTAGCTGAAAGCACAGCATCTCCAGTTATTGTCGGATCATCCAAACTTTTTTCATGAGAGGAATATGCGAATAGGACTGTATATGCTGTGCCTGTACCTGGAGAATTACTTTGAGCCAAAGTTTCCCAACCGCTATTAAATTGAATGTATCGGTCGGTACTAGCATCATAATACACGCGACCGTATGACGCGATGACCCAATTTGAAGCAGTCATACTGAGACTCAATGTACTTTTACTTCTATTCAAATATCTTGCACCATTTTGGAACTGATTATTTGTATAGGAAAATACACAAGTCGATGCATTGAATGTTGTTGTATTTCCCAAAGTATTACTGTTGTTGTAAAGAAAATTATATGTGTTTCCGTTTTTATACATAAACACATATTGCTGTGCCTCGGCGGTGAGGCCTGTGGCAAGAAGGAGGGTAACGGCAAACGCCAGTCGGGCAAGCCGACAAGATAATCTGTTTTTCATATTATGCCATGTCATCATTTTCTACTTTTCTTTGTTGCGACTATGGCTCGGAGTCACTGCTTACATAAAACAAGAAAGTGGAGCCATCCATTATATGACCTCACTTCAAGATGTTGGGCTTGGACTCCCCGTTATTACAAAATAAGGCTGGTGAACTGCTCCACCATGTTTGTTTCATAAACACGTTATAAAGACATAACATGGTAGTGCTCATCATACTCTATCCCCGTAATAACTTATGTAAACCGTCCAAGTTTTACATCCTAGGAATAAGGCATCTATGCACTTTCTCTCGATTCCGATACTCTCCGGAATTGCGCTGCAAAAATACAACTTTTTTTTGACACAACAAGTTTTTTTTTATAACAGGTGCGAAATGAGGTTCATAATTATTGTATTCTAACCAATAGTTTTTCTAGCATGAAACGACATTGAAAATAAACAATAATTCTGAAAAAATTGTCATAAAACGATGGTAATGGTTATTGGTTATCGGTTATTGATAGTAACAACGAATTGCACGAATTTCTCAAATTAACCCGTTGGCGGAATTAGTAAGACTCGTTGGATGAATTTTTTAATTTGTTTTTATCCCGAATTTTTCGAATTAAAGAATTATTTGTCAGTCGGTTGAAACGGAAATCCCAGATGCGGCCAGAATTGTTAGAAATGCGTTGGCGGAATTAATTTGACCAGCCTGGAAGGCTGTACTTTG
>JAZUIX010000084.1:0-7827 GCA_045642445.1 Bacteroidales bacterium | reverse complement strand
TTTTTAATTTGTTTTTATCCCGAATTTTTCGAATTAAAGAATTATTTGTCAGTCGGTTGAAACGGAAATCCCAGATGCGGCCAGAATTGTTAGAAATGCGTTGGCGGAATTAATTTGACCAGCCTGGAAGGCTGTACTTTGAGTAACCGGGCACGAAGTGTCCGGTATATCAAAACATGGGTCGCTGCCTGGAAGGCAGTACCTTATACGCCTGTTCGAGGTAGTGGCTTCCAGCCACGATTTTATATGATTTCCACATACCCCGCACTTCGTACGGGGTTACTCAGAGTGCTGGCTTCCAGCCAGATCAAACTGGTCGCAACTTGCGAATTAATTCCGCCAACGGGTTGTTAGAATTATACGAATATTTGTCTATCCCATTTGTTGCGTCAGCAAGCTTCTTGTAATTCTAAGTAACGATTAAAAAATAAGTTGTAACGATGTTGTCGTTTTTGATGAAAATAAAACTGCCTCATTTGTATGATAAGATTGTCCCATGTTATTTTTTAATCGTTACTAATTCCGCCATCGCGTATTCTTAATTCTAAGGAAGTGCTCTCGTCTGTTGAACTATCTATGGTCACTCTTGGATGATTCCTTGGTCGTTATTGCGTCGCTTCGGGAAGCGACCAAAGGGTGACTTTGTCGTGCATCTGTCAGTACCACATATAGTTTCACAAACGGGTCTTCTACAAAGGTGCCTGCTTTTCTCCCTGACAATCGTTAGTAACGATAAAAAAATAACATGATACAATCCCATCGTACAAATGAGGCAATGGATAGAAAAGTGCCTTCGGCACTGTTCGGTTTCATTAATATTGCTGCGACACCGTGAGGAGTTCTTCGCGGGGGGTGATGGTGTAGGGCATGAGGCGTTGTCGGCCCTTGGGCATACTGTGGTAGTAGGCAAGTTGCTCTTTGAGCACCCGCTGAAGGTAATCGTCCACATATCGGGCCGCATCATCGTTGCCGGATTTGCGGTAGGCCTCGGCAATACGGTGTACGAGGGTCACGTCCTGTATGTTTTCGAGGGGTATCTCGGTGATGGTTTTGTCGAGAGCCGCACAGGCTTTCTGAGGCCAGTGGAGGTCGGCGAGATTCTCGGCCAGGAGAACCACGTCGCGCCAATGCTGTTCCAAAAATTTGCACCCCACTTCGTCCACATACACCCCTTCGAGATTGTGCCACCCCATGTCGCCCATCAGATGCTGGAAGAAGGGCTCCACGGCCACGCTGTCGCAAGGTTCTTCGACCAGCCGATAGGTGTTGCCTTCGAGCTGGAGGTGGTCGGCGAAGAGGTGGTGATACTGGTTGTAGGCATAGTGCGAAAAGTAGACATGGCGGCCTTGCTGCATGCTCTCGTCGAGCAGTTTGGTAAAGTTGCCCCACCCCATGAGGCCGATGTTTTCGACCCTCACGTCGAGGCGTTCCTTTTCGACTGTCTGGATGTACCACAGCGGGAAAGTGTCGTTATCGCCGTAAGTGAAAAGCACCGCCCCTTTGGGGTCACGGCTGCAGGAGTTGAGGATGTTGGCTGCCGCATCACGGGCTATGTATCGACCGCTACGGTCGTGGTCGTCCCAGTTTTGCAGCGCCATCCACAAAGGTACTGCAAAGAGCACCGCATAGAGCAAACACTTGACTATCGGTTTCTTGAAATCCCGTTTCAAGATACTTTTCGCCCCTGCGGCGATAAAGATGCAGAAAGCGTAGAAGCTGAGGATATAGGCATAGTCGCGCTCTCGGGGCTCGTAGCAGGGGTGGTTGAGGTAGAGGTTGAGGATGATGCCCCCCATGAGAAAGAGAGTCATCACGGTCCAAAACTTCTTTTTGTCGGAAGCGAGCTCCACCATGCCGAGGATTCCCAAGATAAAGGGCAGGAGGAAATAGACGTTGCGACCCTTGGTGGGAAGACTCGGGGGAGGCGTTTTGCCTGTGCCCACAATGAGGCGGTCGATGGGGGGAATGCCTGTGATGAGCTGACCGTTCATGGGCGAACCATAGCCTTGGCGGTCGTTGTAACGGCCCGAGAAGTTCCACATCAGATACCGCAAATACATATAAGACAGCTGATAGGATCCGTAATACATGGCGTTACCCACAAAGGAGGTGTCGCCTCGGCACCAGTCGGAAGCATAGAGGGCATCGTTTTTGTGGTGCCTCCACATACGGGGATAGAGGGGTGCCTTTTCATATCGGTCGCGCGAGAAATAGCTCTTGAACTCCTTGACCGTGGCGGGGTGCCCCTCGTTGATGGGGGTATCGGCAGCAGCACGGATGGGGATGATGAGGTAGGGTGTGAGACCTATGAGGAAGAAGAGGATGATGAAGAGTGAAGTGTGAAGTGTGATTGGTGACTGGTGACTAGTGACTGGTGACTGGTGATTTGATTGGGGACAATTTTCACTCTTTGATTCCCTCCACTTGAAGATGAACAGGAGCAGCAACACGGGTGTGGTGAGCAGGGTGAGGAGATGTGTGCAGACCCCCAAGCCCAACAACAACGCGGTGAGCATGAGCCAGCGAGGGTTGTCGCTACGATACCACCGCAACATGGCCCACACTATCACCGAGGCAATCAAAGTGGCAAGGCTGTAGACCTCGCTTTCCACAGCCGAGAACCATGCCGTGTCGCAAAAGAGGTAGCAGAGTGCTCCCACGATGGCCGAGAAGCGTATCTTGGCGGGAATTGTTTTATTTTCAGATGGTTGCTTATGGTTAAATATCAAAAGAATGCTCCAATAAAGGAACATCACCGTGAAGCCGCCCGCTACAGCCGAGAGGGCATTGCTGCATTTGGCTACAGCCATCATATCGCCTCCCGCAAACCACGAGAAGCAATGTGCCAGCAATTGATAGAACGGGGCTCCCGGAGGATGCCCCACCTGGAGATAGAGCGATATGGCTATGAACTCGCCGCAATCCCAGAAACTGGTGGTAGGCTCCAAAGTGAGCAGATACACCACCGTTCCGAGCAGGGCCAGCAGCCACCCCTCTACCAGTTCACGACGGATTTGTTGAAAACATCTTCGCATAATTCGGCTACAATCTCGCTCACCAGGCTCTGCTCAACCGAGGAGAAATCGCGCGAAGCATCGTAGTCCTTGAAACGGGAGAAACTCTGCTCGAAATCGCTCTCGGGGTTGAAGCGGTTGGTGAACTTCACTTTGATGGTTATGGTAAGGCGGTTGGTGGCCACATTGTCGTCACTCGAGAGTGAGGAGGCTCGGGTGGAATAGTCGCTGATCTCGCCTGTAATCTGCAAATCGCCACCACTATTGGTGACGTTGAGGCTGGTTTGCGACGAGAACATCTGCTGCAACTCGGTGTAGAGTTTCTGACTCAACTGCGGGTTGACCGTTGAGGCATAGTTGGGAAACTGAGCCAGCGAGATGGTCTTGGCCTGAGGCGGGATAGAGGCACCCGTGAAAGAATAGCCTCCCGTGCAAGCCGAGAAAGCCAAAACACAAAGCAGAAGAAAATTAAGAATGAAGAATAAAGAGTGGCTGCCGCCCAAAGACTTTTTGTTTTTCATATTATTTTTTATTTTTCATTCTTAATTTTTAATTCAAAAAGAGTAATCGTCGCAAAAACACTCTTAATTCTTAATTCATTAAATGTTTCTGGAATCGTGGTCGATATGCACCTCGTCCTGAAGCTGCCAAAGCATCCACGACGACTGCTGCTCCATATAGTCCAAAATCTCCACTTTCTGGGTCAAATCGGTTATCTGGTTAATCTCCGCCACGATGGCGTCAATTTTCACTTTCAAGTTGTTATCCATAGTATAGAACGTTTATTTTAAAAGGCAAAATTACACATTTTTTTTCAATTATCCACTTTTAGTAACATTTAAAAAATAACATGGGACAATCTTATCATACAAATGAGGCAGTAGATGGAAAAGTGCCGGAGGCACTATCCCACCGACGTCGGTGCTTTAACCCCACACTGCAGTGTGGGGTATACGATGCCAAGTGTATCTGCGTCCCGATGGGGCGCTCTATATTGTCTGCTATATTTTAGAGCGTGCTGTCTGCACGCAGATACGTTTTTTGTCATCGTATACCCCACACTGCGAGTGTGGGGTTTGAGCACCGACTGATGTCGGTGGGATAGTGCCTTCGGCACTGTTCGATTTCATCTCGTCTCTGCGTAGTCCCACACTGCGAGTGTGGGGTTAAAGCACCGACAGTCGGTGGGGTTTGTTCTCCGCTACGCTATCGAAAGTCCATGGACTTTCTTCATCTTCGGCACTTTTCGGTTTCATTTCGTTTCCGCCTATGATTCATTAGTATTGCTGCGACATGCATGTCCCGAAGGGACATTCCCACCGCAGGTGCTTTAACCCCACACATCGAGACGTAGTCAGATGTGTGGGGTAGGCTATGATGAGAGGAACGCGTCCCGAGGGGACGCTCTAAAAAGAATCAATCTTGCAACCAGTATTTATCATCAATCTCGATACCATTCGCTATCAGCAATGTTCTCAATTCCGAACTGAAATCAAAACGTTTATGGTGCTCCTTCTGATTTGTAATATAATTGACAATATTGGGGACTTCTTTGATGCAGTAGCTCAACGCGGCATATTCACGAGCCCATCCCTTAAAATGGGGGAATGCTGGGTTGTCTTTCAGCCATTTGCTGGTAACAGTCTTTATTGTCTGCATAAAGGATGATACAGAAATCGAAGATGGCAGATTCACAAGTAGGTGTACATGGTCGGGCATTCCTCCAATGCGTAATACCTTTGCGTGATAATGGGTTGCCACAGTGTATAGATACCCATAAAAGTCTTTTTCTGATTGGATATTTATTGTTGGTTCGCTTCGATAGGTGCGAAATACAATGTGGTAGATGGATTGACAGTAACTCATGATCAATAAACGTGAAAAATGTGGATTTATTGTATTGGAGCGTGCTGTCTGCACGCAGATACACTTTGGCATCGTATACCCCACACTAAAGTGTGGGGTTTGAGCACCGACTGATGTCGGTGGGATAGTGCCTTCGGCACTGTTCGATTTCATCTCGTCGGTGGGATTTGTTCTCCGCTACGCTATCGAAAGTCCGACTTTCTTCATCTTCGGCACTTTTCTATCCATTGCCTCTATACAATAGGATTGTATCATGTTATTTTTTATCCACTTTTACTACTTGTGCTGATCCCCGAATCAGGTATTGCATCCTCGTTTGGGCATCCTCGCAAAGCCAGCGTGTGCGCCTTTTCTCCACGCTCCGAAACAGCTGCTGGGGCCTTTGCTGCAAACGAAAAAGCGAGCCCTCAGGCAGCTGGTCGAGGGTGAGGTCGTCCGAAGGATTGTACCCCTCATCATAACTCCGCAGCTGAGCCTCGATTTTGTTGGCCAAAGTGCGGCTGAGGGGGATGCGGCGGGTGTACTGGTCGATCAAAACAGCCACCTCGGGAGGGAAAATACTGCGGTATTGCAGCAGCAGTTGGCGATACTCCTCCTGCCACTCATGGCCGTGGGGAAGCACCTCGCAACCAAAGCGTTGGTGACAATTGAGGTGTGCCATCTCGTGCAGCAGCACCAAGAGGAAATAGTATTTGTTGAGATTACCGTTGACGCTGATTTCATGGAAATTATGGTCGCGTTGAGGCCAACGATAATCGCCCAGCTTCGAGTGCCTCTCACGGGTGATGTGGAAATGAACGCTGTAGCGGTTGAAGAAGTCAAAAACCCCTTCAACCGCCTCCAGCGGCATATAGCACGCCATTGTCTGCTTATATTTGGCAACAGCTGCGGGATCCATCTTCATACTTCTCGGCAAAAGTGGGGCAGTCACAATGTCGGCGTTTCCGATGCTTGGGCATACGCACCCCCTTGCTGCTGCATCCCGCCACAAAGGCCGTCAACAACACCGCCAAAAACAACAAACCTATATTTCGTTTTGTCTTTTTCACCTTCCGCTAATCATTTGTTATATTTTGTCTTTTTGAGGCTGAAATAGAATACCCTCAGCAATCCAAACACGAGAGCCAATCCCAAACAAACAAGAATATCTATCCAAATGGGGATGGATTGATGACAAATCAAACAATCCACAACAGAAATTAAAACGAGCCAAAGAAACGACTCCACGAATCCGAACAAAAACACCTTTTTCGGTTCCTCCGACTCACGATATTCCTGAATGGCGGCAAAAAATTTGTTGCTCTTGCGTTTGCCTGCTTTTTGTAGCAATAGGTCCAAACAAACCCAAACAACTACGGTAACAACCGATGCGATGACTGTTGAGAATAATTCCATATCTTCCATAATTTTAACTCTATTTTGAGAACATCACCTTCTCGCTGTTGAACATCTTGGTGAGGGCGAAAACCGCAAGACCCGTATACACCACATTGGCCACCACGGTGACAATCACCTGCAGCGGGTGAATGTCGAAAGCAAAGATGGACGACATGGCTTGGGCGCTGTTGTAGACAGGGATGAGGAAGTACGCCAAATTGTCGGGAGCCCCACCCATCATGGGTGTGAGGCCCGCAAACATGATGAACAACATCAGCGGAAGCACCATCGTGCCCGCAGTCTTCACATCCTTCGCCCAAGCAGAAATAATTGATATGCAGGAAATAATGATAAGCACCGTGCTCATAATGAGGAGGAAGATGAGCAGATAATCGTTCAAGCCGTACAAATTGTCGGGCAGCCCCGTGGTGTCGGCTTGGAGCATCTTGGGCAGCGAAAGAATGATGCCCAAGAAACTGGAAAGGCCGCTGAGCAGGGCAAAACACGAGAGGCTCACAATCTTGCCCAAAGCCAACTCGCTGCGTTTCATAGGTGTTACAAGCAGCGTAGCAATAGTTCCGCGCTCCTTCTCGCCCGCGATGGAAGTGGGGGCAACAGTAATGCAACCCGAATAAAGCAGCATGATGATAAGCATCGGGATGAGGTTGCCGAGCACCTTGCCCAGCTCCTCCTTGTCCTCCTCGGGGCTCGACTCCTCCATCGAAGCATAGCGCACCGTGAGCAGCGAATCGAGCAGCGCCTCCTCGGCAGGCGAAAGTTGCGACACCTGTTCGGTAACCGCCTCTTCGGCAGCCTCTTGTTCAAACTCCTTGCCCATAAACGACCCCATCAGCGTATAGATGAGGTAAATCAAAAGACCCGGCATAATCACCGCCGTGAAAAACAACGCACGGTCGCCGAAAAAGCGGGCAAACTCCTTGCGGATAATGGTCCAAGTATTGCTGTTGCGTTTCATTCTTCGCCTCCTTTCGCTGATTTGTAGATTTCGAAAAAGCGGTCCTCAAGACTCAAGCCCCCACAAAGAGCCTCCAGCGTGTCGCAATGGGTGAGGCGGCCATCGATGATGACCCCCACACGGTCGCACAAACGCTCGGCGAGGCTGAAAATATGGGTGGACAAAATGATTGTCTTTCCCTGAGAACGAAGCTCTTGCAAAAAGTCGGTCACGGTTCTGGCCGTGATGACGTCGAGGCCGTTGGTGGGCTCGTCGAAGATAATGATCTCGGGGTCGTGCACCAGCGAAATCACAATGCTGGCCTTCTGCTTCATACCCGTGGAAAGATTGGCCACCTTGACCTCGGCAAACTTGCTGATGCCGAAACGCTCGAAAAGAGCCTTCTTGCGGCTTGCGGCTGTCTGAGGATCAACGCCGTGCAGATCGCTGAAGAAGTCGTAGAGATAGTTGGGGGTGAAATAGTCCTCCAGCTTCAGCTCGCTGGTGAGGAAGCCTATCTTGGCCCTCACCTCCTCGCCCTGGCTCACCACGCTGCAGCCCTCCATCCAGGCATCACCCTTGTCGGGGCGGATGAGGGTGGCCAGCATACGCAGA
>JAZUIX010000083.1:0-5386 GCA_045642445.1 Bacteroidales bacterium | reverse complement strand
TTTCCAAATTTTTATTTCTAAGCGAAAGCGCTAAAATTATTTCCGGCTTCAGCCGCAACTATTTCTCATCGGAGATGAACATGGTACAAGGCATGAAGGTGTGTCGTTTTTTGCCTGGCGGCAAGAAATAAATCCCTCTGTCGAGGGGAAATATTTGGCCCCTTCGGGGGAAATAGGATAAGGAAATATTTTGCGGACACGTTCACCTCGTTGCGGAGAATCATTTTTTTAATCCGCGAATCAAGTCCGCTGCATTAACATTTTTTGATAAAATAATTTTTTTCATATCAAAAAAAAATCATATTTTTGCAAATTAAACAAGTAGAAGATAGAGATAGTGTAACACGTTAAAACATAAAAGAATAGAAGAAAAAGATAAAGTTAAATAAGATATAATAAGTCGCGAAAGCGACGGATGTATTCTTTTGCATGGTGCCGAAATCTGGACAATTTAGACATTTTTAGCAAAAAAGAATATCGTTTGCGGCGATGGCCGTGAACGATATTGTATGCAGAGATGACTATGTTGAGACCTCGGCTGGCAAAACACCACCCGAGGCCTTTTTTGTTACCTGCAAAAGAATCATCAAAAAAGCTGACGAGAATTAAAAAGATAAGAAAATATTATGATGATGAAAAGTAATATATTATTGAACAGGTTTTATTCGATTGAGAAAAGGATTGCAAAATCAATTCTGTTTTTAGTGGCTATGTTGTTGTGCTTTGCCAACCTTTGGGCGCAACCGACACCTTCTACAACTTCCAAAATTTATCCTTTCCGATTTCATAACAATATGAATAGTGGGTCTTATTATGTCGTGCCAACAGCAACCACAGAGGATTCTAAAGTGAAGACTTCTACTGATAATGTGACTGGACGTAATTACTATTGGTATGTTGTTAAAAATAGCGACAATACCTATTCGTTTATCCACTTGATGAGTGGTTTTTATCTAAATTACCCATCAGCGTTGTGCACAACCTACAATGATGATAATAGAAAAAATGTCTCATTGAGTTCAACTCTTTCCAAATATAGTATTACTGCTAATAATGGACATTTCTACATAGCCCCTTCTTGCCAAATTTCATATCATATGGAGCCTAATGGTGGTAATGGAAATAACCTGAATTTCTATAATGTTGATAATCGCAATGAGGCTAGATGGGATTTTGTGGATGGTCAGGAAATTGAGTTTCAAAATTTGATGTCTGATTTTTCCATCAATGGTGACGACGTAATCGATGCCCCGGGGACTACACAATACACTCACACCAATTCATTATATTCGGGATACTTTCAATTCGAATTTAATTCCACTACATATTACAAAACCAGCCTTACCGCTGGAGCTACCACCACTCTCCCTTCTGGTTCTACGGATGGGGTGACTTACTCTTGGTCGCTTGAGGGAATCAATAACTCTTATGCTACTATCAGCAACGATGGCAAAATCTCCTACCTCGACTATGTCCCAACCGATCAAACTGCGACGATTAAACTTACTGCTACGCATGGCGAGACGACACGAACCGTTTCTAAACAAGTGACTTTTAAAGCCCCCGAGGTTGACCCCACAGATGTGTCGGCAACCAATATGACCGTTTATGTCGGCAAGTCGCAAAATGCAGCCGTTACACTTACTCCCAATCCTTGCTATCGTCATTTGGAATTTACTTCTGCCAATATAGGCATCGCTACGGTGAATACCACCACTGGTGTGGTGACTGGCGTATCTTTGGGCAACACCACGGTGACCGTCAACGCCTATAAGGTTGGTAACACTGAGTATATCTCCACCTCATTTAATGTTGTCGTGAAAGACAAGGTTGCCGATCCCGTGATCACTTTCACTCCGTCTGGCACGGCAGGTGCCACGGCTTCCATCACCTGCTCCACCACTGATGCTCAGATATACTATACCATAGACGGCTCAACCCCTACCACATCTTCCACTCTTTATGAAAGTACTTTCAATGTGGAAGACGGTGCGACAGTAAAGGCGATGGCCGTGAAGGAAGGCGAACTTTGGGATAATTCCAACGTGGTGAGCAAGACTTATCACGACATCTTCCTTGCCACTCCCGAGATCAGCATCGTGAACGGCTCCGTCACCTTCTCCAGCACCGACGAAGGCGTATCATTCTATTACACCACCAATGGTTCTGCCCCCACTACTTCCAGCACCCTTTGGAATGGTTCCCCCATCACCTCCGGCATCACCAACGAAGCCACAATTAAGGTGATAGCAGTAAGGACCGGTGCCCGCAATTCGGCAGTCGCCTCCCGCCAATATATTCAAGCTTCGGGAGTCAGCGGCACAACCGTCACCATCAACGATTACGAGGATCACAACTGGAGCTATTACAAGGGATTGGATTACACTTTGGAAGATGGCACAACAACCTATAATGATAAATACAAATATTCGCTTTACAGCCCCGATCCCAGAAATGTGAAGATAACCTATAGGGGGTACAACACAACGGGAAATACAATTATATTGAACAATACAGCAACAGCAATTTCCTCATTGAACACCAATACATCTCCTCGAGTGTCTGCCTCTGAAACACAAAACACTTTCGTGTATTACGAAACTTTGGAGAAATTCGTGATAGGATTCTTCACCCAGGCCAAAACTGGTGATGACTATAACGGCTCTCCTGCCAATCCGAATAACCCAGCAGAACAATATCCCTATACCGTCATATCCAATCCGTTCAGTGTGCGTCCTTCTACAGGCACTACCAAGACTTATTATGGTTTTGCTGGCTGGAAGATAATCAGCGGTGGTGAGCATATTTTGGAGTACAATGATGGTCAAGTGATTCCGTTGGATGCAATCATCCATTTTACTGGAATGACTGAAGGCTATACTGCAAACTGCACCTCTGCCGAGGTGGTATTTGAAGCTACATGGACTCAAGCGAATGTCAAAACAGGCACTTCAGCCCAAAGTTTTGACGGCGGTACCTATGAAACGAACTTCATCGTAGCAAGTGGCGACATTGGAGACATCACTCAGTATTCTCCCTGTACTATCTCCGCCTTCTACCCAGACGGTACTGCCTATGACACATATTCCTCAACAAGAACCATTTCTGGTCTGGCCGTAAGTACTTCTGGTTCCGAGCCCAAAAACAATACCGTGAAAGTGGAATGGATCCGTCATGGCAATGGTACTTTTAACGCCAATGGTAAAAATATGATTCTCGGTCGCGGTATAACCAGTGGCAGCAGCCAAGGAACGATATATTGTATCAATTCAAACAATCCATGCGTTAATATTGTCAAGATTGAGAGTGGAAATTACGGAACGATGACACCGATCAATACGGATATATCTGCTACAAACGCTGTCAATACATATATCTCGTTCGGCTGTGACTATGACAAGGCACGTGCGAATTATTATTCTACTGCCACAAATGCATACAACACCAAATTACAAATCAATAATATTACTTGGAGCAGGATGGGTAAAGCGAACCGATCGCATGGAGACTTGTATATTAGAACGCTCTTTAAGAGTGGCAAATTTTCGGGAGATTACTATGCCCATACGGCATCTACTCAAGGTCAGCGATTCGTTACCATTAAGGGTGGTTATTTCACAGGTAATATAACATGTGGTAGTGAGGTTGATTATAATCAAGATAATGCGAGAGCAGTAACTCTACATATTCGAGGGAGTGCTAGGGTAGATGGTCGTATTGCTGGTGGTTCAACACAACGTAACTGTAGTGGCGATAGAAGTATTGTCATTACTGGCGGTAGAATTGGCGGTTGGATTGCAGCAGGTTCCAATAGTAATAGTACGTCAGGTGGCATTACACAGGGTGAAACGTTTGTGTATATAGGTGGCAACGCTGAAGTAAATAGCCACCAGTTTAACGCTGATGGAACCGAATTTTACAATGCATCCACAGGAGGTGTGGTCTATGGTTCGGGCTGTGGCATTAACCACGATAGTGAGTCGGGTGGTGTAACCAAGGGCTCTAGTGTAGTATTGGCGGATAACGCATACGTTGAACGAGGTATCTATGGCGGTGGTGCTATGGGCAAAATCAGTTCTGGAAAGCCTTCGCACATCTTTATCTTTGGTGGTAAAGTAGGAACTGGAGCAGGTCAAATTCAAGAAAAGGATGAGGATGGTCATGTTACGGGGATATTGGATGTTGATGCTGGTGTCTTTGGGGGCGCTTGCAACGTAGGTGGCGGATATTCCTACATCTATATGAATGGTGGTGTGGTTGAAAGCGGCATCTATGGCGGAAGTAACTTGAACGGCAGCATGGATAATGATGCCAATGTGAAGATTGTGGGTGGCCAAGTGGGCTATTCTGATGCTAAAGCAAATGTGCATGGTGGTGGCTATGGTAGCGATACTCGCGTATTGGGTTCAGTCAATGTTACTATTGGAAATAGTGGTGCTACTACTGGTGCAACTATCTATGGTGATGTCTATGGCGGTAGCGCGGAAGGTAAAACCAATGGAAATACTGCTCGTACTACTGATGCTGTGACCAACGTCACTTTGAATGCAGGTACTATCAACGGCAACCTTTATGGTGGCGGTTTGGGTACCAGTACTAACGCAGCCGATGTCTGGGGCCCTGTTCAAGTAACAATGAATGGCGGCGAGGTGAACAATGTGTTCGGCTGCAACAACAACAATGGTGCTCCCAAAAGTAGCGTCAATGTGAAGATGACGGGTGGCGAGGTGCACGAATGTGTCTATGGTGGCGGTAACGCTGCTGCCTACAATGCAGGATCTCTCACCGATAGCCCCCAAGTCGAGATGACTGGCGGCACGGTGGATCAGAGTGTCTTTGGTGGTGGCTTGGGATCCACTGCCATCATCACGGGCAGCACTCGCGTCATCATTACCGGCACAAGCCATGTCAAACAGAATGTCTACGGCGGTGGCAACGGTGGCTTGGTGACTGGAAACACACATGTGGATATCAAATAAATCGATATAGTTCATCACGTTATTCCTGTACTAACGTGAAAGGGTCCAAGTTTCACATCAATTCAATGCAGGGAAGTCTCTTCGGGGACTTCCTTGTTTTTTCCATTCATGAATCAAGTCCGCTGTGTGAGATTGCCTTGTTTGGGAGAAATTTTCAATGTCTATTTCCAAGCGAAAGCGCTATGGCTATTTCTGGCTTCAGCCGCAACTATTTCTCATCGGAGATGATGAGGACAGTGTCTGATTGAGAGAGAGGTTGCCTGGCGGCAAGAAATAACAACCCTCTTGCGAGGGGAAATAGTCGGCCCCTTCGGGGGAAATAGGGTTAAGGAAATCAAATCCCTAATGGAATTAATTCCGCCAACGCGTTATTTCCAAATATTTATTTCTAAGCGAAAACGCTAAGT
>JAZUIX010000082.1:0-20714 GCA_045642445.1 Bacteroidales bacterium | reverse complement strand
ACGGCAAGAAATAAAGCCCTCTATCGAGGGGAAATAGTCGGCCCCCTCGCGGGAAATAGGGGTAGGGGAAAATTTTGCCGACACGTTCACCTCGTTGCGGATAATCATCTAATCTATTTCCCGATGCAGAAACGGCTGAAGATGGAGCCGAGCACTTCGTCGGAGGTCACTTGTCCCGTGATGGTGCCCAAATGATAGAGCGCATCGCGAATATCAACTACCACCAAATCGGCTGGGAGCTGCTGGAGCAAGCCCTCACGCACCAGTGAGATGGCAGCGATGATGCTTTGAAGTGCCTGATAATGGCGGATATTCGACACCATGGGGGGCTGATTTTCTTCGGAGCCTTCGGCTGAAAGATTGATTGAAGCAACCAACATTTCGCGGAGTTCGGCAAGTCCTTGGCCAGTTCGGGCAGAGATGGCGAGTGTGGGGAGGTGGGATTGGGCAGACGTGGCAGCCTCACCTTGGTCCTGCTTGGTGAGGAGCAGCACCACTTTTTTGTCGGCCATGTCGACCTGCGACTGCATTTCCTCCAACTGTTGCTGAGCCGTATCGGCCTCGGCCTTGTCTACCAGATAGAGCACTATCTGCGCTTTTTCGACGGCTCGGTAGCTCCGTTCTATGCCCTGGAGTTCGATGCTGTCGTTGCTGTGACGGATGCCCGCGGTGTCGATAAAGCGGAAGGTGACCCCTTTCAAGACAAAGGTATCTTCGATGGTGTCGCGGGTGGTACCCGCTATGTCGCTCACTATCGCCCTTTCCTCGCCCACCAAAGCATTGAGCAGGGTCGATTTGCCCGCATTGGGGCGGCCCACTATGGCCACGGGGACACCGTTTTTGATAGCATTGCCCAAGCGGAAACTATCGCTGAGACGACGACACTCGGCATCAATCTTTTCGACCAGAGACATCAACTGGCTTCGGTCGGCAAACTCCACCTCCTCGTCGCTGAAGTCGAGTTCCAGCTCCAACAGCGAGGTAAGTTCCACAAACTGGTCGCGGAGTTGCTGCAATCGTTTGGAATAGCCGCCACGCAACTGACTGATGGCAAGTGCATGAGCACCAGCATTGGTGGAGCTGATGAGGTCGGCCACAGCCTCGGCCTGTGAGAGGTCAAGCCGCCCATTGAGGAACGCTCTGCGGGTAAACTCGCCAGGCTCGGCCAAGCGGGCTCCACCGTCAATAAACGCCTGCAGGACTGCCTGCTGCACATACAGCGATCCATGGCAAGCTATCTCGACCACATCCTCCCCAGTATATGAATGAGGGGCTGAGAAACAGGTGACCACTACTTCGTCGAGGGTCTTCTCCCCCACTCTGAACAACGAATAACCCACCGATGGGCGGTGTGGTTCGGAGGATTTGGGCATAGTGACATGGTTGGCAGCAAGCCCCCGGGCTTTGGCACCCGAGACCCGCACTACCGCTATGCCTCCGACTCCCGCAGGGGTTGATATGGCCGCAATGGTATCCATTTTTGTTTTACTTTATGGGGTTATTCCTCTTCCTCACTTTCGGCTATCTCGGCATCGGCACGCTCCAAATCGGGTTCGGCATCGGCAGGGGGATTGTCGGCAATATAGCTGTCGCCAAAGAGGGCAACCATCTGTTCGTCGTTCAGGCCGAGGTCGTGCTTCATCTTGTACATATTGGGGAAGATGAGGATGATTTCGAGCACCAGAAGCATGGCAATCATCAGCAACACGGTGTCGGACATGAGCACCATGATGGCACAATCGATAATAATGATGGTCAGAGCGCTATAGTAGATGTTGGACATCTGGCCAGCATAGATTTCGAGTTTTTTGTCCACATCGTCCAACTGACGGATTTGCGGAATACGCTTGCGAATCATCAGGAGTATCATCACCACGGCCAAGACCGAGAGAATGATGCCCGAGATGAGCAGCCAACGCACCACCGATTCGGGCTGTTGGGCGAATTTGTAGGGGCAGAAACTGGCAAAAGCCGCAGTAGCAATAATGATTGCGATGGATACGAAAATGCCGATATTAAAAGCACGGCGGGTCTTTTTGATATATTTGTTCATAATTGTTTTTTTGTGTGATAAGTGATAAGTGAAATGTGAAAGGGAGGGCGGAAGCCCACTTTTCACTACTCACTTTTCACTATTCACTTTTAAATATTTTGCTGTATATGATTTTTTTTGTTTTGACAATTCTTCGGGGGTTCCTGCAAATACCAGGTTGCCACCTTCACGGCCTCCCTCGGGACCCATATCGATAACCCAGTCGGCCACCTTGATGATGTCGTGGTGGTGCTCGATAACGATGATGCTGTGGCCTTTGTCGATGAGGCTGTTGAAAGCGCCGATAAGTTTCTGTATGTCGTGGAAATGCAAGCCTGTGGAGGGCTCGTCGAAGATAAACAGTTTGGGATGCTCGGCTTCGCCACGGATAAGATAGGAGGCCAGTTTGATACGCTGGGCCTCGCCACCACTGAGCGAGCTGGAGGCCTGTCCCAGTTTGAGGTAACCCAAACCCACATCCTGCAAAGGCTGCAGGCGGGCCAGGATACGAGGCTCGTCGCAGAAGAACTCCACAGCCTGATCCACGGTCATCTCCAATACCTCAGAGACATTCTTGTCCCTGTATTTCACCTCCAAGGTCTCCTCCTTGAAACGTGTGCCGTGACATTCCTCGCAGAGAAGGTGCACATCGGCCATAAACTGCATACCCACAGTGACGTAGCCCTCACCCTCGCAAGTCTCGCAACGGCCTCCCTCGGTGTTGAAAGAAAAATAGCCAGGTTTGTAGCCACGGGCTTTGGCCAAAGGCTGCTGGGCATAGAGTTGGCGGATCTCGTCGTAGGCCTTCATGTAGGTGGCTGGATTGCTGCGGGTGGAGCGACCTATCGGGTTTTGGTCCACCAGTTCCACACCCGAGATGCGGGACACGTCGCCCTCAATACCGGCACATTTGCCCACATAGTCCTCGGCCCCGTCGAAGCGTTTCTGCAACACGTCGTAGAGCACCTGTTTCACCAGCGAGGTCTTGCCCGACCCGCTGACACCCGTGACCACGGTGAGCACTCCCAAGGGGAAATCCACCGTGACATGTTTCAGATTGTTGCAAAAAGCCCCTTTGACGGTGATACGGTCGCGCCAACGTCTCCGCGACAGGGGCACGGGTATGGACAGTGCGCCAGAGAGATACTGGGCGGTATAAGATTTTTTCGGATTCTTGGACATGAGTTCTGCGGGTGTTCCGGCAAAAACCACCTCGCCGCCAAGTCTTCCGGCCCCAGGGCCGATGTCGATGATATAGTCGGCGGCACGCATGATGTCCTCATCGTGTTCCACCACTATCACCGTGTTGCCCAAGTCGCGCAACTCTTTGAGCACCTTTATCAGCCGCTCCGTGTCGCGGGAATGGAGACCGATGGAGGGCTCGTCCAAAATATACATGCTGCCCACCAGCGAACTGCCCAACGAAGTGGCGAGGTTGATGCGTTGCGACTCACCGCCACTCAAGGTGTTAGACAATCGGTTGAGCGACAAATAGCCCAGTCCCACATCCAGCAGATAGCCCACACGGTTGTTCAGTTCGAGAAGCAGTCTTCGGGCCACCTCGTGCTCGGAGTCGGTGAGCTGGATGGTTTTGAGCCATTCGGCAAAATCGGACACCGGCATGGCCATAAGTTCGGTGATAGCCTTGCCGCACACCTTGACATAGGAGGCATCTTTGCGGAGCCGCGACCCTTTGCAGTCGGGGCACACCGTTTTGCCACGATAGCGCGAAAGCATCACGCGATACTGTATCTTGTAGGCCTGGTCTTCGATCCATTTGAAAAAGCCGTCGATGCCTTCCCAGCTGCCGCTTCCGTGCCAAAGCACATCGCGCTGAGCCTCGGTGAGGTCGCAGTAAGGCGTATGTATGGGGAAATCGAGTTTTGCCGCGTGACGAATGAAATGGCTCTTCCACTCCTGCATCTTGTCGCCCCGCCAACACACCACACAATCCTCATACACCGAAAGCGACTTGTTGGGCACCACGATGTCCTCGTCTATGCCCACAATGCTGCCATAGCCCTGGCAGGTGGGACAGGCCCCGTAGGGATTGTTGAAACTAAAGAAATTGGGGTTGGGCTTCTCGAAAACTATTCCGTCGGCCTCGAAGAGATTTGAAAAACAGCGAACCACGTTCTCACCCTCGCCATTCTCATAATGCACCTGGCAGGCACCTCGACCCTCGAAGAAAGCGGTCTGCACCGATTCGGCTATACGGGCCGTCTGTTCATCGTCGCCTGGATGCACCTGTATGCGGTCCACCAACAGCAAAGCCTCCTCGGCCTCGACTTTCTCTGCCGCGAGGCAATCCTCGATGCGGACAATGGTGCCTTTGACGGAAATACGCACAAAACCCTCCTGATGCAGCATCTCCAACTGACCTCGCATAGGACGTTCCTTGGTGGCCTGCAAAGGAGAATATATCAGCGCACGAGTTTCGGCAGGCAAAGAGAGTATATAGTCCACCACATCGCTCACGGAATGCCGTTTCACCTCTACCCCCGAGATGGGCGAGAAGGTGCGACCGATGCGGGCGTAGAGCAGTTTGAGATATTCGTAAATCTCCGTCGAAGTGCCCACCGTGGAGCGGGGGTTGCTCGTGTTGACCTTCTGTTCGATGGCCACAGCTGGGGCGATGTTCTCAATCAAGTCCACCTCAGGCTTGGCCATACGTCCGAGGAACTGGCGGGCGTAGGACGAGAGGCTCTCCACGTAACGACGCTGACCTTCGGCATAGAGGGTGTCGAAAGCCAAACTCGACTTGCCCGAGCCGCTGAGACCAGTGATGACCACAAACTTTCCCTCGGGAATGTCGAGCGAGATATTTTTCAAGTTATTTACGCGAGCGTTGTGAATCTTAATCATTAGCTATAAAATATGAGGCAGTTGTGCTAAAACGGCAGCACTCCCAGCCCGAGAGTAATTAGAAAGCAGTTGTTGACCATCATATCGGCATTGAGGTTGTGGATCTGTTGCTGGACATCGGGGTAGGCATCGAACCCTAATGGTTTCTCTTGAAATGGGTTGGAGAACGTCAGGGCATACTTCACACCGATGCTGAACATCAGATAGTCGAAATAAATGAAGTTGCGGCCGAATTCGATTTGCACGCCGATGCGGTTGAGGGGCAACTGCTGCCCAGTCTCGTTCAGCCGCAGCGTGCCCGCCCCGGCAGTGTTGAGATTCAGTAGGCTATAGTTGGCTCCGATGCCCCAAAAGGCACCTAACGGAGCCGACATGTTGTAATACTTGCGGTATGAAAGGGTAAAGTTATGGGTGGTTTCCCCCAATCTGCAGACGGCATAGTCCGCATAGGGCTCGCCGTAACAGTCCGTCTTCATACCCACGAAGCAGTCCTGTAAGGTACTCACACGGTTGCGGCGGTAACTCAGTGCCAACGACTGGTTGGCCGCCAAAACATACTCTGCATTGAAGCGGAGGGCAGGACGCACGAAGGCCGATTCGGACAATCCGAAGAATTGGAAATCGCCGTCGCTGAAAAGCCCTTGCCGGTTCAGCGTGAGGGCTCCGTCGACGCTGAAGGCGAAGCGGCGGCCCATATAGCCCGACACCGGAGCGTTTTCCTTTTTCTCGACTTTGGCCATAGACTGATTCAGGTTGTCGTACACCACCTGCTTCACCACCGCCTTCGAGTCGCGGAGTGCCACGTCGTAACTCTGTTTGTTCAGCAGGCGGCCATGCTCGGTGTCGACCATCAGGGTGGTAACGTTAGTACGCTCGCGTCTGGCCAAGACCCTGTACAGTTGGACTGGCAGCGTAGGAAGCAACACCAGTCCGCTCATCAGGTGTAACATAGTATGTTCGCTGCCATAATATTCGGCATTGAGCACCAGCGAAAGGTCAAGCAGGTTGGCATCATATTTATCCATCAGCCCGTTCATGTCGGTTTGTGTGAAGAGGCTCATGCCGTAGTCGCCCTTTGTCTGCCAAAACTCGTTGCACCATTCGTTAAAAGCCACATATTCGTTGTACTCCTCGGCACTGCTGCGGCCACGCAGACTTTTGTCGGTGAGTTCGACCGTACCCAAGCCTTTTGCCGCCATCACAGAGGCGAGTTGTCCGGTCAGTTCGTTTTCAAGTCTGTCGGATTTGCGGTACTTGATGTCGCCATCATTCTTGTCCACCACATAGTAGGCTGGGCTGTAGAGGAAGACGTTCTTGCGGGGAGTAATGCCAGCGACAGAATCCTGAGGGTGACGTTCCGCGGCACGATGCAACATCTCGCCGAAACTTTCGTCCTGCATCATGAAATCGGTGAACACAAAACGCCGTGTTTCGGCAGTCTGTTGGTTGCGCCGTTTCTGCTTGATGCGTTCGTATTTCTGATTTTTGGCACTCTGCTGGGCGGTGTCTACCGCCACGGTGGCGGTGTCGTACACTGCCGCAAAGGCGGCACGTGAAAGGCCGTGTTTCTGGTTCAGATCGACTGCGAGGTCTTCAGCCATCTCCACCAAACGGGAGGACTGCGGGTATTTGAGATGGGCGCTCCACACCTCGCGCAGCGCCATCATGGACATCTCGTCGCCTTTGAGGTGCGAGAAGAGGTAGTACGCCTGCTGAATTTCACCCTCATACTCCCTGTAGTCTCCCACGGCTATATTAGTGTTTGTATAGGTGCGGTACTTGGAAAGGGCGTAAAGCGCCTGGGCCTTGGCTTCGGCCAGGAACGGATCGTCGGGATAGTGGCGACAGAGGAGGTTGGCATCGTAGAAAGCACGGACATAGTCGGCGAAAATAAGGTTCTGCCGGATACACTCGAACCGAGCCAGCCGCTGCACCTCGGCGAACTCCTCGCGTGTGATCGTGACGAATTTTTCCCCTCCCTTATAGTTGCAAAGCACATTGGCGGTTCTGTCGCGACGTTTTTGCAGGTTGGGATGGCTGCTCTTGGAGTCGTCATAGTCGTCGCGGGCCGTGATGGGAGCCACTTCTGACAGATATCTGCCCGAAGGCAGATGGTAGTAGGGGGTAGAGAAATAGTTGGTGTCGAAGGATATTTCATCAAAAGGCAGGTAGCCGTATTGCAGCACATCGAAGACACCGTCGCACACCGACTTGTCATACGGGCTGTCGATATAGAACAGAATCAGTCCCAGCGAGTCAGCTTCGTTCTCCATCTGGTGCGAGCGGTTGTGGTATTTCAGAAAGTTGCGCAGCTGCTCTTCCTCCACACCCCGACCAGATTTACTTTTCTTGCGGGAAAGAGCCTCTATATTGTGTTTCTTGTAGTAGTGGATGATTTCGTGTCCGATGATGAAGGCCAGTTGCGCCTCATCTTCCACCTGGGCCACCAAACCGATATTGACAAATATCATGCCCTGGCCTGTGGCAAAGGCGTTCACTTCGGGCGATTTGACGGTGTAGAAACGCAGTTCTCTGCGCAGATCGGGATAGTCTTTGAGCAGTGTGTCGGCGATGCGTTCCACCATTCTGGTGACAGGGTCACCGTAGAGGATGCGGCCTCCGGCCATAAGTTGGTTTACCTGATACGAGGCTGCCAGCACATTGTCGCGGTTAGCCAGTTTGCCGTCGTTGTAGTCGCGCACCCGCTGCTTGTCTTGGTTGTACAATTCGTCCAGACTCAACTTCAAGTCTGCCGGAATGGGGCCTTCCGATTTCAATCCATCGAAACGAGGCCTCTGACCATACGTTGGCACGGCCAGCACTCCTATCAATATCAAGATGATGAGCGTCCGTCTCATCTGCCTATCGAAGTGTTGAGTTTGTGGATTGAGGCCTGTTTCTCTAACGAAGTAAGAAACCAATAGTTGCCCTTGCCATCAGGCATCAGGTCGGTTGTCACCCGCTGCTTGGTGACTTCTCCAAACAAGTCCTTACTCACCTCGCCTTGGGGGGTGATGGTATAAACTGCGGTGCGGACTTTGAAAGCACCGAGTACTTTCACGGGGGCCGGAGTGGAAATGTCGTAAGCCGAACCACACTCAGAGTTCTCACTAAGCAACAGACACACATTGTCTCCCTGAGCACAGAGACCGTAGCGCATATATTGTCTGGTGCTTGTCGTTGTCACATAGTTGCGAAAAGGTCTACACCACAAGAAGTCACCGTTAGTGTCAATAGCTGCCACCAGCGCACCAGTGGTGTAGAAATAAAAACTCGGGGTCGACATCCCACGGACATCGAAATATAAGCGGGCCAAAGCAACGGCTCCTCCGTAAACGGTGGCAGTTGTGCTCATTGGCTGTAAGTTGTTGGCGACAATCCTGCCTTCACGGGGATAATCCAAACTTCTATTTTCCAACACATTCGCCTCATCTTTAGTAAAGAAATGCAAGGACTGCGTCAGTAATTGCTTATCCATGTCGTAGACCAAGCCACTTATGGCGGCGTAGTGCATATTGCCATATTTATCTTGATGACTGGGCGGGAGCCCCATAAGGACGAACTTGCCATTAATATAGTTCAGCATTTTGACAGAGAGCAGGTTGCCGCCGTCAAGTTGAGCCTCCTGCTCCTCCACCCCTTCCTCGTCAAACACGCCGAAACGGAAATTAGTGCGGCCTGTCTCAAAGTCTGTTTTATAGGACATGACAAGCATTTCTCCTTCGTTGTCGACCTTCAGATCTTTGGGATTACCCCGCGTGTATTTCCTTGTCCAAAGTGTGTCAAGGTCATTGTTGAACATCATCGCATAACCTTGAAAGCCCTCAGGTGATTTGTGAAAGGCTCCGCAAACCAGTCCGACAAAATCACCGTCAGGCGACTTGCCGACCCAATAAAAGGCTGTGTCGGTCACCTCTGTTTTCTCACTGTAGACAGGGGTGAAAGGGGTGATCACCTCCATATCTAACAATGAGACCGACACTCTGCTCACCGTAAACTGAGTCCTGGTGATTTTGGCCAAGAGCATGTGCAAGATGTCATCTGTGATAGTGGCAGCAACCAGCCCATCTTGCCTGGTGCCTTTCAGCCGCACGCTGTGCATCTCTCCGTTCTTGCCGATGGTCTGCACTTCAAAGTCTTTGCTGATGCCCATAGCATTTTCCGGATGCACCACGGTGACCACCTCGTTGTCAAATTCGCCCACTATTTCGCCCACCACAGTGGTCCTTGCGACACCATACGTATTAAAATCATCCGACAATGGAATATCGGAGATTGTCACCTGAGCCCGCGAAACGAATGACAGCGACAAGATGACGAGGATGAAGAGAAAACTTTTTTTCATACTTTCAAGTCTGATGCTTTGATGTTGTTGAGAAATTAAATCAAATTAAATTAAAGAAGTTGAAGAAGCCATCGATGCCTCTTCAACTTCTTGCTTCCCGAAAGGGAATTAGTTCAGCAGCTTGTCGTTGGAACCGAGGACGTTGACAATCTTGTGGATATACAACTTCTTCATGCTCTCGCGGGCGGGCTTCAGATACTTGCGGGGGTCAAACTCGGCAGGTTTCTCGGCCAAAGTCTTGCGAATGGCGGCGGTCATAGCCAAGCGGCTGTCGCTGTCGATGTTGATTTTGCACACAGCGCTCTTGGAGGCCTTGCGCAGCTGCTCTTCGGGAATACCCACAGCCTGTTTCAGAGCGCCACCGTTGGCGTTGATGGTGTCCACCTCGTCCTGAGGCACCGAGCTGGAGCCGTGGAGCACGATGGGGAAACCGGGGAGCTTCTTCTCCACAGCCTCGAGCACGTCGAAAGCCAGCGGAGGAGGCAGCAGACGGCCCGTTTCGGGGTCGACGGTGCACTGCTCGGGAGTGAACTTATAGGCGCCGTGGCTGGTACCGATAGAGATGGCCAAGCTGTCGCAGCCGGTCTTGCTCACAAAGTCGATAACCTCTTCGGGCTTGGTGTAGTGGCTCTCGGCGGCGGAGACCTCGTCTTCCACACCGGCCAGCACGCCCAGCTCGCCCTCGACGGTGACATCGAACTGGTGGGCATATTCCACCACCTTCTTCGTCACGGCCACATTCTCGTCGTAAGGAAGGCTCGAGCCGTCAATCATCACGCTGCTGAAGCCCATATCGATGCAGCTCTTGCAGGTCTCAAACGAATCGCCATGGTCCAGATGGAGCACAATCTCGGGATGGGCGCAGCCCAACTCCTTGGCATACTCCACGGCACCTTCGGCCATATAGCGCAGCAGCGTCTGGTTGGCATACTCGCGGGCACCCTTGCTCACCTGCAGGATAACGGGACTCTTGGTCTCGACCGAAGCCTGGATAATGGCCTGCATTTGCTCCATATTATTGAAATTGAAAGCGGGGATGGCATAGCCGCCGTCCACAGCCTTTGCGAACATCTTGCGTGTGTTCACCAATCCGATTTTCTTATAATCTACCATGATACTATATTTAAAAATTTGAGACTGCAAAGATACAAATAATTTTTGATATAAAAAAAGTTTTAGAGAAGAAAAGAACAAGCTTCTCCCTTTATGCTCCCATCGTTATGGTATCGTTATCGTATCCTTATGGTATCGTTATGGTATCCTTATGGTATCCCAGATACGATAACGATACCATAACGATACCATAAGGATACGATAAAGATATCATAACGATAAAAGAATCATGGGAGGAGAATATGGCCATGTCACATTTTTCGACACATATTTTTCGCAAATATGACAAAAATCCGCACATATTTTCTAATTTTTCGGAATTACGAACGCCCTGCTACATGAGGCTGGTGTGGAGAAGCGTGGAGTCCAAAGCGGCATAGAGGGCCGTGAGGTCGGCCTCGGGGTCGAAGAGGGCAAATACCGTGGCTCCGCTTCCAGACATGGAGGCATACAGGGCTCCGTGGGCATAGAAGGTTTCTTTGAGCGAAGCTATGCGAGGATGTGATGGGAAAACACTGGTTTCAAAGTCATTGACAATGGTTCCATCCCACGCCGAAATAGGTTTTCGTACCGCTTGGGCCAAGGGTTCCAAGGCCACTTCGGGGTCGTGAAGACGGATATGGGCGTAGGCTTCGCGAGTGCTCACAGCATCATCGGGTTTGGCCATCACAAGGCGATAACCCGCGAGAGGGTTGGAGTCGAGGGGTGTGAGTCGATCACCTATGCCGAGGGCCTGGGCGGGATTGTTGCGTACAAAAAAGGCACAATCGGCCCCAAGTCGTGCCGCATATTGCTCCAATTGATCGTCGGAGAGCCCCAGGGCGAACATTTCATTAAGCATACAAAGGGTGAAAGCGGCATCGCTGCTTCCACCTCCGAGGCCGGCACCAAAGGGAATGTGTTTGCCCAAACGAATGTGCACAGGAGGCATCTGGGGAAAATCGTTCAGCAGGAGGTTGTAGGCCTTGACGCAGATATTGTCTTCGGGGGCACAATCAACAGGAATGCCTGTCTGTGAGAAAAGGCATTGGCCTTCTTGGTCTCCATCCATTAAAGCCGACGTCTGACGCAGAACAGTGATTTCCAATTCGTCGCAGAGGGGCACAGGGATAAATAGAGTTTCGAGGTCGTGGTAGCCATCGGGCCGTTTGCGTAGCACCCGAAGACCAAGATTGATTTTGCAATTGGGAGTAGTTTTCATTTGTTTGGGTTGTAGGGGAAAATGGTTTTTAAAACAATTTGTTCAGAGTTATCAATTGGAAATTTTCATGTTCTCTACCCGAGGTATCTATTTCGCCGCCTCAAGAACTCAACCAAATAAATAGGCAGGTAGGTTATCTTACCTTCAATACTGGTGTTACTATTGCAGAAAACAAGTGCCTCGGGAATTGTACCGACGTGAATTTCAAGAAGATTATTCAAAGCAGAATGGCGCTTATAGTCTTTCCCCGATTTTATCTCTATGGGGAGGACTTCGCCTTGGCGCTCTACAAGGAAATCGACTTCGCCGTTCTTCTTGCTATTATAGTAATAAAGGTTTTCGAAACCATGAGCATACATCAATTGACAAGCCACATTTTCGTAAATTGCCCCAAAATTAACATCACGTTCCCCATCCAGAATCTTCACTTTCAACGATGGGTCCATAAGGATAAATGTGAGCAGACCCACATCTTCGTGAAACAATTTAAGAAGCTGACGTTCCGTATTTATACGCAAAGGAGCCACAGCCTCAGCAGTATTATATACTGGGATTGCAACACCTGCTTTGTTTAGCCATGCGAAACTGAGACCTATATTCTCTCCTCTTTTTCGGTTCTGAATATCGCTGAGTTGGAATCGTTTGTTTTTGCTGTTGAGTTCTTCGGGCAACAAGTTGTAGATTTCTTTAATCTTCAACTTCTCATCCACAGAGGCATACTGAGCAATGTCTCGACGATTGTATTGCTCTATGGTATCGTGAGCCAGGGCCACTCTGTTAAAATCTCGACTTTCAACAAAAGCATTCACAGCATCAGGCATCCCTCCCACCAAAATATATTGGGAGAAAAGTGTCGTCAATTTTTGGTGGATAAAATCATCAACAGGCAAACGTTTTTCAAAACACTCAAAAGCCCTATCAATCACCACCTGATTCACCCCATTAGCCCAAAGAAACTCTTCAAAATCAAGAGGGTACATGGTGGTATGCGCCAAATATCCTGTGGGCCATGAAGCAACATCATATAATTCCACACCCAGAAGCGAACCCGAAAAAACAAATCGATACTGGTTATCCTCAATTAAAAACTTCGTATTGGTCACCCAATCAAAACCTTTCAATTCTTGGACTTCATCGAAAAAAATAGCGGTTTTATTGGGTACTAAAGGCCTATCAATAACGGTCGAAAGTCGCAAAATAAAATCTGCAGCATTCCTTGATCTGGACAACGCTTCTGCCGCATCCTTTCTTTCAATAAAATTAAGATAAATTACATTCTCAAAGTTTTCTTCCAAAAAAGATTTGAGGATAAAGGTCTTACCCACCTGTCGTGCTCCATCCACAAGCAGGGCATATTTTCCTTTATACCACAACTTTAAATACGATTCAATTTTTCTCTTCAACATAGACGCTCGTTAATTATTCATCATAAATAACGCAGTTTTTCGTTTCTTATTGCACATCTTCCAACCAATAAAGCATCATTTTTTGCATATTTTCCAACCCAAAATCATCGAATTTCTGCACATTTTCCAACCAAAACATAGTCAAAACTTGCACATTTTCCAACGTTGAACACTTTATGACCCACCTTTATTCTTGCATATTATCGTAGGCACGGATGATTTGGGTTACGAGTTTGTGGCGGATAACATCGCTGTTGTCGAGTTGGATGATAGAGATGCCCGGGATGTCTTGGAGGATACGGGTGGCTTGAACAAGGCCCGACTGCTGGTTGCGGGGAAGGTCGATTTGAGTGATGTCGCCCGTGACAACAAATTTGGCATTGCGTCCCATGCGGGTGAGGAACATCTTGAGCTGCGAAGAGGTGGCGTTCTGGGCCTCATCGAGGATGACAAAAGCGTTGTCGAGAGTGCGGCCTCGCATAAAAGCCAAGGGGGCAATCTCAATGGTGTTGTCCTCCCAATAACCGAGAAGTTTCTGCTGGGGTATCATGTCACGGAGGGCATCGTAGAGCGGCTGCAGATAGGGGTCGAGCTTGTCACGGAGGTCGCCAGGGAGGAAGCCGAGGTTCTCGCCCGCCTCGACAGCGGGTCGGGTGAGGATGATGCGACGTATCTCTTTGTTTTTGAGGGCACGCACGGCAAGGGCCACCGCGGTGTAGGTCTTACCCGTGCCCGCAGGGCCTATGGCGAAGACCATGTCGTTCTTTTTCACCGCCTCGACCAGGCGCTGCTGGTTCGGGGTGCGGGCTTTGACCAAAAGGCCGTTGCGACCATGGACGAGGATTTCCTCGTTAGTTTCGGCATCGGGGGTGCCTCCCCCACTCTCGACAATCTGCATGACAGCGTTCTCGGTGAGGCGGCCAAATTTGCCGTAATAAGTGCGCATGGCCTGTAGTTTTCCGTCAAAATAGTCGATATCCTCGACACTTCCCACCGCCTTGAGCATCTCGCCACGGGCGATAAGTTTGAGTTTCGGAAACAGGATGCGGACAAAGTCCAACATCTTGTCATTTGTGCCCCAAAAGTGGGCATAGTCAATCTCTTCAAGCGAAAAGATACGTTCAATAGATTGTTCTTCCATGGTGCAAATTTACATAAAATTCTCGAATCACGCACAGGCAAATAAAATTTTATTATGCAGAGACATCAAGATTCCGCTTCTTTGTAGAAAAACGACAATAAGTTACGAAGATGAAAGCCCAAGGTTTAGATGTGCACAAAGACACGATATTTTTGGAATTATTTTTTTATAGTTAGGCTAATTCAAAAATATTTCGTACTTTTGCGTTTGATTTACAGCACTCCAAACAAAAGAAAAGATAGAACATGAAACAAATTATCACTCTTGTACTTACAATAATGATTGTATTTACTGCATCAGCACAAAAAAATGTCACAAAGTTTCTCGGAATACCCGTGGATGGAACAAAAAGTGCAATGATACAGCAACTAAAAGCCAAAGGTTATACCTACGATGCCAAAAATGATTATCTGACTGGAGAATTCAATGGAAGTGAAGTCAATATTCGTATCGCTACTAACAATAATAAGGTGTGGCGCATTATGGTTTCCGATGCAAATCCGACAAGAAGTGTGACAAACATCAAAATACGCTATAACAAGTTGTGTAGGCAATTTTCCAATAATGGTAAATATGTACCGGCAGACCTTGTTGATTATGCAATTAGCGAAGACGAAGATATTTCATATGAAATGACTGTGCATGATAAACGCTATGAAGCTGTCTACTATCAATATTCCGAAACAGACATAGATTCTGCGAATATGCGAAAATGGATGATGGAAAAATATGGAAATATGTACTCGCAAGAGGAATTGGAGAAATTAAGCGAAACTGAGCAACAACAGTTGTTGGTAGCTGTGGCAATGGACTATTTAAAAGAGGTAATATCAAAAAAATCCGTCTGGTTCATGATACACCAATTTTATGGGGAATATTACATCACAATGTTTTACGATAACGAGTACAATCATTCCGATGGTGAAGATTTATAACTTTGATAATAACCAATTTCGTTTAGGAAAAGCGTCTGACAGCATAGAAGAATTGGAGAGACTTTGCATGCAAAAGCATCAGAAATTGCCGAGACTATGACAAATGGTGATGAGGTCTCTTTGGGGGACGGCAAGATGACATACAAACTCGACTTCTCCCTGTCAACACTTTGACGATTCAGTTGTATCGGATGAAAATCCGACACAACACCACTCGTATAGACGCTTTCCCAATTACTAATTATTCATCCCTCAAAGGGGGTACTGCTGAAAATAAGTTTCCACCTCAAGTTGACGTTGCTTAGCCAATGGGCTGAAATCGTCATTCGCGGCAATCATAGCATCTATGTATTGTTTCCACTCATCTGAGGACAAATAGCGACGTTGGGTGTCGATGTATTTTACCAGCTCGGCTTTGGTACTATCGAAATTGGCAATCAGCCAAGTGCCCTCCTCGTTGACAAGCTCCATGCTGTGTCCTTTTGTCCACCCACAATCCTCCACTTCAAAATGGACATAAGCATAAGCGCCATTGGCTTCGATACGGATATTGTCCACGTATGTATCATCGCATCCACCATTGCCCGTGATGAAATAATACAGCCACTCTTCGTTGCCTATCTCACCAATGCCATCACTGGGTATAGCCCACGCGTGACTCAAAAGGTCGTAATAAGTTTCGGTACAGACCGTCTTGGTGTCAGGGGAAATACCATGGTCGGGAATCAGAGACACAATATGCCTCACCTCCACTTCGGTAGGGGTCACTATCTCCCGAACCGCAATCCGCCCACAGGATGCCAGCAGCAATAGGACTGAAACGGCAAGAGACAACGTTCTTTTCATATATAATGCGACTTTTATGGTAGGTTCAAAAAATCATTTTGCGGTTGCAAAGATACTAAGAATTTTGAAATTAGTGAAAAGTGGGGTGCCGCGTTCATTTCACATTTCACATATCACCTTTCACTTTTTTTATTCTTAATTGTAAAAAAATGCGTATTTTTGCATTTTAAAAAATAATACTATCTGACTATGAAAAACAGTTACGCCATCGGAATAGATGTTGGAGGCACCAACACCGACTTAGGACTTGTAAGAGACGACGCCAAGATTGTGGCCCGCCGCAACATTCCCACCACCAACTACACCCAATTGGAGCCCTACGTCCGCGACATTATGGGGCTGATTGAAGCCATGGCTGCCGAAGGCGACAGCGAAAAGGGGGTGAAAAGCATTGCCGTGAGCGACCTCAGCGGCATCGGCATGGGTGCCCCTAACGGCAATTTCTATACAGGCTGTGTGGAATGTGCCCCCAACCTTCCCATCAAAGGGCTGCTGAAATTCGAAGAGGAGTTTCACAAATATACCGACATCCCTGTGGTGCTCAGCAACGATGCCAATGCTGCCGCATACGGCGAATATGTGTACGGAGGCGCCCGAGGCATGGAACACTTCATCATGATCACGCTGGGCACCGGTGTGGGCAGCGGCGTAGTGGTGGACGGCAAACTGGTGCATGGATCCACAGGCACTGCCGGCGAACTGGGGCACAACATCCTGATACCCGACGGAAGACCTTGCAGCTGTGGCCGCAAAGGATGCTTAGAGGCCTACACCTCGGCCAGAGGCATCGTGCAGACCTACGTCGAACTCCGCGCACAAGCAGGTGGCGGCACTCCGGCACAAACGGGCTGGATTGACCCCTCGACACCCGACAAAGATATCACCAGCAAGATGATTGGCGATGCAGCCAATGCGGGCGATCCATTGGCCGTGGAGGCTTACCGCATGGTGGGCCATTGGCTGGGTATAGCCTGTGCCAACGCTGTCACCTTCTCGGCACCCCAGGCCATATTCCTCATGGGCGGCCCCACCAAGGTGGGCACACCTTTGTTGGATCCACTGAAAAAATCGTTCGATGAGCACCTGCTGAACATCTATCAAGGTCATTGCGAAATCAAAATGTCGCAACTGAAAGCTAACGAAGTGGCCATTCTCGGTGCGGCAGCACTTATAAAATTGAGAATTAAAAATTGAGAATTAAGGCTGCCGCCCTGTTGTATTGTCAATTCACTATTCACAAATCACAAAAAATGCGCTACAAAAATATTCTTCTTGTCTTGCTGGCGGCCGTTTGTTGGGCCGGATGCCAAAAAAGTCTGACACAATATGTCAACCCCATGGTTGGCACCGACGACCACGGCCACACATTTCCAGGCGCCATAGTGCCTTTCGGCCAGATACAGCCAGGTCCCGACACCCGTTTGGAGGGTTGGGACGGCTGCAGCGGCTACCACTACAGCGACGACACCCTTTACGGTTTCAGCCACACACACCTCAACGGCACCGGTTGTGAAGACTTTTGCGACATCCTGCTGATGCCGGTGATGACCACCGATGTGGATTGGAAATTCTCGCCCGATATGCCGCAAGAAGAATATCGCTCCTTCTTCAGCCACCGCAGCGAAAAAGCCGAGCCTGGCTACTACCGTGTGGTCATCGACCGCAACAGAGTGATGGCCGAGCTCACCGCCACCGAACGTGTGGCCTGCCACCGCTACACTTTCCCCTATTCAGGCAAAAAAGCCGTGGTAATCGACCTGCGTCACCGCGACAAAGTCATCAAAGCCCAATTCGAACGCAAACAAAACAAAAACACCATCACCGGCTGGCGTGAAAGCAACGCTTGGAATCCCGACCAAAAATGTTTCTTCGCCATGGAGTGCAACGTACCCATCAAGGAAATACGCTATTTCGACAACGGAATGAAAGCCTTGGTGATCCTGCCCAACGAATGCAAACAGGCAGAGTTCTATGTGGCCATCTCGGGCGTTGACTGCTCCGGCGCCATCAAAAACCTGCACACCCGAGGAGAACTGGACTTTGACAAGATTCGCCAAACCGCACACCGCACCTGGGAATCGGCTCTGGGCAAAATCAAGGTGGAAGGCGGCAGCAACCGCGAACGCAAAAACTTCTACACCGCGCTCTACCATTGCTACACCTCGCCTTACCTGTGGAACGACATCGACGGCCGCTACCGCGGTATGGACGGCGCTGTGTACAGCCTCAACGATTCCACCAACCGCACCCATGCCAAAAACGTCTACACGGTGTTCTCCCTTTGGGACACCTATCGCACACTGCACCCGCTGATGACGATTCTCGAACCCGAAATCACCAAAGACTTTATCAGCACCATGCTCCGCCAATACGAAACTGGCGGCGAGCTGACCATGTGGGAACTTGCCGGACACGAAACCCACTGCATGATAGGCTATCACAGCGTGCCCGTCATTCTCGAAGCCGAACATGCCGGGCTCTTGGACGACTGGTCGCCCGAGATGCGTCTCGAACTGCTGAAAGCCGCCGTGGCAACCTCCAACCGCACCGAAGCCCATAGGGCCTACGCCGAACAAGGCTATCTGGACAGCTGGGAAGACAACGAGTCTGTGTCCAAAACACTGGAGTATGCCTACGACGACTGGTGCATAGCTCAACTGGCCAAAAAATACAACAACGACTCTACCCTTCGCGCCATCGGTTGCGGATGGTACTGCGACTCGGTCTTCAAAACCTATATCCGCCGTGCCCAGTCGTGGCAAAACGTCATGGACGAAAACGGATTCATGCACGCCCGTCGCAACGGCGGTTTCATCACCCCCTTCGACCCCACCGAAGTCAACAACCACTACACCGAAGCCAACAGCTGGCAATACAGCACCTACGTTCCCCACGACGTTCCCGCCTGGATCGACATGCTCGGCGGCAAAGAACGTGCCATGCAAAAAATCGACTCGCTGTTCAACACCAGCAGCAAGACTACGGGCCGCGAACAAAGCGACATCACCGGCATGATAGGCCAGTACGCCCACGGCAACGAACCTTCCCACCATGCCGCCTACCTCTACGCCCACCTCGGTGCCGGCGACAAAAGCGACGAGATGGTGCACAAGATCCTCCACAAGCTCTACTCCCCCACCGCCGACGGCCTGTGCGGCAACGAAGACTGCGGACAGATGAGCGCATGGTATGTGATGAGCGCCATAGGCCTGTATCCCGTGTGCCCCGGCAGCGGCGAATATGTCACCGTGACCCCCATCTTCGACCAAGTGACCATACACCGCGAAGGACAAGAAGACCTCGTCATCCGTAAAGGCAGCTGGCCTGCGGGCAAATTCTGGCGCGACGGCGAATTCTTCGACAGCTCCATCAGCGGCATCGACAAGGCCTACCGCGTCACCCCTGTGCCCTATTTCAGCGACTGGCAGCAACGTTTTGAAGACTCTACCGCCATACGCATAGCCGTGGCAGGACAGCAAAAAACAGCCACCCAGATATACTACACCACCGACGGGAGCACACCCGACACCAACGCACACCTCTACACCCAACCCATCATGGTGAACCGCGACATAACCCTGAAGGCTGTGGCCTACAACAGCACCACCGGCTACAGCCATGTTGTCACACACAACATGACCCGCTTCATCGCCGACAAAAAACTCACCTACCTCACCCAACCCGCACCGCAATACACCGAGAACGGTCCCGACGGCCTCATCGACCGCATCCACGGCACCACCAACTACCGTATCGGCGGCTGGCAGGGCTGGCAAGGCGACATGGAGGCCGTGGTAGACCTGCTCGAAGAAAAAGTAGTATACCGTGTCGGCGTGGAATGTTTGGAGAACATGCGCAGCTGGATCTTCTTCCCCTCCAAAGTGGCCATCAGCATCTCCACCGACGGCACACACTACTATCAATGGTGCCAGGACACCAACAACTACTACCCCGCCGTGCGCGAACGCCAAGAAGAAACCGTCATGCACACCTTCGGATGTTCCAGCAACGGATTGCGCGCCCGATACATCAAAATCAAAGCCTCCAACTACGGCAAGATGCCTGCATGGCATGTAAGTGCCGGCGAACAGGCCTGGCTCTTCATCGACGAAGTCGAAATATCGAGTGCCCCCATCTACCGCCCCATAGCGGTAACCGACAGCACCACGGTCCAAACAACTGAGAATCCCGAGGCCATACCCACCGAGACAAACGAAAATCAATAACATAATAAAAATCAATATGAAAAAGATAGCAATCCTGCTGATAATTGCCGGCGTGACGACACTGGCCTCTTGCACCTTCACCACCAAAAACTGCCGCTGCTACGAATACATCGGCAGCCGCTGGACAGGTCCACGAACCACCACAGCCTCGGCAGGTACACCTTGCAGCAGTTTGAACACCAAGACCTATCAATGCAACGAGATGGACGACCCCATCCTCGACCCCAGCGATATAGCCGAAGATTTTAAAAAATAGCACAACACAATGCTATTGCCCTTATAGGGCGAAAGCTGTATGTTATCATAACCCCAAGGCGTCGATTCGATTGCCCTGGGGCTATGAGCATTTCATGGTTGCCCTTTCTGGGCATCCTTCTCACTTCCCGAAGGATTACCCTGGGTAAACAGCAGGTTGTTTATCTTCGACAGCAACTGCGGCTTGTTGAACGCATTGTCACGGAAATCCACATCAAGATAAAAACAACGACTAATGCTCAAAGGTTAACAAGTTAACGGTTAACTCTTATATGTATGCGAATGCACATTCAAATAGATTACATTTATAAAGATTAAATAAATACTATTATATATAATATTATTTTCA
>JAZUIX010000081.1:0-2280 GCA_045642445.1 Bacteroidales bacterium | reverse complement strand
CTTGAGGAGCCTTACGGTGTGGCGGTGGCCGTCTTGGGTCACGAGGGTGAGGAGGTAGGCGGCTTGGGGGCGGGCGGTGAGGTCGAGGGTGTAGCGGCCTGGGGCAGTGGCGGACAGCTCAACCTGCTCAGTGCGGCCCATGATGTCGGTGAGGTAGGCGGCGGTGATGGGCTGCTGGCCAGGGTATTCGATGTTCACGCGCTGGCGGAAGGGGTTGGGGTAGGCCACAAAGGCGTTTCCGTCCTCGGCCATAACGATGCGGACATCGTTGGTGTCGCCGCCGTTGCCTGTGGTGTCTTTATAGCCGTATGGTGTCATAAAGGAAGTATCGACATATCTGGCGATGAATGCCGTGCTGTTGCCTGTGGGGGAAAGCTGGGTGTTGTTCAGCTTGAGGTCGAACTGCGAGCCGCCTGTGATGTACAGGATGCTGTCGTGTAATGACAGGCTTGACGAAAGAATGACATTGTTCGCTTCGATACCGAAGTCTATGTAGTTTATGTAGTTGCCTTCATAGTCGCATATATAGAGGCCAGCACCGAACATGTTAGGCGCGATTGAAATGGAGCTGTCTCCTGTTTGTATGTCTCCCTTGTATCCAACGTGTGTTATGATTCTGTTCTTTTGTGCAATGGATTTCAGTATTGAATGTTGCGTCAAGAATGTTGTCCGTGACGAAGTGGGGACGTGTCCGTGTGATTGCAGCGCACCTGTTTGATTGTCGATTCTCACGAAATATGCACAAGCATCCTGAATATCCAACGAGTCTTGACCTATCAACACCGGGTATCCATAGTCTTGTTGGACACGGGCTATTGAGCCCAAAACAATTATTGAATTGGAATCGGGTTCAACGATACATTGGTTAAACACATTGTTGGTCATTGATATGCCCTGCCCGCTACTGCCGGTGGTTAATTGTGTTATGCTTAACGGTGTCAATTCATCATCAAACTTAATCACCATCCCTTCTGTATAATTGTTGAGGTTGGCCGACAGGGTTGTGTCGCCGGACAATGGCAATCTTTGAATGTCGGAATTGATGTTGCACAGGAGAAAAACATTGTTTTCATTATCGGTAGTCAGTTCACGTGAACTAGTGTAGCTCCAATTGCTCCAACTGCTGTTGGTTTCATAAAATATGTATCGGCAAGCCAACATGTCGTTGAAATGTGGAGAAAATTTGAATATTCTGAAATTGTAAATGCTCGGATGGGAGATTGGCGCATCAAAAAAACGCTGATGACCGTTCACCATGACGACAATTTCACCTATCAAGCCATTGCTTAAATTGTATGATTGCGACTGGCTCGCACAGGTGTCGCAATACAGCCACAACAAGTCGGTGGAAAGGTGTCCGAAATATATGTTTCCAAGGTTGTCTACATGGAAATTCCCCGGCTTGAACTGCTCGTTGGCGATATACACTGAGTCGAAACCATTGTTGGTCTGTCTGTCAAGTGTTATCAACTTGCCTTTGCTGTCCTTATATGCCATGTGGAGAAGATAGTTCTCGTTGAGATTACCGTCAAGGTCAAAAGAGGAGATTGCTGTTGTTATACCAGTGTAAGAGATACTGTCCATATACAGCAGATAGTCAAGATTGTCTTTTGTGATTAGAGTGTCATAGAAATAGAGATATTCATTGTTTTCTTTTGGTATAGGGATGCTGACATTTGCGTAAAGAGCAGTGTCTCCGACCAATTGCAAGTCATAGATTCGAGTCGGCTGCCCGTAGTTGGCATGAAGGATTTTCGTCCACAAGATATTTCCCTGCGGGGAGATTTTCATAATGCATGAATTGGGGTTTTCTGTCTGCCCACCATGCGGAGAGAAGGGCAACAGACTTTGGCCGTCGATGGTGGCACCGTTGGCGAACTGCCCGGCGACATAGAGGTTGCCGTGCGAATCGGTGACGGAACTGACGATGTAGTTCCAGAACTTGCCCGTCGGCTCTTGGCCGGAGTAGGATTTCACCCAGTCGAAGTGCTGGGCGTGGGCGGTGAGAGATAATAATGTCATGGCTACAAGCCAGAATGTTCTTTTGATTGTCATATTCTATGATTTTAATTGTCGTTATATATATCGTCAATCACAGGCGAGAAGATGGTTACCCGCATTTTACTTGAACGCATAGCAGGTGTAGATTTTCTTTTCCTTACCTGTTGGATGAATTAATTTATTAATAATTTCTTTCAAAAAAAGTTGTACATGCCAATAATTTTCGTATTTTGTAGTGGAACTCAAGTTGTTACACAACATCACCGCCATGCACAACTT
>JAZUIX010000080.1:0-2081 GCA_045642445.1 Bacteroidales bacterium | reverse complement strand
CATATAGGTGATTGTTTGAAAAAGTTGCCTGACGGCAAGAAATAAAGCCCTCTATCGAGGGGAAATAGTCGGCCCCTTCGGGGGAAATAGGGTTAGGGAAATATTTTGCCGACACGTTCACCTCGTTGCGGATAATCATTTAAAAAAATGAAACAATGGACCTGATAGCAGAATTCAACCACAGGATGAAAGTATTTCACGATATTGTTGGGTGTGCTTTTGATGTGTATAATGCATTTAAGCCAGGGTTGACAGAATACCCATATCAGTACGGCCTCCGACATTTATTAGTCAAGTTGGGATATGATGCGAGAAAAGAACACTTTCTTCCAATCTATCTCTTTGGCGAGAAATTAGAGGAGTCGTACAGGCTTGACCTTGTAGTGGTTCGTCCAAATGAGGGTGATATTATTATTGAGTGTAAGGCAATGAAGTGCATCATTGACGAACATCGCGAGCAGTTGAAAAACTATATGCTACTTACACAATGCCCTTATGGTATGCTTATCAATTTCTCGAAGAGTTATAAGGTGTATTCTGAGACGTATGAGTACCATGCTGATACGCATACTGTGGAGCGTATGAATACGAGCTATATGGGTATGATGTATGAGATGACAGAGAAGCCATGGCAGAAGTCGTTGGATGCAATGTCGGGGTGCACGTTGAAAACATCAGAGAAAGAATTTCCCTCAAAATTATTTCCAAGCGAAAGCGCAAAATCTATTTCCGGCATCAGCCGCCCCTATTTCTCATCGGAGATGAATGAAAAAGAGCCCGATTGAGAGTAACAGTTGCCTGATGGCAAGAAATAGGGACCCTCTTGCGAAGGGAAATAAGTTGGAACAATATGACGAAAGAATAGGAGGCCTAAGATGAATAGCATCAAAATGAGCAGAGTACGAATCGCGGTATCAACCTTGTTTCTGTGGGTGTTTGTGTCGACAGTGGAGGCTCAGTACAAGCCACAATTGCAGCTGATTATTGAATCTGACACATGTGACAAGCCTCAGTTAAAGATCAGCGGCAAGAAGGAGGTGTGCCTCACCCGAAACGAGACCTACTCCACCAATGCCGTGGATCCCGACACGATGATGACATGGACCGTCACCGACCTTGCCACCGGCCAGGCGGTCTGCACATCGTCCGCACCCGAGGCGCACTACGGCACAGAAAGCGAGCTCCCTGCGGGCCGCTACCTCATAACGGCACAAAATCCGGCCTACTGCAACGTGGCGGAGTTTGTGCTGACCGTCAAAGACCCGCCACCGGCCCCCACCGTCGACGACATGGACCCCGCAAATCCCACCATAGCCTGTCGCAACTCCGCCATACTGCTGAAAGCCTCCACGGACAACCCCTACGGCACGTTTGTGTGGGTGCCGGGATGTGCGTCGGCCACTCCCGACACGGTGATGGGCGACGAAGTGTCGGTGATCTATGGCAACGAGGTGTGCGACATCGATGTCTATGCCTACGACCGCCAGCTGGGGTGCCGGTCGTCCGGACCATACGTACACCATGTCGGAGCGTTTGTGCTGAGTCCCACGACACTGCCCCAGACACTGAGGGTGTGTCCCGGCACAGAGGTGGACTGGACGGGGTGTGTGCCTTATCAGGAGGGGGTGATATACGATTGGGAGATAGAGGAAAACAAACAATACTGCGCCACCCTGAAGAGCACCCCGGACAACAACAGTGTGTGGCTGCAGATAAACGAGTTGGATCCGCCCGTCGTATACCCGGTGCCTTTTACAATCACCCTTACGCGAACCTACTGTTCGGGATTGAAGGACATTCAGCGTGTGCAGATTACAATAGCCGACCTGCACACCGATTTGACGATAAATGTCAATGGCGACAATCCCCTCTGTCAGGGCGGCAGCGTGAGGCTGAGCTGCCCCAACTGCACAGGGTCCAGCACATGGAATGTGGGCGGCACGCTGTATGCAAACTCAGTGCCCGACCCATATACTCTGAACAGGACTGGCGATGTGCGCGTCACGCTGGAGTGCAATCCTTACGACTACTGCACCAACTCGGCGTATTTGTCAAAAGGAGAGACGACAATCCATGTCAAC
>JAZUIX010000079.1:0-3161 GCA_045642445.1 Bacteroidales bacterium | reverse complement strand
CTTTTTCGGGGGCGTGATGTGTGGAGTGTGGCGTGTGTGCGCTCCAGGGGGGTCAGAGGGTCTGCCAGTCGTCGTATTGGAACCGGGTGCCGTCGGAGGAGGAAGAGCCGCTGTTGTCCCAGTCGTCGTATTGGTATTGCTCCTCGCGGGCGCGGCCGTCGAAGAGTTCGAGTTCGAAGAGTCCGGCGGGCTGCGAGCGCATGAATCCCAGCTCGGGGCGGAACGAGACTATCTTGATTGCGGGGGGCGTGTATCTCTTTTTCATGGTGTTTTTAGGGTTGGTCGGGTTATTTCTGACTGTCCGAAGCGGGGAGTTCGGAAATTATGTTGGAAAAGTCACTCCAGTAGTTTGCCGCTTTGTATGTGGTTTCGCTTCCTGCCGGCACGTAGATGTGGGCTAAGGCAGTGCAGTTTTCGAACATTTTGTAGCCGCCAGCGGTTATCAGTTGGCCATCCGTGTATCGCAGCAGGGTGACTTCGGTCAGGTGGGCGCAGTCCTTGAATGTTTTGCCTGGTATCTGAGTCATTCCTTCCGGAATGGTGATGGTGGTGAGGCCGGAGCCTTCGAATACCGACCAGTCGGACAATGTCACCGACGGCGGCAGCGCGACGGTGGTGAGGCTTGTGCAGCCTTGGAATGCAGAACCCCATATTGCCGTCAACCCATCTGGCAACGCGACGGAGGTGAGGCTGGTGCAGCCTTGGAATGCAGAACCCCATATTGTCGTCAACCCCTCGGGCAGCGCGACGGAGGTGAGGCTGGTGCAATCCTTGAATGTAGATGACTTTATCTCGGTCACGCTGGACGGAATGGTGATGGAGGTGAGGCCGGATCCTTCGAATACGGATTGTCCCAATGCTGTCAGCGTCGATGGCAGCGTGATGGACTGGAGGCTGGTGCAGCCCTGGAATACGTAGTTCGATATTGTCGTCAACCCCTCGGGCAGCGTGACGGAGGTGAGGCTGGTGCAATCCTTGAATGTAGATGAATTTATCTGGGTCACCCTGGACGGAATGGTGATGGAGGTGAGGCCGGATCCTTCGAATACGGATTGTCCCAATGCTGTCAGCGTCGATGGCAGTGTGATGGTTTGGAGGCTGGTGCAGCCTTGGAACACATAGTTCGCCATTGTCTCCAGGCTTTCGGGCAGCGTGACGGACTGCAGGCTGGTGCAGCCATAGAATACAGAGTTCCCTATTCCTATCACCCCCTCGGGCAGGGTTATGGTTTGGAGGCTGGTGCAGCCTTGGAACACAGAGTTCGATATTGTCCTCAGATTCTCGGGCAGGGTGACGGAGGTGAGGCTGGTGCATTCTTGGAACGCATGAAAGCTTATTGTCGTCACCCCCTTTGGCAGCGTGACGGAGGCAAGATTGGTGAGGTTTCGGAATGCATCAGCCCCAATCTCGGTCATGTCGGCGTTTAAGGCAATCATCCCGTATGTCTGGTAGTCTATGTTGGGCAGGCCTGCCGGAGTGACGTGGGTGTTGTCGGTGGTGGTGTATAGCAGCACCCGGGTGGCGGGGTATGTGCTGACGATGCCGTCCAGGTTGTAGCCGAAGGCTCCGATGTGGTTGCGGTCCAGGGTCTTGCCGAAGGTGTCGTCGGACTTGTGGTGGACGCTGACGCTGCCGTCGCTCTGTTTCAGGACGACATGTATGGTCATCTCGGCAAAGCTCGTGTAGGCGGGCACTACGATGTAGTACGAGCGTGCGGTGGTGAGCTCCTGGTTGATGTCGGACAGGATGACGGAGTCGCAGCCGACGCGGAAGGTCGAGAGCTGCGGCTGGCCCTCTTTGATGCGCAGCTCCGCCGTGCCGCACATCTGCTGCCCTCGGTTGCCTTTGACCGAGATGGACAGCACCGTGCTGCCGGTCGTGGCGGGGAGTGTGACCTGCAGCAGGGCGCCGAGGTTGTGGAAGGGCAGGTTGGTGCCGTCGGCCGCACAGTATGCCGCCATGGGGCTCTGGATGACCTGGCGGCCGTTGCGCACCTCATATTTCTGGACGGGCGGCAGGGTGACGGTGGTCATGTCGCTGCTTATCATGTCGGCGGGATAGAAGGCCGTGAGGTCGCCCTCGGGCGAGGTGCCGCCGGTGTTGATGGAGGCGCGGCCGGGCTGCCCGCCGGTGCTGATGCCGTAGGCGGTGCCGTTGATGCGGACCTCGTCGCCGTCCTCCCAGCAGGCGTAGTGGTCGGCGTCGATGTAGGTCTTCGCGTTCGACTCGTAGGGCTCGATGGTGGCGGTGAGGGTGCCCCGTCCGCCCTCTTTCTGGCAGGCGGTGGCGCAGAGCAGCAGGGCGGCGAGGGGAAACAAAATGTTTCGCCCGGCGCGGGTGCGGCTCGTTTTGCGGCGGCTTTCTGCCGTCGCGGTGCTGTTTTTGTGATAGGCGTATTTCATTGTCGTGGCTTTGTTGTTTTATTGTCAGCGTGTTGCATGGTTTTTGTCGTGCAGTACGACATTGCAAAGATACGTTTTTTTTTGTTTTCCTAAATTCCGCAAGTAAAAATCTTGCATAATCAAAATAAAGTTCTATTGGGTTCACGGGCTATTTTATCTACCAGACCAAGCCGCCGAGGTCGAAACACGATACTACAAGACGCACCTTCCCCCACCCAGTATTGCATGGGGACGGGTAAGAGCCGGAAGAGCCGTCCGTCAGACCTGCAGCTGGAGATAGGCGGGATTGTCCGTATAGAGCCAGAGCATCCTGCGGGCCCCCACGGTCACCCATTTGAACGGAACGGAGGCGAATCGGAAGACGAAGGCCTTCACTCTCGAGGTCTTTTTAAGTCCGAAGCCTTTGCCTTCAAGGATGCAGAGGAAATACCTGTAGTAGTTGTGCAGAAAGACCATGATGCCCATGAACACGGTATTCGTCTCCATGAAGGAACATGGCAGGTGGCCCCATTTTAGAAAATGTTACCTCCCTTCGGTCGGTGACATCCGAAATCGTTGTTCATGCAGTCGAAGCACCGCTCCGTACCGCCCCTCATGTTGTAGAACCGAACCACGTCTTTGTTGCTCAATTGGGTATCGTTTGTCAGGATGCACCGATAGACGTACTCTCCGTCGAACAGGTCCGACTGCCCGTTATCCCTCAGGGTGCGCTGCACGACGAGCCGGTAGCCCTCCTCCTCCAAGAAGGCGGTAAACGGT
>JAZUIX010000078.1:0-1851 GCA_045642445.1 Bacteroidales bacterium | reverse complement strand
GAATAATTTTTGATATATGCAAGTGTTTTTCAAAAGAAACATTCTGCTGCAGCGGGTTTTGCCAACCTGCTGCAGCAGAATGATGTGGCTATTCCACCACGAGTTTTTGGGTATTGGAGCCTTTGGGGGTGGTGAGGGTGACGAAGTACATGCCTTTGGGCAGGGTGCGGGTGTTGATGCGGGTATGGGGGGCGGCGATGTTGAGGCTTAGCACTTCACGGCCAGAGGCATCGGAGACGGTCAGGGTGCAATGTTTTGGGTCGGAGACTCCGTCCTTGAGGTCCAGCACCACATAGTCTTGGGCAGGATTCGGGGTGAGGGTGAAGAGTGCGTTAGCGGTTACGGAGGGGATGCAGACGGGGGGATTGTATTCGGCAACGTGGAACTGTATGGTGTCGCTCCAGTCGCTATAGACGCTGTCGTTGAAACATACGCCACGCACACGGGCGGCATACTTGGTGCCAGGGGTCAGGCCTTGCAGGGTGCAGCGGATGTTGTTGCAATCCACTACGGCGAAGCTGTCGGGGTCGGCAACGGCAGGACCGTAGGCCAGTTCCCACGAAATATTGTGTTCGCCTGGCTGCCATGAAAGGTTTACATTCAGTGAGTCGATTTCGTCAAGGGTCAGGCCGAAAGCCGGTTGGCAGGTCTCAAAATATGCGGTAAAGGTAGTGTCTTGGGTGAGATGCACCACTCTGGGATTCGTGGTGTCGCCATCGTTCCATGCCGTGAAACGGCTGTGCGGATAAGGAATGGCGGTAATCTCAGGCGAAGCAAGATTCTCGTATGAGCCCGAACCAGTTACAACGCCTGCCGACTCGTCTGCCGAAACAGCCACAAGATTGTACTTGTCAATAATGGCAAAAAAGCCACCTATTGCATACCCGTTAGTATCGTATGTACTGCTCCTTGTCCAACAGCCATTAAAACCGAACCAATGTATAGGTTGTGAACCAGCACAACCAATGTCACCTTGAGAAAACACACCCGCGTATACTGTGGGTTTGTAGAGATAGAATCCTGTAACGCCTCCAGGAGCCCCATCTTTTACATTGCTGTTGTGTGTGCCGCCAATATAGAAGGAGTCGTAAACATAAATGGTGCTGTCGAAATATACTTCGTATGCATAGGTATAATAAAACTCTTTGAACTGGTTGTCTTTTGGATAAGCGAAAACTTTGGGCTTCACAGTGTCCCAGCGCACCGAATCCACAGCCACCAACGAATCCAATGAATGCCCATATCTGTACAGAATAGCGTATTCGGGCAAGGAATAATCATTGTGCCAATACGGATCGAGAGAGATGTCTGAAAAATTGGCGATAGTCGTCACCACAAGTCCTTTGACACCCATCCTGTGGTCGACATAATACGGCCTTGCTATACGGTAATCAGGCATAGATAAGTTTGCAGCAATGTCTTCCAACCTAACATAATCTCCTGTCAGAAATCCTGGACAACTGTCGTACCAGATTTCTTGATACCAGCTATTGCAGCGGTTGTAGATGGTGTCGTAGCCTTGAGCTGTGGCGGAAAGCCTGCACCCAAGTGCCAGTACAATTAAAATAAATGCTCTTTTCATAGTGTTATAATTTTTATATGTTTTTCAATATGATGCAATGTTTGCAATTCCATTCTATTTAGAATTGGCAGAAAAGGCCCCGTATCAATATGTTGTACTTTTGATGCACATATTCCTTATTATTCCTTTTTGAGGGGACTGCACAAACAACTAATACTTTTGATTTCTTCATAATTTAAGTTTTTTAGATGAATATGATATTACTGAATAAAATTGTTCCATGGTGTCGTACTGCTATATGAACAGAATGTGGTGGGTGTGGTCAATTG
>JAZUIX010000077.1:0-20630 GCA_045642445.1 Bacteroidales bacterium | reverse complement strand
AAATCAACACCGCCATCCTCCCCATCACCCTCAGCCTCGCCATCCGACTCATCACCCTCCTGAAACAATAACGCCTCACCAATTGAGAATTGAAAATTATTGGGCGGGAGCCGGATTTTTTAATTGAAAATTGAAAATTATTGCTGGCGCCACTACTTCACTATTCACTTTTAAATCTTGTTTATCACGTTTTGGAGTGTGCTGTCTGCACACAGATACAATTTGGCATCGTATACCCCACACTGTGAGTGTGGGGTTATAGCACCGACTGATGTCGGTGGGACCGTGCCCTCGGCACGAAACACATAGGCTTTATATGTCCAGAATGGACATTCTCACCGATAGGTGCTTTATCCCCACACATCAAGACGCATGTCTGATGTGTGGGGTATGTGGTGGAGAGGGTGTCGCGTCCCGAGGGGACGCTCCAAAAAATGTGAAATGTGAATAGGTGGCTGCTGCCCAATTCTCAATTCTCCATTTTCAATTTTCAATTCGTGAGGCGTTATTGTTTCAGGAGGGTGATGAGTCGGATGGCGAGGCTGAGGGTGATGGGGAGGATGGCGGTGTTGATTTGCTGGGGCAGCGGGGCTATGGTCATGATCATGGCTGCTAGCAGCATGATGAGTTGCAGGTGCAAGATCCAGTGGGCACTACGCTTGTGCTGCAGCATTATGTAGATGAAGAAGGGCGAGGCCCACAAGATGTTGAGGTTGAACTCGGCACAATAGTGCGAGGTGCCGAACCACAGGAACATGACTACTATCGATACGAGCGACGTCAGTCCGAATAGCAGGGTGTCGAACCAACGGAGCCGCCATTGCTTTTTCCATCCGATGATGGTGAGGCACAACACGCCGATGAACACTACCCAGAATGTCAGCACGGGCGACACACTGCGGTTGAGCGGTGTGCGGGTTTCTTCCAGCAGCTGTTGTGCCGGCTCGGCGAGGGGCTGGCGGGTGTCCGACACGGTGAGGGTGTCGAATTGGTGCATCATCTCGATGGGCGAGAACATGTATTCGTAGTTGCTGCAACGGTGGTCACAGTGCAGTCCTAAGGCTATGTCGACTCCGAGACGCCACCAAAGGAGGGTGCTCTCGGTGCTGCGATAGAGTATGCCACGGTACGAGATGTTGGTGTCGGCAGTGGTTTCGGCACTCAGGGTGCGATGGCACAAAGAGGTGCTCACCATGTCGCGCACACGGGTGGCACAGTTGTCGCGGAAAAAGTCGTAGAGGTAGTAGCGATACTGCGGCAGATAGTTGTTTTCGAGCGAGACGAATAGGTTGTTGACTTCCTGCGGGGATAAGCGTAGGCGTTGCTCCCAGACGGCACGTCCTTCCCAGGTGTATTCGGCCAGGAAACTGCCGAAGCTCTCGCGGCTCAGACAGTAGTTCAGATTGCCGAGGGCGAAGGTCCAATAGAAGTGGGGGATGTCAAAATCGAAGGTGCCATAGTTGTAGACAATATCTAAACCAATGGTTGAATCGCACACTCGTATGGCACTGTGTCCGAATGAGGTGTAGAACTCGTCGCCGGCACCGCAGGTGAGGATGCTTGCAAAGGCCGAGTCGGACAAACGGGTGGGGGAGAAGTCTTGCGCTTTCAAGGGCACGAAGGCTATCAGCAGGGCTGTGAGGATAAGGATTTTTTTCATTTTACTACTTATGTTAATTGTTCGTTATCTTAATTCTCAATTCTTGATTCTTAATTCTAAAATATATAGTTCAATCCGCAGTTGAGTCCCAGGGGGTATTTTTCGGTGGCGTTGTTGATGACTTTGGCTATCTCTATTCCGAGGACAAAATTGTTGTTCATGACAATCTTGCCGCCGATGCCCACAGCGGTGTAGAGGGTGGAATAAGTGTTGTGCAGATTTAGGTTGAAGGCTGCTTCCTGGTCCGACAAGCGGAAGGGCTGGGTGATAAGGCCGATGTCGAACAGGGGGTTTACGGCGAGGTAGAAATGACGTTTGATGGCGTCGAAGTCGATGATGCGAATACGCAGCTCGGTGTTGGCCCAGAGGTAGCCGTTGCCGGCCATGCGGTTGGCGGGGAGGCCGCGCAGGGTGTTCATGCCGCCCAGACCTTCGCTGGAGGTCTGGCGCATATAGAGCACGTTGATTCGGGGGAGGAAATAATATGGCTGCTCTCCGGCCAGGAGGCTCTGGAAAGCTATCTGGTTGGCCAGCACCACTCGTTTGCCTAAGGGGTGGTACTGGCAGATGTTTGCATTCAATTTGAGGTGGCTGTAGCTCCCTCGACCCAGGTCCAGGGAGCCTGTGAGGAAGGTGTTGATCCAATAGCCTTGGGATGGGACGACGGAATTGTTACGGGTGTCGAAGGACAGGCCACCTTTGATTTCGAGGTGGTTGCCGCCGTCCAGTTCGTCGGTGCGTATGAGGCCGCAGTTGCGATAGTCGGCAAAACGGGAGTTGATGGGGTTGTCGGCATTGTCGAGGATGTCCTGTTGGCGGAAGGTCCACCAGGTGAGACCTCCGACCCATTCGAGGTGGCCTTTGATGTGTCCGATAAAGGTGGCGTCGATGTGGATCATCTGCCGCTGGCAGTAGTAGTAGTGTTCCCACAGGTTGCCCGTGTTGTAGTAACGGTCCTGCAACAAGGGGTCGGCAAAGCCGTTGAACCCCCAGAAAGGATAGAGCTGGTCGTATTGCCAGCTGGCAACGAGAGTGGTATGGATATTGGGAATGAGGTATTTGGAGTCGTAGAGGAAGTAGACGAGTGTCTGCCCGAGGGAGTAGCGCGACACCTCGGGACTGAAGAGGTGCCTGTATTCGGGAAAGGTGTTGAGCGAGTCGCGGCCATAGTAGTAGATGTTGCCGTAGACGCCATAGTGGAACCCGAGGTCGCTGTTGTAGCTCAGTGCGGGCAGTATGGCGAAATCCCAGCCCTCGACACGTTTTACGGTGTCTTGTGCCGAAGTTGGGGGCAAAGCCATAGCCAGATGCAGGATGCAGGTGGCGACGAGTGTGAGCAGTATTTTTTTCATAAAAAGAGAGTGCAGATTTGAGCGCCTGAATCAACGCCGCTATCTGCACTCTTAGAATTAAGAATTAAAAGTGGGGCGGGTAGCCTTACTCTTTGTTTTTAATTCTTCATTTTTCATTCGTTTTGGATTAAGCCAACTCGTGAATGACGAGGCCGGAGCGCAGTTTGGGCTCAAACCAAGTGGTCTTCGGGGGCATGATGTTGCCGGTGTCGGCAATGTCGATAATCTGTTTCATGCTCACGGGATAGAGGGCGAAAGCAACCTTCATCTCGCCGTTGTCGACGCGACGTTTCAGTTCGCCGAGGCCACGGATACCGCCGACGAAGTCGATGCGCTTGTCGGTGCGGAGGTCCTTGATGCCGAGAATCTTGTCGAGGACATGGTCGGACAGGATCTTCACATCGAGAACGCCGATGGGGTCGTTGTCGTCATATTTGCCAGCCTTGGCGGTCATCTTGTACCAGTGGCCGTCGAGGTACATGCTGTGCTCGTGGAGTTTGGAGGGGGTGTAGATCTCGGTGCCCATGTCTTCCACGGTGTAAGCATCGTTCAGGGCGTTGAGGAACTGCTCCTTGCTGAGGCCGTTGAGGTCCTTCACAACGCGGTTGTAGTCGATGACGTTCAACTGGTTGTCGGGGAAGATGACGGTCATGAAGTAGTTGTACTCCTCCTTGCCGGTATGTTTGGGGTTCTGTTCTTTCTTCTCCTGTCCCACGAGGGCGGCGGCGGCACTGCGGTGGTGACCGTCGGCAATGTACATGGCGGGAACCTGTTTGTCGAAGATCTCAACGAGCTCGGCGATGAGTTTGCGGTCGTCGATGACCCAGAAGCGGTGGCCGAAGCCGTCCTCCTTGGCTACGAAGTCGTAGATGGGCTTGTTGGCCGTTACGCTGGCAACGATTTCGTCGATGCGGGCGATGGCGGGATAGGCGAAGAAAACGGGCTCGACATTGGCGTTGGTGATGCGGACGTGGCGCATGCGGTCCTCTTCCTTGTCTTTGCGGGTCAGCTCGTGCTTCTTGATGATTTTGTTCACATAGTCCTCGCTGTAGGCGCAAGCCACGATGCCGTACTGCCATTTGGCGTTAGCATCGGTGGGGTTCATGCTCTGGGCGTAGACATAGAGGTTCTCCTCCTTGTCCTGGACGAGCCAGCCGAGGTCTTTGAATTTGTTGTAGTTCTTCACAACCTGCAGATAGACTTCGGGGTCGGTGTCTTTGATGCCGGGTTCGAAGTCGATTTCAGCCTTGGTGACATGGAGGAGGCTGTAGGGGTTGCCCTCGCATTCTTTGCGGGCTTCTTCGGTATTGAGAACATCGTAAGGACGGGAAGCGAGCTTCTCGACGATGTCTGCTGGAGGACGGAATCCTTTGAAAGGTTTGATTATAGACATAATGTTTGTTGTTTAATTGATTATTTCTTGTTAATGCTTTTTCGGTTACACGGCTATCCCTGTTCTCAACACATCGTCGTAGAGCGGCGAGGGATGGTCTTGGGAAATCAATACGGGTTCGATGTGCAGACTTACATTGTCAACTTCCCGCCAAAGGACTTGGGAAAGTTCCAACTTCCTGTCGCTATAGGTGGGCACCACAACAGCCACGTCAATGTCGCTGTTGCTGGTGGCATTGCCTTTTGAATAAGAACCATACAGCATCACCTTCGGTTCTTGTGAAAAGTGCCGACTGATAAGGTCTTTGTATTGCCGAACAAGGACTATCACTTCGTCGAAACTGAGAACTGTTCTTTTATTCATAACTGCAATGCTCTTGTTTGGTTGATGATTTCTCTGCAAGATTATTTACTGAGTTGACTGGCAAGGAAGTCCTTGCTTTCAGGATAGCGTGCCTCGATATTGTAAGTCGTTACCTTTGATTCTATTATCCTTCGTAGAAAGGCATTTTCACGGTGACGGCCTTGAGCAGCTTCTCTCTGATCTTGATGTAGATCTCGGTGCCAACTTTGCCGTACTCGGCTTTCACAAGGGCGGTGCCGATGTTCTTGCCGGTGCTGGGGCTGGGGCTGCCGCTGCGCACTTCACCAATCTTGTTGCCTTCGGCGTCGCACACTTCGTAGCCGTTGCGGGCGATGCCGCGGTCGATCATCTCGAAACCGGCAATCTTGCGCTTCACACCAGCGGCCTTCTGGGCCAGGAGGAGGCTCTTGTTGATAAAGTTGTTGTTCTCGGCTTTCAGCTTGGTGATCCAGGCCAAAGGAGCCTCGAGGGGGCTGATGGTGTCGTCCATCTCGTGACCGTAGAGGCAGAAGCCTTTCTCCAGACGCAGGGTGTCGCGGCAACCGAGACCGGCAGGCATGATGCCAAATTCTTTACCAGCTTCAAAAACGGCGTCCCAAACCTCCTTGGCGTGGGCTGCGGGGATGTAGATTTCACATCCGCCGGCACCGGTGTAGCCAGTGGTGGAAAGGATGATGTTGTCGATACCAGCGAAAGTCAGCACCTGGAAGTGGTAGTAAACCATGTCCACGATGTTGTTCTTGGTCAGTTTCTGCATAGCCTTCAAGGCGTTGGGGCCTTGGACGGCGAGCTGTGCCCACTGTTCGCTTTCGTTGATGAAGTCCACACCAAGGGTCATGCCCATCTTGTCGGCAATCTGGCTCATCCAAGCCCAGTCCTTATCGATATTGGCAGCGTTGGGCACCATGAAATATTCGTCTTCCGAGACGCGGTAAACGAGCATATCGTCCACAATGCCGCCCTGGCCGTTGGGGAGGCAGGTATACTGTACCTGACCGTCGGTGAGAGCTTCGACATCGTTGACGGTGCAATACTGCATAAACTGTTTGGCCAAAGGACCCTTGGCACGGAACTCGCCCATGTGGCTGACGTCAAAAACGCCCACATTGTTACGCACATTGTTGTGCTCTTCAACGAGACCAGTGTACTGGATAGGCATGTTGTAACCCGCAAACTCGGCCATCTTGGCGCCCAGTGCGATGTGAACATCTGTATACGGAGTAGTTTTCATTGTGTAATTGTTTGATTTATTATTAATTATTGATTTATTATTCAAAATATGAATTTACAAATATACGAATATTTTTTGAATTGAACAATTAAGAAACTGTTTTGATTTTATTTAGTAAATTTCTTATGCCATATAAACGGTGCTTTTTTCACAGTCCTTCGGTTACAATGGAACCCCATTGCGCCCTCAGTACTGCAAAAAAAACCCTCGTTTCTATGGCCAATAAACATTACCAACAAAATCAAAACAGTTCCTAAGAGATAAAAATTAAAGTGACATGTCAAGCCCTTCGTTCTCGGGCCTCGTTTGGCGAGGTTCTCCAAGCGACCATGCGACTAAATGAAAAACAAGGACTGGAACGCGGGGTGCTCCAGTCCTTGTTGGGATTGTTGTTGGTGGGAAAGATTATCGCACCAAGAGTTTCACGGGTTTGTTGTTGCCCACTTTGACCAGGTATATGCCAGTTGTGGGCAGGTTGAAGGTGGTATTGTGCGGGTGATGCTGCGAGGCGCTGTTGATGAGTTGTCCCAAGAGGTTGTAGATCTGTATGGGCTCATTTTCGGCTCCCTGGATGGTGATGCGATGTTGTTGCGAGAGAATGAGGTAGCCGCCTTGATCTTCGGTCGGGTCGATGCCCACAGGGTTGGTGAAGTAGGCGACGAAGAGGGTGTCCTGGGTGAGGACCACATTGCGCGGGTTCTCGGTGGAGTTGTCGTTCCAACATTTGAAGCTGAAGCCGTTGATGGGGATAGCGGTGATGGTGATGGTTTCGTTGAGGTCGAAGAGTCCGTCGCCAATCACTTGTCCACGTTCTTCATTTTCGGAGATTACGCAGGCGTAGACTTTGCCCTCGTTGTCGGGGCAGTAGGCGAAACGAATGTTGTAGCGGAATTCGTACCAGTTACGATCGCCGACAATGGTGTCGTCATCCATGGGGTTGGGGTCTTTGTCGGTGGAGGAGTAGGTGATGCCGAGGCGGGTGTTGGTGTTGTGGATGTAGAATCGATTGCCGGGGTTGGTGATGGTGCCGGAGTTGTCGTCGATGGCCACGACGAGGTTGTCGGTGCCGTTATAGTAGAAGGGTGAGTCGAGGACTATTTCGTTCCAACCTTGGGTGAAGTTCATGGGGCCTTCGTAGACTTTGGTGAGTTGGCTGAAGGGGACTATTTTCACGCTGTCGTTGAACTCGCTGATGGTGGTGTTGGCCATGTAGATGGTGCAGTTGGAGCGGGTGAAGTCGGTAGTGTGGGCATAGTCGAGGGCGATGGTGCTGATGGTTTTTGCTCCGCCGAATTCGTCGGATGTGAAGATCTGTTGCGAGTAGTTGTATTTTTTGTTACTCACGAAGGGTATGCCGGTGCGGGCGTTGTTGTTGTCTTCGTAACCCATTTCGAGGTGCTCGGAGTTGTTGCAGAGTTCGGTGTGGAAGGTTGCGAGTGAAGGCAGTTGTGAACTGTCGGCGTATGTGTTGTTGTCGATTTGGTCGTAGAGTGCTCGGACGGTCCACTCGTATTCGGTGTTGGGTTCGAGGTCGGTGAGGGTGATCTGGCGGCCATGTGTGATTTTATATTTGAATTCGTCGTCGCTGTTGAAGCGGCGGTATTTGACACGGTAGGCCATGCCGATGCCGAGCCATTGCAGCTGAGCTGTGGCCGTGGTGGTTTGGACGAGTTTGAGGTCGGCGGGCATGGTGCGGTTGGTGTAGGCGAAAGAGATGGTGTTGCCCGGGGTGGTGACGTTGGAGATGGCGAAGGAGAGGTCGCGGGTGCCGTCGGAGAGGTAGGGGTAGTAGCTGGTGGAAGGGGAGAAGCTGGTGCGGTGACGATTGGGTGAGAAGTAGGCTTCAGCGAGCATTCCCGACTCCATGTTGTTGTTGGAATTGGGGCGGAAAATCCATACTTCGTCGAAATTGTTGCGTCCGTTCCAGTCGGCGTTGCCGTTGAAGCGGGTGTCGATGCGGGAGATGAGCAGGCCGCGTCCAGGCAGTGTGGTCTCGAAGATTTCGGTGTTGTCGCGATATTCGACAAGGTAGAACTGGTCGGGGCTGGAAGAGGGGAAGAGGTAAGCCATGGTGCCGGGGACGCTGTCGCCGACAGAGTGAAGGGTGTAGGTGCCGGGGGTGGTGATGATGGGGATGCTGTCGAGCCAGTTGCCGTATTTGTATTTCATGTAGGCGCTCATGTGCTGTGGTGGTTTGGAGTTGGTGGCCATGAGGTCCCAGGAACCGACGGGAGACACTTCGGTGCCTTCGTTGTAGCGGTAGAGGTCGGGTGCGCCGAGGGAGTGGAACATTTCGTGGCAGAAAGTGCTGGTGCCGAAATAGTCGGCGCCTGCACCCTCAAGGGCGAAGTTGAAGGTGTTGACCTGTTTGCCATTGATGAAGACGTTGTAGCCGTAGAGGTTCCACTTGTGGGGCCAGAGGAGGTCGCTCCAGCCGGTGTAGGTGCCTTTGACAACGAAATTGACATTGTCGATATAGCCGTCGCCATCGTTGTCGAGGTTGTAGGTGGAGGGGACGGGGAAAGAGTCGTTGATGAAATTGACTGCACCTACGAGCAGTTCGAACTCACGGTTGGTGCGTTCATTGTAGTTGGTGTAGCCTTCGGGGTTGTGCTCGGTGTAGGGCATGTAGTAGCCGCGCGGATGGGGCGACTGATAAGATCGGATGGTGTTGCTGTCGGGGGTGGGGGCGTAGTAGGTGCGCACAAAGAGTTTGTTGTAGGAAACTCGTTTGAAGAAATTGTAGACCGACGTGGTTTTGTAAGTCGTGGAGTCGGAGAACATTCTGTCGATAGATGAGAGGGAGCGCGAGTAGTTGACATCGTCGGCGAAGCGGATGAAGATGACCAGGTTGCAGTAATCGCCATGGTTTCGGCCGCTTGTCTTGGGTTGGGCGATGCGGTACTCTTCGGGAATATCCCATGCGTGGCGACGTTCGAGCCATTGGTCGTGGGTGATTTTCAAACCAGGAGTGAGCCCAACAGTGGCGGGGTTGACGGTGCCCACAAGATATTGCGAAGGCTGAAGACCGCCAGTGCTTGCGGGCATGGCGTAGACCCAGTAGCCGGCTTGGTTTTGAACGATGGTGAAGTTGTTGTCATCGTGGTAACGGTGGTAGCATTCGTCGCCTGTGGCAAAGAAGTGAAGAGTGTCGCCATTGGGTTGAATCATGGCTACGGGCATTTTCTCAACATAGACAGCATGGGCGTTGAAACTGCCGAGCAGTAAAAACGCGAGAATGAGAAGTGAGAGAGAATTTTTGAAAAGTTTTTTCATTATGAATAAAGAATTATGAGTTTCGGGTTATGAGTTTCGAGTAGTACCGATTATTAATTGTTTGAGACTTGGTTGTAAACCGATTTTTTGAGGTATAGGGCTTGGAGAAGTCCGCGGAGGGTAAGGTAGACCATGAATGCCGACCAAAGAATGTTGTTCCATTGGTAAGAGGAAAGTGATGAGCCTTGAGCAAAAAATGTTTTGCAGAGGTAGTAGACGGCAAAGAAGGCCAGCGTGGCGATGAACATGCTGTTACGCATGGTGCGAGAGGCTGTGGCACCAACAAAGATGCCGTCGAAAAGGAATGCGGCAAAGCCACAGACGGGGATGATGAGGGTCCAGAACATGTAGTCTTTGGCCCCAAGGATGACGCTGGGTTCATCGCTGAAAAGACGTAAGAACCATTCGCCGCCCAAGGCGTAGAGTGCGGTGAAAATAAGCGTGAGGACAAGCCCCCAGCGCAGGAGCAACCGCACAGAGAGGTGGAGCGATTCGGAATCGCGAGCACCGATGTATCGCCCTACAAGCGATTCGCCAGCGTAGGCAAAGCCGTCCATGATGTAGCTGAAGAGGGTGAAGAATTGCATGATCAGCGCATTGATGGCAAGAACGTCGGAGCCTATGCGGCAACCTGCGGCAGTGATGAAGGTAAACACGGTGGCAAGGCATACGGTACGGAGGAAGATATCACCATTGACTTTGAAGAATCGGCGCATCTGAGACCACTGTAAAGCTGACCGCAGAAGAGGGAGAGAACCTTCTTTCGAGGATTCATTTTGGGCATAGTTTCGGAAGAGGTGGCCGTAGTTTTTTACAAGAAAGAATAGTCCTACGGCAAAGCCGCTGTATTGTGCGATGACTGTGCCCAAGGCCACGCCTCGGATGCCCCAATGAAACACCAGGACAAAGAGGAGGCTGCAAACGATGTTGACGATGTTGAGAAATATGGCTATCCACATGGGTAGTCGGGAATTCTGCATACCGATGAACCATCCTTTTACCGCATATAGTCCCAAGGTGGCTGGTGCCGCCCATATACGCACAAAGAAATAGGCCAAAGCCAGACTGATGACATTTTCGCCCTGTTCGACTTGGAAAATAAGCAATGAAAGTCGGCTGATGGGCCATTGAAGAATCAACAATAGTACCGCCACAGCAAAGGCTATGGTGATTGCGCGGATGAAAATGCGGACAGCTTCGTCCATGTTTTTGGCTCCGTAGGCTTGGGCGGTGAAGCCGCTCGTGCCCATACGGAGGAATCCGAAATTCCAATAGATGAGGTTGAAGATTTGTGCTCCGATGGCAATGGCACCAATGTGGTCGGCACTGAGATGTCCCACTATCGCCATATCCACCATGCCCAAAAGGGGCACGGTGATATTGGTGATAATATTGGGCAGTGCGAGACCTAAGATGCGTTTGTTCATCGATCTATTTGAGTTTGCACTGAGTGGTGTTCAGAATTTCTTTGTTCTCTTTGTTGGAAACAAAAGCAATGAGGTGGCAATTGTCAGCATTGCAGCCTTCGGGCAAATTGAAAGCGAGGTGAACCATACCTTTCTTAGAGGCGAGGTTGACATCGAGGCCCCATGGGTCGGTGATGATGTCGCGCAGCACGTGGTTCTGCTGGTAGTCGGGAATCTGGGTGCTACCGTTGATTTGGGTGGTATGGATGTCGTCCTCTATGAGAAGCACGGTAAGTGTCAGATTTTTTGCAGATGCATCAAGCAGCTCGACATACACATCGGTGGAGAAAAGATCACCATCATCGATGCCAGAGTTCATCATCATGGCCACTTGGGGCGTTTTGTTGAGGATGTTGTCGATACGGTCGTCGAAACTGGCAGTAGGGGTGAAGATGAGGTCATTGTTGAATCGGATACGGCTGACCATGGCCGAGGGAAGGGTGGGGTTGTCGCCGAGAAATTCTTTTTGCCAAACAGCACCATCCTCGATGCGCAAATCAGGGTCTTGGTTGGTGATAGGCTCGGCAAAGGCGGTGCAGTGGATGGCTGCGATGGCTACACGATCGCCGTATTTGTCGGCAGCGGCGTGGAGCACCTCGTCGGCTGTGGGGCAGTTCTTGCATCTCACGCCGGTATATTTTTCAATAAAGGCGCATTGGACGGCAGGAATGTCGACATCAGTGGAATACCATTCGCCAGAGGCTCCGGAAAAAATGAGGTATTCGCTCTCGTCAATCTTATCGCACGAAACGAAAGCAAGGGCGATAAGGGAACATATTAATAATAATGTGCGTTTCATAATTGATAAAGTTGAATTGATTTCACTAAAACGTTAGAAACTTGTTGTGAGGCTGAAGGTGAGGCCATTGCTGGCGGGAACCTGACGGCATACACCACCGATGCAGAGAAGACCTTCGCGCTGTTTGCCGTAACCGATTTGGAGGCGTGTGGCACCATGTGTGTAGCCTACACTGATATTGTAGTAGTTACCGATGCCGTCCTTGTAGGGATACTGGTCGCTGATGGAGAGGAACCAGTTGCTGGTGAAGTTATATTCGACCAATCCCATAATCCAGTCGCCACAACGACGGTCGTGGTTCTCAACAGGAGAACCGGTTTCAGAGACGAACACTTCGCCGTATTTGCTGTCGCTTCCCAACCATTCGACTTCGAAACGCAATACGTTTTTCTTGTTGACTTTCCATGTAAGGTCGCCAACAATGATATTGTTGTGGTGCAGAGGTCCAATATGACCGTCGACTTCGGGGTTGAAAACCTGATAGCCGTAGGTGGCTGTGAGTTTTACTGCCGAACTGAGTTTTTTGGCAATCTCGAGGGTGGCGTCACCATAGTACAACTCACCAGTTTTGAACCATTTGGAGGTGTAACCAAGAGTACCTGCTCCACCAACACGAGTGGTGTCGATGCCTGTGATGATGGATGAGTTGATATGGATATCGGTGCCATATTTGCCGCCAAGAGCAGTGCCTTTCTTGATTTTGTACATCACGTCACCTTGCAGACCCATTTCGCCTGTGGTTTGTGTGGCGTAGGGATACATGCTGAGGAAAGCGTATGTGTGCTGCTTGTTGATGGCAGGAATGTAGTTGATAAAGAGCATATCGCCCGATTCGCTACGAACCGATTTGAAGCACATGTTGTCAACACGTTTTGCCTGGATATTGGCACTAAAACCTTTCTGTGAGTAGGTGGCATTGAGCATCAAGGCTTCGCCTTCACGGAAGATATAGTCGTTCATAACGCCAGGATCCTGACCTTTGCGTGCGTATTCGGCTTGGAATGCAAAACCGCCATAACCCAAATCCATTCGCACAGAACCGGCGCCTACGTTGGTGGGGAAATTGAGTTTGAAACCGGGATGGTCGGTGGGCGAATAGGTTTCAGCGGCTTCATATTTGCTGACAAAGCCGCCACCGAGAGTGACTCTCAGTTTGCTCTCAGCCATGGGTTTGATGAGGCTATTGAGGTTGAATTCGCCATCGATACCGCGAACCAAACCATCACCATAGCCCCAGTATTTACGCTGTTTTCCGATAACACCTTTGATGGTGATGCCGTTGATGGGGCGTCCGACGATGCTCAAACCTCTGAGGGCATTATCCATGCCCAAATAGCGGTCTTCATAAGCACGAAGTATCATGCCGCTGCCGAATTGTTCGTAGAAATTACCAGCAGTGACACTGATGCGCTCGCTTTGGTAGCTGACGAAATAATTGGCAATGCCTGCACCTTTGTATTCGTTGTTGAAACCGAGCATTGGATTCAAATACGATTCGAATCTCAAGCCTGCGGAAAAACCTCCGTTGGTATAAAGAATGTCGGCACGGGCATTGGTAAGGAGGTGCTCGGCCACATTCTCGGCTCCGATGACACTGTCGGCATGAGAGATCTGTCCATCGAGCTGGATGTTACCTGTAACATGACCTCCCATAATGCCTTGTGCACCAGCGGTGGCGGTGCACAAAAGAGCAATAATGATAGGAATTATTCTTTTCATTGATATACGTATTGTTTGTGAAATGTGATTAGCGATAAGTGAAATGTGATATGACTGCGATAGCCAATTTTCACTCTTCACTTGTCACAATTCACTAGCTTACAAATATTATTCTTCAGTGGCTGCAGCAGCCTGTTTTACGACTTCGAGAAGTTCTTCTTCACTACCTTCGACAAAGGAGGTGTGTTGCCAAACAATCTCGCCTTTGCCATTCACAACGAAGGTATGGGGCACATTGACCACGTTCATGGCACGTTTGAAATCTTGGTTTTGGTCGATATACACTTCGTATTCCCAATCGTTGCCATCGACATGGGGCTTTACACGGTTGGCACTGCGTGCATCGTCGATCGAAATGGCCACCAGTTTGACACCGGTTTCGGCTTGCCACTCTTCATAGACTTCCTTGATGGTGTTGAGTTCGCGGTTGCAGGGTTTGCACCACGTTGCCCAAAAACTGATAATCATAGGTTTGCCGTCGTTTTGGATGGCAGAAGTTTGTACAGAGGTGCCGTCAAGAGCTTTGATGGTGATGTTCTGAGGCAATTGTGCGTTCTGGGCCAGTGCAAAACCAGCGATGGTCATACAAACCAAAGAGAGAAGGAGCTTTTTCATGTTGTTTTATTTTAAATTTATTATTATGTATCTTTTATTAATTATTTATTGTATCATTATATTATTTTTATCAAACAGGTTGTGGTGCATCGGGGAGCAAAAGCGAGAGCAAGGTGGTTTTAGCCTCCGATTCGGGCAAGGCAGCCAATGCCTCACGAGCCTGCTGGGTATGAGTGGTGAGTAATTGTTCTACCATGGCGCTTTCAGGCAAACCTATGTCGTGAGCATTGTTCATATCGTTGATGTCGTCGTGAATTTGAAAGACTATGCCGTAATGATATCCGAAGTCATGTAGGGCATGCTCGAATGAGTGGTCTTCAGGATGTTCAAAGTTTCGTGCACCTAATTCGCAACATGCTGCCATCAGAGAGGCTGTCTTTTTGCCAATGATATTGATATAGGTTTCGACTGAAGGTTGGGAATATTTGATGGAATCCAATTGCTCCAACTCGCCAATGCACATGGTGGATACAGTGTCGTTGATGATGTTGGCAGATTGTTTGTCGGAAACCTCTTTCAGAATAGACATAACCTTGGAGAGATAGTAGTCGCCACAAAGTACAGCAACTTGGTTTCCCCATTTTCGGCGCACAGATTCTTGTCCACGTCTATGGTCGGATTCGTCTACCACATCATCGTGCATCAGTGTGGCATTGTGAAGTGTTTCGACGGTGAGGGCAAGGAGGATGTGCTTAGGGTGCATCGTCTGACATGCTTTTGCCGACAAAAGCACTAAAAGGGGGCGAAGTCGCTTGCCTGGCTTTTGTGCCAGATAGTCGCTCACTTCGTTAAGTAGGGTGCTATCTCCGCGAAGGTGACTGTCGTATAATTCGCAGAATTTAGCGTATTCGTTTTGTATGTTTTTTTGTAGTTCGGTGATAGTCATTTTGAGTTCGTTTTCATGCCAGAGGTGGTAATATGGGCAATGATGTTGTTGAGTTCGTCGTGAATGGTGATAGAGAAGAGGCAGGTGGTACGGCCGCGTTTGATGCATTGCGTTTCGGCAATGAGTTTGTCGCTTTTGGGTTGGGAAAGATATTGGATATTGCTTCCGAGCGAGACCCAGGAGAGGTCGCACTCTTCTTGAAGACAAAAACTGTTGGCGGCTGCGGCAAAAGCCAAATCGGCCAGTGTGAACATCACGCCACCCATCACAGCACCCATTGCGTTGCGATGTTGCTGTTGCAACATCAATGAGCAGCGTGCATAGTCGAGTTCCACCGATTCAATCACTACGCCTGTGGTCGCCGTAGCATAGATGTCGTGGGAGAAAATCTCTTGGGCCTTATGCGTTAAATCCGTCATAGAGTAATGCAATCTTGTTATAGAGAGGCTTGCTCACTTTCACCAATGGCATACGCAGCACGTTGTTGGCATAACCTTCGATTTCTACGAGTGCCTTGATGCCGGCAGGGTTTCCTTCTTCAAAAATGGCGTTCATTAGTGGAAGCATTTTGTAATGCAGCGGCAACGCTTTTTTCAAATCACCCTTCATGGCATATTTGACCATCGAGGACATCTCTTTGGGCAGAGCATTGGCAATAACGGAGATAACACCCGATGCGCCCAATGTTATCATGGGGTAGGTGAGGGAGTCGTCGCCTGAGATGACGAGGAATCTTTCGGGTTTGTTGCGCAAAATCTGCATTACTTGGGCAATGTTGCCTGAGGCTTCCTTGATGCCGATAATGTTGGGACATTCTTCGGCAAGTTGCAGGGTGGTGTCGGCTGCAATGTTTACACCTGTACGGCCAGGGACATTGTAGATGACCACAGGAACGGGTGAAGCTTCGGAGATTTGTTTGAAATGTTGGGCAAGACCGCGTTGGTTGGGTTTGTTGTAGTAAGGTGCCACAGAGAGAATGCCGCTGATCCCGTCGAAATTGGTATTGGCAATCGCATCAGTTACAGCCAAGGTGTTGTTGCCACCCAAACCGAGCATGATGGGACAGCGACCTCCCACAGTTTCAACGATGAAGTCCTGCAGGGCATGACGCTCTGTTTCGGTCATGGTGGCAGCCTCGCTTGTGGTGCCCAGGGCCACGACATAGTCAACCCCATTGTTGATAACATTGTTTATCAAACTCTCCAATTTGCTAAAATCTATCGTTTCTTGTTTCCTAAATGGTGTTATCAATGCCACACCTGTACCGAGAAATGGGTTTTTCATGATGATTGTAATATTGTTTATTAATTTTTTCTGATTTGAGATAATATGGTTAAAAGGCCAGTAAGGAAAGGTACCAGTTGCCTTGGCCCGGAACCTTGGACGAAGAGGTCGTAGGTGGCTAAAGCAATAGGGCTCAGTTTTTGGTTTGCGTCAGCATAAGCAACGCGCAGGGATGTTTTGCTGCGAAGTGAGACATAAAGTCCGAAAAAGTCGTTGTTTATAGTTGTGTCGATAAGAATGTCGTAATGCTTATTGATGAAGTTGTGTAGGAATTCTGCTTTGGGGATTCCTTCGTTGTCGAGATAAGATTCCTCATCAGCACCGAGTTCAATCTTTTCAATCGGTATGCCACGACGTGACATCAATTGCTCAAACTGCAACATGGTGAACTGCTCTTCGTCAGTAAGATTGTGGACAATGATGCCTACGGTTTGTATGTCGTCAAGATTCTTGAGACATTTCTTATGCTGCACAAGCGATAAGTCTTGTAGCATCCGGAGGCGTCGTTGCTCTTTTAATATGTCGAAGATAGCCACTATTTGTTTGTTTTAATATTTTTTGAAAGTTTGAAAGTCATGCGGTGCACGGGCGAAGGACCATATTCTGCCAAGGCGGCGTAGTGAGCGGCGGTAGGGTAGCCTTTGTTGTTGTCCCAGCCGTATTGGGGGTATTGTTGATGCAGGTTCATCATATAGTCGTCACGATAGGTCTTGGCCAGTATCGATGCCGCAGCTATCGACATGTATTTTCCGTCACCTTTCACAACTGTGCAGTAATTGATAAAGCCTTCGTTGTAGAATCTGTTGCCGTCGATGAGCAGTAGTTCCGGAGTGATTTTCAGTTGTTGTACAGCCAAATTCATGGCATGTATCGCGGCTCGCAGTATATTGGTCTTGTCGATGTCTTCGGCCGAAACCGAGGCAACTGCCCAAGCCAAAGCGTCGTGCTCTATCTCTTCGCGCAATTGGTAGCGCTGCCGTTCGCTCAGTTGCTTTGAGTCGTTGAGGCGTTCGTTGTGGTAGCCTTTGGGCAGAACTACAGCACCTGCAAACACGGCTCCGGCAAGACATCCGCGTCCGGCTTCATCGCAGCCGCATTCAATCAAATCAGGTGTGTATTGAGATAAAAGCATGTTACAAGTCAGTCTTTTACATGATGTTCCAAATAAATGCCGCTACTATGATGAGCAAAAGCAGAATACTCCAAACCGTTTCATTGCGTTTCTTTTCATAAAACAGCATGGTGGTTGCCAAAGCCAAAGGTACTGCAAAACATTGCGATGTCATAGGAACCACCTGGGTGAATCCCAAATAGCAGATGCTGCCTAAGAAGAAAATCATCACCGTGGAGGTGTTTTTCTTGAAATTGATGCCTTTGCTTTGGCTTACAGCCACACTGGCAAAGAAACCAATCAACACCAGTAATGCGAACAATATGCTTCCAATCCATTGATACATAGATCCGTGAAACACAAAGTTGATATTGGTGATGTCGTAGAGGAAAAGGTAGTTCTGGTAGAACATTTCGTCCACAACGAAATAGTAGGTCTCCACCATAATATATGGTGCCAGCAATCCTAACACAATCATAGTCAAATCGCGCCAGCCGTAAAGGCTCAGGTTGAAAATATTGATGACCAGAGGAATGAGGAATGCCGACATGGCCGGACAAAATATCGTTGCCATGGCTATACTTGCCGCGGCACCGAAGGTTTTGCCTATGGGGAGGGACAGATAGGTGCTGGTAAGCATCAGGTTATCGATGCAGGTGATGATGAAAAGGTTTCCGATAAGGATAGGGGTGAGGGTGAGTTGGTCGGTGGTGAGACTCATGGCAATGACATAAAACAGCATGGGCATCAGGGTGTTCTGATTTATCAGCTTGTTTTTGTACAGTTGCATGTTCAGCAGAAAGCCTTCCAGAAGCATGATTATAAAGCCGAGGATGGTGGCCACAATGGGGGGGATCCATCCTGCCAATTGGTAGTAAATATAGCCGCCACCTTGTGTGGGGATGGCTGTTTGATTAACAAACGACCGGCTCCACAACACCCCAGCCAATATGATGATGATAAAGGCTTGAAGGAAGACGTCTTTTCGAAATAGTTTAAGCACGAGCGGTATTTAGTTTAGAGTTAAGAATCACAATTCACAATTCACTTTTCACAAATCAATGAATCAGTTTAGAGGTGCGGGCTCCGCATTTGACAATATAGACGCCGTGAGGCAATGTCGAGATGTCCATCTGGCCTTCCAGCGACACCTCCTGCTGCATCATGATGCGTCCCTCCATAGAGTATACAATCACGGTTTCGGGGTTCTCGCGTCCTGTCAACACGGTGATGCGGTCGCTCGCGGGATTGGGATACACTTGGAGCGATTTTTCAAAAAACTCCTCGTTCAGATTGTTGATGTCGAGGCGAGCTATGGCAGCATTGACGGCCGCCATGGCATCGGCTTTGCCCCAACCCCAAGTGTTGCTGATGCTGTCGCGGGCATGCAGAGGGCCGGTGTGCTCATCGTTGCGGGCGGTGGAGCAAAGGATGCTGCGCACCTGCTGTGCCGAAAGATAGGGGTTGGCTTGAAGCATCAGAGCCACGATGCCTGTGACGGCAGGACCCGACATAGAGGTGCCCGACATTTTCGACCAGATGTATTTGCGGCCTTCATAGCTGTAGGTCATCGTGGCGGTATAGGTCTCGTCGGAGAAAGAACTGATAGAGGAAACAACGTTTACGCCGGGAGCCGAAACATCGGGTTTGTGGCGGCCGTCGAGGGTGGGGCCGTGGCTCGAAAAGTCGGCCAGATAACCCAAAACCACGGTCGAGTCGTTCTTGCGAACATCGGCAGTATGGGCGGCCACAGTAATGCAGCTTTCGGCACAGGCGGGTTCGCCGATGCCGTATTCGTTGTTGCCTTCAACATAACCCATGATGCTTTTCTTTGAGAAAGGGGTGCCCATATTGCCCGCACCATTGGCCAGGTTGCAGATGTTCCAGGCGTGCACGGTGCCGGAATCGGCTGTGAAAGCGATGTGGATCTGATAATGTCTGTCTTTCGAAACATTGAGCAGCACATGGGGGCGTCCGTTCAGCGGGTGCGACTGCTCCACGGTGATGTTGAAAGGCAGGGTGTCGGTTCCGGCCACGAGGGCGCTGTCGAGGTAGAAGTCACCATCGGCGGTGTGCACCCATCTGAACGGGGTGGCCTCACCGTTGCGCACCATCGAGAAGGTCATGTCGAAAGCCTGGCCGGGTTCGCCCCAGAAGATGAGGGCCTGGCCAATCTCCTCCGAGCCGTAGTAGTCGGCCACGGTGCGTATGGTGTCGATAGTGTTGTCCGAATAGCGGTGGAAGTTCCAGCCGAAATGGAAACGATCGTCGCCACAGTTGCCACCGCTGGTCACGAACACCAAACCGCTGTCGGAATAGTTGTTGATGGCTTGGCTGGCCAAAGATGTGCCGTCCAAAGGTCCGAGGGTATACATGCCCCAGCTGCTGTTGATCACCAGTCGCTTGCCTTCCTCTTTGGCCACATTCTTCATCCATTCCACAGCATCAAGCCACGAAACGAGGTCGAGACGGAACGAAGCGAAGAGCAGATTGGCGTAGGGTGCCTGACCCACATTGCGGCCGTTGATGCCTCGGCCGGCGCTGATGCCAGCCACATGCGAGCCGTGGGTGGCATAGCCGTAGAGGCCCGAGGTGTCGCATTGGGCGGCCATCAGTTCCTCGCGGCCGTTGTGCTCGGTGCCGTAGGTGAAGCCCGAAGGGGCAGGGCCGGAGAGTTTGAACTGGTCCCAGGCGCGGAGCACGCGGAAGTTGTCCTCGTCCTTATTGTTGAAATTGGGGTGGGTGTAGTCGAAACCCCAGTCGGTGATGCCCACGATCACCCCGTCGCCACGATAGGCCTGCGGAAGCCCGAGGCCCGCCTGCACGCTATCGGTGCGGGTGTCGAAACGGGTGTTGTTCATCGTGGGGGCGATGATGCCTTCCGAAAGGCTGTAGAAAACGATGTCGGAGCTATTGTCCACAAAGTCCATCTTCTCCAGCGGCACACGCAGCGTTACGATGTCGCCCGCCTTGGCGCCAACGATGATGCCTTCCGAGCGGAACCGTTCGGCATCGAAACTTTTGGCCACTTTGGCCAACATGCTCACCATCGGGGTGGCGGTTTTGTCCTGGCGAATCTTCATCAGTTTTACCTGATTTACGGCGTCACATTTCTTCTCTGCCGACAGCTTCACCGTTTGGGCAGAGGCTGAAAGCGAAACAAGAATTGCTGCAAGAAATAATACTTTGCGCATAACCGATTTTCTAATTTGTTAATATATAAATTGTTGTTTTTTTACTTTCGAAAATATGTAAATGCAAAGATACAAAAAAATCGAGATATAATGATTAATTCTATAAAAATATTTCATATTTCCTTTTTTTCGCTCAAAACTGCCTCTCCGGAATTGTTTTGAATCGTTTTTTTTCCCGACCTTCCTATATTATCCGTCCTCCATTCTTTTATCGTTATGGTATCGTTATCGTATCCTTATGGTATCGTTATGGTATCGTTATGGTATTCCGGATACCATAA
>JAZUIX010000076.1:0-8258 GCA_045642445.1 Bacteroidales bacterium | reverse complement strand
CGCGACGAAGAGACAGGATATAACTACCACGGTGCCAGATACTACGATGCCAACTTGTTGAACAATTGGCTAAGTGTGGACCCGATGGCTGATAAGTATCCTGACATTAGTCCTTACAACTATTGTGCGTGGAACCCAGTGTGGTTGGTGGATCCTGATGGAATGGAGGTGGATGACCCTCCTAAATCAAGAATAACAGTACGGAATGGATATGTGGTTCTTAATATGAATAACCTACATAATATCACACGGAATAGAATAAATGCAATTAATAACAATCCTAGAAACTGGCCCAAAGGTTGCATTGGAGCGATTGGACCCCTTGCTCATGTAGAATATAGGGCACCGGAACTTTTGGACCCACAAGGCGGGTATGGATACTCACAGCCATCTAATCACAATGTTAAAACCAAGGCAGTAAAGGCAGAAAGAACAGGTCTCCCAGATCAAAGAGTAAAACCTCGTACCATTGTTTCAAGCGGATCTAAAGGCATGAATCTCGCTTTAGTTGCTATTGATGCAACAATCTTTACATTAGATGCAATTGCTTGTTATTTGTGGAATAATGATATGCAGAATATTAATAAACAATTAGACATGATGAGATCTGCACTGGTGGACGTTATGACGTATAACAAAGAAGTGGGACTTCCCAAAAAATATCGCTCAGCAGAACAAATGTTGAATATAGCCAATTATGTTCTACAAGGAGAAAATGTAACAAAAGACCCTGTAGTTAAACAAATTGGCGATAAAATAAGGTCAAGTGTCAATAACAAATACAATAATCAAATACTACAATGTCAAAGAGAATATTAAATATATTGATGTTTACTTGCACACTGACAACATTCTTTGCCTGTAGTGAGAAACGAGAAGTCGAGCACAGAATAGATGGTCTCTGGGAAGTCCAACTATCTTCAGAAAAAGATTACCTATATTGGTACGACACATGCAGATACATGGATCAGATACTGTTTTTTAATCTAGATCAGCATGATTGTACTTTACCAAGTGTCGAGGAGACACTAGAAGAAAGAGCAAAAGAGAATTACAAAGGAGAGTGGTCTATTAATAAAACGGATTCGCAATGGACAATAACAATCAATCCACGAAAACACCCGCTACAAGGTTTATTCTTCATATCTTTTTATAAGGATACCATTCTTGACTCTGACAACAATGAGGAGATACGGTATTTCATGAAATTAAAAAACGAGAAATGGAGTATTGAATGCAAAAAATGTGGAATGATTGATAATCCATGGTAAGGCACATTGAAGTGTTAGAGTCCTGCAGAATGAATCAAGGGATGCGGAAATAAAATTAGGAGGCAATTTCAATCAAACATGGAGATGGTTAGAAAAAATCAACGTTCAATGAGAAAAAATATATCCTTTACCATATTTATATTGCTAACAAATATCTCAATATGTCAGAATACCAGCGTTCAAGGAGTTCATATTGAAAAAGGATTAAAAGATGGGATATCAAAAATATTAGATGTTGCATCAACAAGTTTTTCGGATGAGGATTCGCATTATGTAAGGTCAATAATAACTTCAATAGACAACTGCTCGGTTCTTGTTGATATTCATGTTGATGATTCGAAAGATACAATGGTGGAACTTGTTGTGATTGATATTACTGTGCCATATAATAATAGGGGCGGCTACGTTTTTCAATATCCCAATTGCATAGTTGCAGAAATTGATAATAGACAAATCTTTATTCACGATCCATTTAATATCCAAAAAATATATCATGTACCAGAAAATTTAGATGTTGATAGACAAGATGTTCATTTCCGAAATGGGATGTCTCAATATTATCTGTATAAGGATGGAAAACTACATTTTTCCCCTCTGACCTCGCCTTTAATAGAGGAAATAGTCCCACTATTAGACATTGAAATGGATGATGAACAATCAGACGACAAGTGAGTCTAGCGACATATACAGGCCTGTTCTGCCGCCATTTTGGCCAACTTGCGGGTTATCCAGATGGCGAAGGGGATGCTGAAGAGGCAGGTGGCCACATCGGCTACGGGTTGGGAGAGCATGATGCCTTTCAAACCGAGGAATAGGGGGAGGATGAATAGGGGCGGGAGGAAGAAGATGCCTTGACGCCCGATGCTGATGATGGTGCTTCGGATGGGCATACGGATGACCTGGAACAGCATATTGGTGGTAGTTGGGATGCCGATGAAGGTGAAGGCTAGGCAGATATAGTGCAGCGTCTGAATGCCTAGGGTGAGCATCACGGGGTCTTCGTCGCGATAGAGGCTGATGATTTGCGGGGCAAAAATGTAGCCCGCGGCTGAGATGAATAACAGAATGAGGGTTGAGAGGCTCATGGTGAAGAGGTAGGATTTTCGCACACGGTCGTAGCGTTGGGCTCCATAGTTGAAGGCCGCCACGGGTTGGAATCCCTGATTGATGCCTAAGACAAAGGAGAAGGCGAACATGGTGGTGCGTGTGACCACGGTGAGGGCGGCTACGGTGGAGGCTTCGCATCCAGGGGCGGCATAATGTGCGGCAGCATAGTTGAGGCACACGGCGGAGGTGCAGTTGAAAACTTGTCGGAAGAGTGAGGGCATTCCACCCATGAGGATTTCGTAATAATCGTGCGGTGTGGGACGGAAGAGGCGTGGTTGGATGTGTATGCTGCTGGGTCGAGTGGTGGCCCAAAGAAGGAGGCACCAGCTTGTGAACTGGCTGATGGCAGTGGCGAGTGAGGCACCTGAAACGCCCCAACCGAGGACGGGGATAAAGAGTGTGTCTAAGACAATGTTGAGCAGGGCTCCCGTGATGATGCCAATCATGCCGAAACGGGCATTGCCTTGCAGGCGGAGCTGATTGTTCAAGGTGAGGGACGACATCATGAATGGGGTGGCCAAAACGATATATCGGAGGTAGTCGGCTGTGGCGGGAACCACGTCGGGAGTGGCACCCAGGAGGCGGGCCAACATGGGGAGGTTGAGGCTGAAAAGTACCGCCATGAGTGTGCCGATGATGAGGGGCGAGAAGAAGCCCACGGCAGCCATGTGGGAGGCTTCGTCGTGGTGGCGTGCTCCGAGCTGGCGCGACATATAGTTGCCCGAACCGTGTCCGAAGAAGAACCCCAGCGCCTGGATGACGATCATATAGGAAAAAGAAATACCTATACCTGCAGTGGCTTCGGTGCTGAGGTGGCCCATGAAGGCGGCATCGACAACATTATAGAATGCTGTGACCATCATGCTGAGCGTGGTGGGCACGGCCATACGCAAAACCAGACGCCGGACGGGCGTCTGGGTAAGCTCGGTATATTTTTCGTCGAGGTTCAAATGTTCAAATGTTCAGATGTTCAGATGTTCAGATATTCGGATTTTGAACATTTATTTTACATTATAGGTCAAGCGCATATTGATGCTGGCACGTTTCTGCTTGGAGGTGGTGTTGTAGGCTCCGCCCCAAGAGAAATCTTCGTCGGTGGAGTTGGGAGCAGTGATTTGGAACACTCCCATGTTGGCCACTTGAAGACCGCCCAAACGGGCTCCGGCACTCTTGGCGATGGTCTCGGCACGGGTGCGGGCATTCTCGGTGGCCTCGGCCAGCATCTCGACTTTGAGGTCGGCCAGCTTGGTGTAGTAGAACGAGAGGCTGTTGTTGTCGATGCTGATACCTTGGTCAAGAAGCTCGGGAATTTCGCGATAGAGTTTCTCGATTTGGTCGACGTTGCCTGACTCGATGCGGACTCTTTGTGTGAGGCGGTAGCCGAGAAACACGGTCTGGCTGGTGTGGGTCTGGTCGTTGTAGCGGTAGTCGGTCTCCTTGTAGTTGGACACGGCTTCAAAGGTCATCTCGTTTTCTTTAACCCCTTTGTTGAGGAGGTACTGATTGACGATTTGGGTCATGCCTTTGAGGTCGGTGTAGCCCTGCTTGAGGTTGTCGTTGAGAACACTGTAACTAATGTCCCACACGATAAGGTCGGAGGTGAAGTCGCGCTGGGCCATGCCCACCACGCTGACGGTCTTGGCACGACCGCGGGCTTTGTTGAAATACGAACCGCCAATCCACACGGCGGCAATCATGGCAATCCCAAAGATTGCAACAGCTATTATTGAACTCTTTCTCATAAGGCTTGAATCAATATGCGGGGAAAGCTATTTCGCGTTCAATGACCTGGTATGCAACATTGTTGCGATAGATGGTTTGGCGAACCCAGTTGTCGTCCTCATCATACTCAAACACATAGCTGTGTTTCCAGTTGAGGTGCTCATCGTAGTTGAACGAGGAGAGTTCGATGAGGTTGTCATGGTCGTCGTAATAATAGGTGGTGAGGGCCACGAGGAACTCGTCGGCATCGTAGAAACGCCATTCGATGCGGTTGCCGTGGCTGTCGTACTTGTAAAGATAGCGCTGCATGAGTTCGCCGTCGGCATCGTAGAACTCCATCTCGGTGTTGTTGCCCGAAGCGTCATATTTGTATACACGTTTTTCGGTGAGGGTGCCGTCGGGGGCGAAACTCTGCTCTTCGACCAGGCGGTCGTTGTCGTAGCGCGAAGTCTCTTTCTTGGTCATGTGTTCGCCCATAAAGACGGTGCGCTCGATGCGGTTGCCGTTCTTGTCGTTGAGGTAGGCGGTGCGGCCTGTGAGTTCGCGGGCGCGGTTGTATTCGTTCCAGCCGAGGGCATAGCCATGGACATCAAAATAGTAGGAATACCATGTGTATTCGCCATCTTTGGTGCGGTATTTGTCTTGAAAATTGCCGCGCTTGTCGAAGGTGATGGAGTCGATGCAGATGAGCTGACGGCCACCATTGCGGCCTCCGTGAATGTTGTAAGTGTATTCAATCACATACAAGGCGTTGCCGTTGATGCCCATTTCTTGGCGTGAGGATTTGCGGGGTTTGTTGCCGGCAAAAGCGCTTCCGACGACGAGGAGCGTGAGCGCGAGGGTGAGAATTTTTGTCTTCATTTATGTATTGATATTTTCTTTCTGATTATTGGTAACGCAATATTTTATTATTTATTGTTTGAAATGCGATTTTTTTCATCGCGTTTTGCTTGGACGTGTCGCGCGACGAGGAAAAAGTTGATGGTGAGGGCTATAGTGATGACCGCCCCGAGGGTGTAGCCGAGCCAGTGGGGAATGAGGGATCCGAGGCCCTCTTTTTCGGCCACAAAGATAAAACTGCCTGTGACCATGGACATGAATATGGCTGGTATGAGGGTGATAATGTATGGCTTGCGTTTGACGTAGAGGAAAACGCACAGCGTCCACAGCGACACCGTGGCCAGCACCTGGTTGCACCAAGCAAAGTAGCGCCAAATAACATCGAATCCTTTTGCATCGGCCAAAGAATAGACAAGAATGGCCGCAGTAACCACGAAGATGGGCACAGCCACAAGGAGACGCTTGCCGATAGGTTTCTGGTCGATATGGAGGAAGTCGGCCACAATGAGGCGGGCCGAGCGCAAGGCTGTGTCGCCCGAAGTCACGGCAGCCGAGATTACGCCGAGGACGGTGATGACCGCGATGACGGGGGTGAACCAAGTGTTGGCAATAATGCTCACCATGGCAGGACCCCCCTTGCCGGCTGTGTCCACAGGGCTCTCGGGGCCGAAGAAATAGGCAGCTGCTGCGGCCCATATCAAGGCCACGATGCCTTCGGTAATCATCGAACCGTAGAACACCGGACGGGCCTGACGCTCATTGGTCATGCAACGAGCCATGAGAGGCGACTGTGTGGCGTGGAAACCGCTGATGGCGCCACAGGCGATGCTGATGAACATCATGGGGAAAATTGGGTTGTGTGCCGCGTCGGGGTGGCGGTTCTCCAAGCCTTCCCACACTTCGGGGATGGGCGGTTGATAGATGACGAAGGCCACCACTATGGCCACGGCCATGCCCAGGAGGAGAAGTCCGAAAATGGGATAGATTTTGCCTATAAGTTTGTCGATAGGCAACAGCGTGGCAATGAGGTAGTAGGCGAAAATTATAGCCACCCAGATGTAGATGTTCCAGTTGGGGGTGAAATTGCTGTTGAGGAGCACGGCGGGGGTGTTCACAAACACCGCGCCCACGAGCACCATCAAGATGATGGTGAAGGCGCGCATGAACACCTTGATTTTGTTGCCGAGGTAGGCGCCGTGGATTTCGGGCAGCGAGTTGCCGTCTTTGCGGAGCGAGATGAATCCGGCGATGAAGTCGTGCACGGCACCTGCAAAGATGCTTCCGAACACAATCCAGAGGAACGAAGCCGTGCCGAATTGAGCACCCATGATGGCTCCGCAGATGGGACCCACGCCGGCGATGTTGAGGAACTGGATGAGGTAGATGCGCCATGGTTTCATGGGCACAAAGTCCACCCCGTCGGGGTGCACCACGGCGGGAGTTGGCCGCTGGGGGTCAATCTCCAGTATGCGCTCGATAAACTTGGAGTAGAGAAAGTAGCCGAGCAGCAGGAGAATGATTGCAATGATGAATGTTATCATATATTAAAGTTTTTCAAGTTTGGGTCACCTATAGCTCTACCTCCTGGCGGAATTCGGGTATTTCGACGTGTTTCCAACCCACCTCGTTGAGGGTTTGGCGGAAGTTGATCTGGGTTTGCTCTTCGCCGTGCACGAGGAAAATCTTGCGCAGTTTTTTCTTGTCCTGGCAGCCGATGTAGTTTATCATTTCGCTGAAGTCGCCATGACCCGAGAGGGAGTCGATGCGGCGCAACTCGGCGCGTACTTTGTGGAGGTGTCCGAAGATGGATACGGTTTCGTCTCCGCGCATGATCTTGGCCCCCAGGGTCGAAGGTTCGCAATATCCCACGCAGAGGATGGTTGTGGATGGGTCTTCGATATGGTTGGCGAGGTGGTGCTTCACGCGGCCAGCCTCCATCATGCCCGATGCGGCGATGATGACGCAGGGTTTGTGGCGTATGTTGAGGGCCTTGGAGGCTTCGACGGATTGGATGTATTGCAGGCGGTCGAAACCGAAGGGGTCGGAGTCGCGTTTGAGGTAGTCGAGGATTTCGGGGCCGAAGCATTCGTCGTGGAGGCGCATGATGTTGGTGGCCGAGATGCTGAGGGGGCTGTCGACGAAGACGTCGATGTCGGGAAGGAGTTTGGAGTTCTCGAGGCGGTCGAGAGCGTAGATGATTTCCTGTGCGCGACCGATGGCGAAAGAGGGGATGATGAGTTTGCCCTTCTTCTTGGTGCAGGTGTCGAGGACGGCCATAAGCAGCTCTTGCTCGGCATTTTGCAGCGAGGTGTGGAGACGGTCGCCGTAGGTGGATTCCATGATGAGGTAGTCGACCTGGGGGAATGGTTCGGGGTCTTTGAGTATGCGTTTGTTGTAGCGGCCAATATCGCCGGTGAAGCCGAGGCGGATGGTCTTGCGTCCGTCTTTGATTTCGAGGTATACGCAGCTGCTGCCGAGGATGTGGCCGGCATCGAAGAACTCGACGGTGACTTCGCCCTCGATGTTGAACTGTTTGTGATAGGGCACGCTGATGAAGCAGCTCATGCACTCCTGGGCCTCTTTTTCGGTGTAGATGGGCTCTATGGGGTCTTCGCCGTTGGCTTTGCGTTTTTTGTTGAAGGTGTGGACATCGGCCTCCTGTATGCGTCCTGCGTCGGCCAGCATGATGGCGCAGAGGTCGCGGGTGGCGGGGGTGCAGAGCACGGTGCCGCGGAAGCCGAGACGATAGATGAAGGGGATGAGGCCGGAGTGGTCGATATGGGCGTGGGAGAGGATGAGGTAGTCGATTTCGGCGGGGTTGAAACCGAGGTCGCGGTTCATATCGTCGGTCTCCAGGCCTTTGCCCTGATACATGCCGCAGTCGAGCAGAATTTTCAACCCTTTTTTGGTGGTGATAAGGTGTTTGCTGCCGGTAACTTCTTTAGTTGCGCCCAAGAATGAGAGTTTCATAGTATGTCGGTTTTGTTGTATAATCAGTTAGTTTATAAAATGATAAATGCTTCGACCCTATGGTTTGGGACGATACTTATCAAACGGCAAATATACGATTTTTTTTAGAAATGTATCTTTTTTTTAAAAAATGTTTAAAGAATATCGCAAACCTGTGGTGCGGCAACGAGGAGACGACATACCGTTATAGCGGTGAAACGGCCCTCGCGGCATCCCTCGAAAGAAGAGGAAAAGTATAAGCTTCTCCCAATGTTCTCCCATCGTTATGGTATCGTTATCGTATCCTTATGGTATCGTTATGGTATCGTTATCGTATCCAGGATACCATAAGGATACCATAACGATACC
>JAZUIX010000075.1:0-16073 GCA_045642445.1 Bacteroidales bacterium | reverse complement strand
CATATAGGTGATTGTTTGAAAAAGTTGCCTGACGGCAAGAAATAAAGCCCTCTATCGAGGGGAAATAGTCGGCCCCTTCGGGGGAAATAGGGTTAGGGAAATATTTTGCCGACACGTTCACCTCGTTGCGGATAATCATTTCAAAAAAGGTGCTGGCTTCCAGCCAAACCTAACAAATCCCCATGTTTTTAACTATATTTTCTCCAATTGCAAAAATTATCGTATTTTTGCAAATCAAATAACACTTTGAGTATGTCACGATTTGCACAGTATTACATAAAGTATAAGCACAACATAGGCCCATACGATTGGGACAATCGGCAGCAGCATCTGGATTCGCTCTTTAAATTGGACGACAGCATAGAATTCTTCCTGGGCGAGGACAACGAGCGAAAGGTGTACAAACATCGCGTGTACCACCTTAATACGGCTCCCAACATTATCGTGATGCGTTTCGCCAACGACATAGACATCCCCGTGGAGCGCGACTTTGAAGACGCTACCGCCAAAGACGAACCCTCGTGCTTCGTGATTATCGACAATCGCGCCAACCTGCGTACCGTGGCCATCCAAAAACGCAGGCGGGCTTTCAGCAGCACCCGCACGGTGGCGAAGATTCTCTCTTCGGTTATCGACAAACAACTCTTCGCCGACTATTGCTACGGCTTCGAGATTCTGCCCGACTACTACCCCGTGGACCTTTTAACCGTGTGGAAAAAACAACAGGCCCACACACAGGCTTTACAATTCGGGCTGCCCGACCTCGAACGCGACGAGATACTCCGGAGGGTAAACGATTTGAGGTCGAAAAATCGCGAATATTTCGACGACACGCTGATGGGACAGATGTTGGACATCCTTTATGCGCAAAAACAGGCAAAATACAAGAGTCGCTATACCGTGATGCCCGAAGACAAGAAATCCTCGCTCTTTGTCGACATAAGCAGCCCCTATATGCGCAACCTGCTCACGATGGCCGATGCCGTCGGCGAGCCTGTGGAATTGGTCACAAACGACGGCGGCACATTCCGTTGCTTTATCGACAACGACGAAGACATCTCGGACAAGATTGTCAGCCACGAATTCAACGACAGCTATTTGGAGCTACTTTTCAAGTCAAAGAAGAAGGACGGCAGCCCCATCGAACCCGAAGACCGACTGAAAGCCGAGGAAGAGGTGGTGGGGTTGATGAACAGCATGAAGCACGAAGTGAAAGAAGAGGAGGAACAGGTAGCATGATTGTACGACTCGACATGGAACAGCAGAAGTCGGCTCGCCGACAGGCGCTCGCCGACATTGTGTTTGTCATTAGCCACGAGGCCTTGAAAAAGATGCAGCAAGACGGCAACACGCTGTTGTCGCCCATCGAGGTCTTCCTTTCTGCGCGAAATTTTTGCCAAACGGTATTGGCTTTGCCTGACATCATGGAAGGGTTGGAATACGAGATTGAAGACCTCGAAGACGAAGCCGAAGGCGTCAACGACGCGATGCTGATTATGACCGTGGCCGCGGCACAGCTTCAGGCGATGAGCAAACAGCACGCCGATATCGACTTCAAAGCCATCATCTATCGGATATTCGAACACCTGGACGGCAACGACCTTTTCATGTCGCTCATGATGCAAATGACCAACAAAGAGGATGCCCGCTGGCTGGAGGGGAAGCGAACCGATCTGCTCAACTACGAGCTGGAAGCCATCGAACTGGAAGGCGGCGGGTCGGAAGAGGTAAGACATCTGCTTGAGGACTATCTGGCTTTCGCCGACAAAGCCGACCCTCAAAGTATCAAAGAAGCCCTAAACTTCCTCAACTGGTATAACAACAGTCATGGCCACAAATACGACGACATCATCAGCTCTTTCTATGAAAAACTCGGCCTCAAAAACACAACGAATGTCGAAGTGAAAGTGGAACCTGGTGGAAACTACATCGACATTCACGACAACAAAACCGTTAATCATAATCTCTAAATCAATAACCAACAACCGGTTGCGCTCGACACGGAAATAGGGTGCTTGAAAATGAAAAGACTTTTATTATTAGGTGCAGCATGTATGCTTTTGCTCTCATTCGTAGGTTGCAACAATCCCAAAGGGGCAGCTTCCTCAAGACTATTCCCTGCTAAGTCTGATGGCAAATACGGCTTTATCGACAAGTCGGGAAAATATGTGATTAATCCTCAGTTTGACGATGCTGGTGTTTTTTCAGAAGGACTGGCAGCTGTAAGGATTGGAGATTTTAGAGCTGGCAAATGGGGCTATATCGACAAGTCTGGGAAATATGTGATTAATCCACAGTTTGACCTTGCTGATAATTTTTCAGAAGGGCTGGCAGCAGTAAAGATTGGACGCAAACACGGCTATATCGACAAGACTGGGAAATATGTGATTAATCCTCAGTTTGACGATGCCAGACATTTTTTAGAAGGACTGGCAGCAGTAAGGATTGGAGATTACAACACTGGCAAATACGGCTATATCGACAAGTCTGGAAAAATTGTAATAAATCCTCAGTTTGACGATGCTGGTGTTTTTTCAGAAGGACTGGCAGCAGTGGGGATTGGAGGCAAATGTGGCTATATCGACAAATCAGGGAAATATGTGATAAATCCTCAGTTTGATTATGCCTATATTTTTTCAGAAGGGCTTGCAAAAGTAAGGATTGGAGATTTAGAAACTGGCAAATGGGGCTATATCGACAAGTCTGGAAAAATTGTAATAAATCCTCAGTTTGACTATGCCGGTGATTTTTTAGAAGGGCTGGCAGCTGTGGTGATTGGAGGCAAATACGGCTTTATTGACAAGTCTGGGAAAATTGTAATAAATCCACAGTTTGACAATGTCTGTGATTTTTCAGAAGGGCTGGCAAGAATATGGATTGGAGGCAAAAGTGGCTATATCGACAAGACAGGTAAGGTTGTGTATTTGGAACAATAGAAACAATAGAATTTTAATTTTCATAAACAACTATGGCAGGAAATACGATATACATGCAGGAGGGGAGCAACTACATTGACATCCACGACAACGAGGTGGTGAACCTCTCGGTGGAAAAGGGTACGGTGAATGTAGCCGATGCCGCCCAATGCAAGGCCACGGGCAAAGGAATGGACGAATCGGGTATTGACGATGGCGCCGACGTTCGCAAAGCAAAAGATAAGGCTGCTGTGCTGACGGAGAACAAAGCGTTTATGCGGATATTGCAGAAGGCCGTCGAACATGGTTTCTGCCAGCAGGACGGATGGCAATACAAGTGGAAGACGAAGGTGGAGGCCGCCTATTTCGCATCGTTGGCAAGCGAGAAATTCCAACTCTCGAAGCGAAAAAATGGCAAAACACTTGCCGTTTCTTGGATACCGTTCGAGGCTTTGTTTGGATTAAAGGGCCTCAGATTGGCTTTCAACGACTACAAACAATGCAAAACCCGTCTTCTCAACGAGGAAAACTTAGACGTACTATTCAAATAGAATCATACTGATTTTTTGCTGCTTAACCTCCTACGATAGTCCATCGTAGGAGGTTTTTCCGTTATAAAGGGTGTATCTTTGCACCGTGTTTCAGTCGTGAAACCGAAAGTTCATCAAATTATTAACCAGAGTTGGAGCAGAGGAAGTCTCGCGAGATTACGGGTGGCCACCCTTCCGACACTTCTCTCGCAATTCAACTCAAATGAAAAAACAAAAAATTTTCATCAGCAACATCCGTATCGAAACCCAGACGGCTTACAACGAGAATGGCGGTATCAACATCTATCCCTGCGCTTTCGAGGAGAACCCCCACCTTGTGGCTTACGGCGACCGCGCCAGCCAGCGAGGGCGCTTGGTGACCGAGGACGACGGCACCTCCTGCTTCCGCCCCTACGCCGTGAATAGCGGCAGCCGCTACAACACCATCTTCCGCACCTCTCACGGTTCGGTGAAGGAGACAAAGAACGACGTGATTTTCGAGCTTCGCTTCCGCAAACATCTCGGCAAACGCCTCATAGTGAAGATGCTGCGAGAGGAACTGGAGGAACTGCTGGCCTTCGTCAAATCCAGACGTTTCAAAACAAAATGGGACAAATAATGGTTAAAGGTTATGTGTTATAGATTTTAGAAACTGAATGACAAGCCTTTAGAAGAAATCAAACTAACAAATCGGACAAAAGACAATTGGACAATTAAAAAAATGGATGACAATACCCCTTTCTTATATTATATAACTAATTAATATATAAATATATAGATAATAAATAAGAGAAATTGTACCCCTCAAAAAACAACTGTAAGACTGTAAGACTGTAAGATTAAGGAAATCCACAATCACCTAAAAAGCAATAAAACAATAAAATACGACATCCTCAAACACTCGGCACCCAAGATGCCATACCTTGGAAATGGGACAGAATGTGTCAAACTTCTGCTCTCGCAAACCTCAAAAGACATGCGCGACCCCCTTATTCCGATGCTTTTCCCCCGCGTTGGCCGTTTATGTCAGCGGCACCAAATTCCTGTATTTGGACAATATTTGGAAGGAACCGCACGGTTTGACGGCATCTGATTGCCCATTCGTGAATGGGAAAGGGCAAATTGACCAACCGGAATGTTATAACAAATATGTCAAAAAGAATCAAACCAAGGCATTGGTGAGGCAAACAGATCCTCCCATTATTCTCCCAATATCCTCCCAATATTCTCCCACCAATAGTGAAAGTATCATGAGAGCACAAAGAACGCAATAATGGAATAAAATGTGAATTGTGAAAAGTGAATTGACAATACAAAAGCGCTTCAGCAATTCTCAATTCAGAAAGAGTATTGGGGTCAGCCGCCGAAATGGAGTTTGAGGTCGTTGAGCTTTTTGTCGCGCATACGTTGCCACACTTCGGAGAGCAGGGCTTTGGTGGAGAGAGGGAAGTCGGCCTTCATCATCCAATCGTAGTAGGCAGGTTCGGCGGTGAAGACGCTCTCAAGTGTCTTGCCCTTATGCTTGCCAAAGTTGAAGACCTCGCGGTGCTGCTGGTCGTAGGCAATATGTCCCACAAGGTCGGCCCAGAGGGTGTTGGTGGTGAAGAGGCTGAGCTGCTCGATATCGTTGACGACGGGCTTGCTGACGGTGCCGTCGGGAGCCACAAAGTCGGCATCCTGGTAGCGGTCGAGCTGGGCTTTGAGCACCTCGTAGGTGGCGAGGGTGTCGGCATCGGCACTATGAGCGTTGTCGAGGTTCTTGTCGCAATAGAAACGGTAGGCGGCCTTGAGGGTGCGTTGTTCCATCTTGTGGAAGATGTTCTGCACATCGACAAGGCGACGCTGTTTGAGGCTGAAGGGGTAGCTGACACGGAGGAACTCCTCGACGAGCATAGGGACGTCGAATTTGTTGGAGTTGTAGCCTGCCAGGTCGGCATCGCCGATAAAGGCTGCCACCTCGGGGGCGAGCTCGCGGAAGGTGGGCTTGTCGGCCACGTCTGCATCGCTGATGCCGTGGATGGCGGTAGTTACTTCGGGAATATGGATTGTGCGGCCTTGGGCATCGGCGGGGCGAACACGGCGGACAAAGGTCTCGGTGGTGTTGTCGGGGTTGACTTTGTGAAGGCAGATTTCGACGATGTGGTCGCTGCCGACGTTGACACCCGTTGTTTCGAGGTCAAAAAAGACGATAGGTTTGGTAAGTTTGAGTTCCACTGGGTTTAGAAGTTAAAGGGTTAATGTAGTTGATGAGGTTCCGAGGGTTTTGAAAATCTAAATATCTTTCGTTCTTGCGGCCTGATGAATTTTGAGCATACGCTTCAAGAGGTCTTCAGCAAGGTCGAGTCGGAGCATGTTGGCTCCGTCGGATTTGGCCGAAGCGGGGTCGGGATGTGTCTCCATGAAGATGCCGTCGCAACCCACGGCAACAGCGGCACGACCGATGGTCTCTATCATCTCGGGATTGCCACCGGTGACGCCAGCTGTTTGGTTGGGGCGTTGGAGCGAATGGGTGATGTCGACGACTACAGGCACTTGGTTGCGTTGCATGGCGGGGACGCCTCGGAAATCGACCACGAGGTCTTGATAGCCGAAGGTGGTGCCCCGCTCGGTTAGCATGACGTTACGGTTACCGAAATGGGTCATCTTGTCAACAGCATGAACCATAGCCTCGGGCGAGAGGAACTGTCCTTTCTTGATGTTGACACAACGGCCTGTGGCGGCAGCGGCTTCGAGCAGGGAGGTCTGCCGACACAGAAATGCGGGTATCTGGAGTATGTCGACATACTGGGCGGCCATGGCGGCCTCCTCTTCGGTGTGAATGTCGGAGACCACGGGGATGCCGTATTTTTGACCTATGGCGCGGAGTATTTCAAGACCAGCCTGGTCGCCGATGCCGGTAAAGGAGTCGATACGGGAACGGTTGGCTTTACGATAGGAGGCCTTGAAGGCGTAGGGCAGATGGAGCCGCTCGGTGACGGCCACGAGGCGTTCGGCGATAAGGAAAGGACTTGTTTCGTCCTCTATAACACAAGGACCGGCAATCAAAAAGAAATTGCCGGTCTCTGTAAAATGCAAATTTGATAATAATGGATACAAAATTTCGGTATTTTTAAAAATTGGTATCAATAGAATCTAAAGCGTCCACAGGTTCATCGTTGGAAGACTCATTGTCGAAGTCGTCGCGATGACGGCCGGAGCCGCGTTGCAGAGAGATGATGAGGGCACCAATCATGCGGGTAAGTTCCATAAGAAACTCGCGCGAACGCTGGCAACGGTCGTCGTCGAAGAGACCGATATTGGCGGCCACGGTGGTATAGACGATGCACTCGCGGATAGCGGTCTTGGAGATCTTTAGGTAATGCTCGAACTGACTCTTGTTGCGCGAAGATCCCTCTGCAATATTGAGGGAGATGTCGTAAGAGGAATGACAGAAGGAATTGATGAGATTGCGCTCCATATCGTTTTTGGGTTCGCCGATGTTCTGGATGAGCCATGTGCTGTAATCGGTAGATTTGGCATAGATACGGAGGTCTTCGAAACGGAAGAAACTGACTGGCTTTTCTTGTACGTTGTCCATGGTAATAGTATTTAATTAATAACTAAGTGAATTGTTCTTTGTTTTTAATGATTTGTGACTTGTGATTTGTGACTTGTGATTTGTGAAAAGTGAAAGGTGATTATTTAAACAGTTCAGCAATAACATCTTTGCAACGTTCGGTAACGATGGGGCGCTTAATTTTGAGTGTGGGAGTAAGGCAGCCGTTGGTGGTGTCCCAAACGTCGTTGATGACTTTGAATTTCTTGATTTGCTCGGTGGATCCGAGGGTTTTGTTGTATTTGTCCATCACTTTTCCGTAGCGGGCGAGGGTCTTTTTGTCGGCCACCATCTCGTCGCGGGTCTCACAATGGATGTGGTGACGCTCCTGCCATTCTTTGAGGAACTGGAAGTCGGGCACGATGATTGCGGCGGCGAATTTCTGATTTTCGCCCACCACCATCATGTCGAGGATGAAGGGGCTCTCTTTGAATTTTTCCTCTATCACTTCGGGGTTGACAAATTTGCCCATGGAGGTTTTGAACATGGTCTTTGTGCGGCCTGTGATGCGGAGCTGACCTTCGGGTTCGAAGGCTCCGGTGTCGCCTGTGTGGAACCAGCCTTCTTCGTCGATGGCCGCTTTGGTCAGTTCGGGCTGTTTGTAGTAGCCCAGCATGACGTTGGAGCCACGGCAGACAATCTCGTTGGTGCCTTCCATGATTTTGACTTCGATGCCAGGGAGAGGCAGACCTGCGGTGCCAAGTTTGCGGCCGTGGGGCTTGGACGAACTTACAGCAATTACGGGGGCTGTTTCGGTAAGGCCGTAGCCTTCGTAAATATTCATGCCGATGCAGGTGAAGAATCGGGCCAGTCGTGGCTGGATGGCGCTACCGCCGGAGACAAACATTTCGAGATGGCCTCCAAAGGCGTCACGGATAGTGCCGTAGACCAAGGCATTGGCCACTTGGCGACGTATCTTGAACCACCATGTCATGCCGTCGAGGTCGTATTTGGTGGCCAGGCGGAGCGACCAGTAGAAGATGCGTTTTTTAAAGCCTTTCATCTTCTCGCCTTTGCGGTAGATGCCGTCGTACATTTTTTCGATGAAGCGGGGCACGGCGGTCATCATGTGAGGTTTGGCCACCTTCATGTTTTCAGCCACTTTGCCAATGTTCTCGGCATAGTAGGTCTCGTAACCCATGTACTGATAAAAATAGTTCATCATGCGCTCATACACATGGCAGAGCGGGAGGAAGCTCATGGCGCGGGTGAAATGGGCCTTGGGGGTGTGCTGGACACCATACATGCAGGTGAGGATGTTCTCGTGGCAGAGCATAACACCTTTGGGGAATCCGGTGGTGCCGCTGGTGTAGATCATGGTGGCGACATCGCGGGTTTGGATGGAATCCTTGATAGCGGCAAGTTGCTCGGGTTGGGCGTTGGCGCGACCTTCATCCATCAGTTCGGCCAAGGTGGAGTAAGGGGTCTCGGGCTCTTTTTTGTCAATCATGATGACATTTTTGAGCGTGGTGAGTTCGGGAATGAGGTTCTTGACCTTGCGGAGCATCGACTCGTTTTCGAGAACAAGATATTTCACTTCGCAGTCGTTAAGGATGTAGCGGTAGTCGTCCTCACTAATGGTGGGATATATCGGCACGAGGACGGCACCTGTCTGCTGCACGCCGAGGTCGGTAAAATTCCATTCGGGGCGGTCGGCAGAAATAAGGGCCACATTGTCGCCACGGTTGATGCCTTGATGCATAAAACCGTAACTGATGGCGTTGACTTTCTCAATATATTCGTCGATAAATATCTTCTTCCATTCACCGTCGTGTTTGGCCACAAGAACGGCACGGTCGGGTTTGGTTTGTTTGCGGTATTCAAGTAAATCAAATAATCTTGTAGGTTTGTCCATAACTTAGTTGATTGTAGTTTTATAGTAGTATAATTACTGGATCTCGTTGAAATATTTCATAAACTGAGTGCGCATCACCAAGGATGTCTTCTCGTTGGGTTTGACAGCCAGTTTGCCTCGGAAATCGTCGATGCTCTGATAACCCTTCTTCGCCATCCAATCCTTGAGGCCGGTTGTGAGGTTGCGCATATAGCCCACTCCGTTCTTATACAGGCACGAGGCCACTTGTACCGTGGTAGCACCAGCCAGGAGCAGTTTGACCACATCGTCAGGGGTGTTGACGCCCATGGTGGCACTCAGGTCGCAACGGAGCTTGCGGCTCAGAATGGCGGTCCAACGAAGGGTGTTGTACAAGTCCTCGGGAGTGGAGAGAACTGCTGCATTACAGACCTCTTCGGAGTCGATGTTAATGTCCATCTGCATGGACTTGTTGAACATGGTGATGCCCTGGATACCCATCCACGAAAGCTGCTGCATGAATTTGGCCATATCGGTAAAGTATGGCCCCACTTTGATGCTGATGGGGATGGAAATGGACTTTTTGACGGTTTGGATGATGTCGTTGAACGTGCGGTCCACATCCTCAGAGGAGAGCGATGTCTCGTAAGGGAGAATGGACATGTTGAGTTCCAAAGCGTCGCAACCTGCCTCTTGGAAATACTTGGCGTAGGTGAGCCAATTCTCATAAGAGTAGCAGTTGATGCTGCCAATCACAGGGATCGTGAGGCGACGTTTAGCGTCACGGATAAAGGCGAAATGGCGTGAAAGCGAATCGGCTGCCACATGTTGGGCTATATATTCGTAGCTCACACCATAGCTGTCAACAGGAGCAAAAATATGGGTATTGCGCTTGATGTCGTAGATTATCTCCTCCTCAAACACCGACTTCACCACCACGGCGCCAGCACCTGCAACCTCCAGTTTGAGAAGGTTGTCAATATTGGCCGTCAAACCACAGCTGGCAGCGATGACGGGGCTCTTCAAATCCAATCCCAAATACTTGACATTCGTACTCATTACTACTCGTTTTTACTCCATTTTAAACATAATAATCTAATTTGCAAAGATAATCAAAAAATATAAAAAAAACTTTTTTTATTCTTTTTTTTTTATAAAATCTACACAACTATAATAAATTCAATACATTATAAAGTGTTAAAAAAAATCGAAACACCACAAAATGTCAGATAATAAAAAATATTTTCATTCCAAATGAAAAAAAATGACTAACTTTGCACTTTCGAAAAAACAAAAAATATATAAGAATGAAAGAGCAAAACGAAGAGAAAAACACTGAGGTTAGTGGCGTTATCGCCAAAACTCAAGAGTTTATTGAAAAGAACAAAAAGGCCCTCATTATTGTGGCTTGTGCCATCGTAGCCGTCGGTTTGGGCATTTGGGCCTACATCGGCCTCATCGCCAATCCGCGCCAAGTTCGCGCTTCCGAAGACATGTTTGCCGCCGAACAATATTTTGGCGAAGGCAACTTCGAACAGGCCCTGAACGGAAACGACGATTTCCTCGGCTTCATCGACATCATCGACGAGTACGGCTGCACCAAATCGGGCAATCTGGCCAAACTGTATGCAGGCATCTGTGAAATCAATCTCGGCAAATTCAACGAGGCCATTGACCACCTGGATGGTTACAAGGCCGACGACATCTTCACCAAGGCCATAGCCAAGATGCTTATGGGCGACGCATACGCCGAACTGGACGATGCCGCCAACGCCTCGAAATACTACCAGAAGGCTGCCAAGGAATCCGACAACGTCATCACCGCCCCCACCGCGCTGTGGAAGGCCGGCATGATGGAGCTCCAGCAGGGCAACAAGGCCAAAGCCAAAGAATTGTTCCAGGAAATCAAAGCCAACTATCCTGAGAGCACCGAGTGGAACGAGGTTGACAAATACATCGCCCTCGCCGAATAAGACACTCAAAAAGTAAAGACATAAAAAGGGCTGCCCCAAAAAGGCAGCCTTTTTTTATTATTTTTAAAAATGATTATCCGCAACGAGGTGATAGTGTCAGCAAAATATTTCCTTAACCCTATTTCCCCAAAAGGGGACAGGCTATTTCCCTCGATAGAGGACTTTATTTCTTGCCGTCAGGCAACTTTTTCAAGCAACGGATAATCGTTTTTTAAGTGATGATGAAAAAATAAGTTGATATGATTTGGCTTAGATTGTCGAGCTATTTTTTCATTGTGAAGAAGGAGTGTAGCGGGCTACTCGACTGATGAACAATGGAAAAAGAGCCGACAAGGTGAGCCAAAGCATATATAAAAAAATCAAAACATGGTCTCAAGTTATTTTTTTATCATCACAAATATCTCTGACGTATAAAAATGCTCTCTATCTTTAAAAAAGGTTTTCACAAGCCACAAGTCACTAATCACAATTCACAAAGAAGCAGAACTGGGTGCGGCTCTCAAATTTTTCAGTTGGGCGGAGATAGGCATCCGACTCGGGCCAATGATTGTTGGGGCTGTTGGGGAATTTCTGCGTCTCAAGGCATATCGCACTACGTTGGGGATAGGCCACGCCCTTTTTGCCACACACGCTGCCATCAAGGAAGTTGCCGGTATAGACCTGCATTCCTGGTTCGGTGGTGCGAACCTCTAATACTATTCCCGTAATGGGGCTCTCCAAGCGGGCACAAGGACGTTCCAAACTGCCACGAGTGTTGAGCACCCAGTTGTGGTCGTAACCATTACCATTACGCAGCTGTTCGATGCTCAAATCCAAATCACGCCCCACGGTTTTGGCCTTCCGAAAATCAAAAGGAGTATTCTCAACACCGACAATCTCCCCCTTGGGCAGATAAGTATCATCAATGGGAGTAAAGCGGTCTGCATCAATCGTGAGGAGGTGGTTCAAGATAGAGGTACGTCCATCACCATTGAGATTAAAATAACTATGGTTGGTCATATTGATGACCGTGGTGGCATTAGTGGTGGCGCTATAATGGATGTCCAGGACGTTGTCGTCGGTGAGGGTATAAACCACACGGACCTGCACCTCGCCGGGGAATCCGTTGTCGCCATCTTTGCTCACAAGGGTCAGGGCCAAGGTATTTGGGGTTGATTCCTCCACATCATAGAGCCTGTATTGCCAGCCGTCGGGCCCTCCGTGGAGGCAATGAGGGCCATTGTTTTGAGGCAGCTGTATAGTCTTGCCATCCACAACGATGCGGCCAAAACCGAGCCTATTGGCATAGCGGCCTATCACGGCGCCAAAATCGCCTTGGTGATTTTCGGGCAGATAGTCCTCCAAATTGTCAAAACCATGCACCACGTCGCGGAAATTGCCATCACGGTCGGGGACTTCCAAAGAGACGATGCGGCCACCGAAATCGGTTATCCGCACAGTCATTCCGTGTTTATTTTTGAGGGTGTAAAGATTCATATTGTTTCGTTTTTTTGGAAAACTATTCTTCAGACAAGAGAGTCTCGCCAAGGAGTCGGGCAGCCGAGGCCACAAGGTCGTTGCAGGAGTGTCCTGCACCTTGGATCTGCAGCAATCGGGGACAGTTGAGGTCGCCATGCTCGGCTTTGAACTGCTCGGCAAGGCCACGCACCATCATCTTTTGATTGCAGAGGCCGCACACCATAGCCATACCATTAACGCAGCCACAGGTCTGCTGGAGGCCGGAGAGGCCGCGACCGAAGGGAGCGGCCATATTGAAAGCAGCATCGGGGGCGATGGGCAACATATCGGCGTAAGCCATCACAACCGCCTGGCAACAGTTGTGACCATTCTCGTGAAGTCGGCGGGCAGCTGCTACACGGGCTTCAACATTCATACTATTATCGTTCATTTGCACTTGACTTTCACAACAATTTTCTTTACATCGCGGGGCTCGTCCAAACAGAGTTGCGGCTCGTGAGCCTCGTCGGGGAATAAAATTACGAAACGGCCTTTGCCCAACACCACCTCGGTGGCGGGTTCTTCGTGGGCAAAGAAAGCCACATCTCGGTGGGCATCGTAGGGCGTAGTGCAACGCACCTCGGCAAGTGGCCGCACCAAGATCCGTTCTTCGCCCGAAAGGAGGAACTGGATGTCGATATACTCGCGATGGGCCTCGAAACCCACAGGGCTCTGCACCTTGGTACAATATTCGTCGACATTGGCGTAGCAATTGTGAGGCAACTCATGACGCCCAAGCTGCAAATCAAGCGTTGCTGAGCGGATGAAACTGAGTCCTTCGGCTATGCCAGGCATCATGCCGACATAGCGTTCAAAATTATCTATTGTATCGTATATCATAATACTAATATTCTGTTAATTGCGTAAACATTCGCCACCCAACAGCCTGTTTGTAAGTCTCATAGCTCCCCTCGGGAATACGCACGGGAATATCCAAGTCCACCCCATCAAACGAAGACTCGTTGAGCAACGGAGGATTGTCGGCAGATGTGACAATCTCGGCAATTTTGTTGCAGCCTTCAAAAGCCCCCTCTCCCATGTCCTTAATGCTCCGTGGGAGCACCAGTTTCTTTATTCGGTTGCAGCCTTTGAAAGCAAAGTACCGTATGGAGGTGACGGTGTAAATGGTGGTGTCGTCATCCTCGGGATTTTCCGAACGCGGAGGGGTGACGAACTCGGGAATGGAGACCTGTCCCACGGGTTTGGAGAAACCTTTCCACGGTTTTTCTTCCGAAGGGCCGGGATAGGTCACTTCTACTGTGGCACCATGTTTGCCCCCCGTGCTGGTAATGTAGAAATAGAGGGTGTTTCCGCCTATGGTCTTGGCGAAATCATAGTCTTGTGCCACAAGCATCAGCGGCATTAAGACCAATAATAATGCAAATATCTTTTTCATCGTCTATTAGTTTTCATTATTTTGTTCCAATCGACCAAACTACCCAATGCGAAGAACAATCCCATCAAAAACACCACAAGGGTTCTGAAGGCAAACCAATTATGGAGATAGGTATGGTCGGCTGCAAAAATAAACCACGCAAAGGGTCCCAAAGCAGTTATGGCACACAACACCGAGGCCTTGATGCCTTGACGGTTAAAAAACAGCACCGCCAACACTATCAACACGATGGCCGTGACACACACATAGGGCCAACCAATCAAATCGAGATTGTGCTGCACCGCGTCCCAGCGGGTAAACTCGGCCTCGACACCCGAGCGAAGCCCAAACTGGCTGGCACCATCGTGCAACACATCGCAGGGGGTCAGCGCCGACCCTATCAGCCATTTCGACACCCATGTGCCGCCATAGCCCAAAGCCCAGAGCAGCGAAGGACAGGCCATTCCGCATATTCCTTTACCTAAAGACTCCTGGGCCATTTCCTCCCGTTTTTTCAAAAGATAAACGCACATGGGCACACCCCAAGTAATCAGAGGGCATGTCAGCAGGTCGAAAAAGGCTGTCAGCGATCCTATCACAAATAGCAGCATCACCATATTGCCTGTGGTTTTCACCCTGTAGAGCACCCACAACGTGGCCGCCAAAGAGATCAGCAACACCGGCAGAAACTGTATGGAAAACTGCATCACAAACACTGTGCACAACAGCCACGAGAGCAAAAAAAGCACGGCAGACCACAATCCCAGAGTTTTCCCCATAGCCACCACTGCCCACAACAGGATAAGCGACGAGAGGAGATAGAAAAACACACGCAAACCCGTGTAGTCATCCATCTGGAGTAAAAAGCGCATTATCAAAGTGCTGCCGTGCCAATATCGCGGATAATAAATCGTCTTGTGGGGTGCGTCATCACCCTCCAGCATCTTGCGAAGCGACTCGGTTTGCGACCAACCGCCATAATCCATACGAGGCATCAACAGCATGGAGGTCAGCAAACTGTCGCTGCCGCCCATACAGGCCTGATTGATAATAAGCGCATCGGTGAAATTATCCATACGGAAGGGCTCTTTGTGCAGAATGGGATACTCATAATCGTTGCACAAATCCTGCCGCACAATGGTGGAAGAGGCATGTTTGCGGATAGGCTCGTTGGGCAACAAATTGGCCACAAAGGCAAAGAGCATGTACCCCGCCAACAATCCCAAAAACACCAGCAAATATCTCACTACGTTGTGTTTCATATCGCCCCAAAGTTTACTCATTATGCTTAATCAGTCGAAGTTCGTAATTCTTCCTATCCTTCGTTACAATCACATCCAGGCACAACCCCGTGAAGATAGACATCATGGCTCCCAACAGCAGAAACAGCGAGAAAAACAACGTGGGGAACCTCGGCACCAACCCCGTCTGAAAATACTCCACCAGCACAGGGATCACCAGCACCACGGCCACCACCGTCAGCAGCAATGCCAGCCACGCAAAGAAACGCAGCGGACGATATTCTTTATACAGGACGAATATGGTCTTCAACACACTCAGCCCATCCGAGATAGTGTTCAGTTTCGACACACTCCCTTCGGGCCTGTCGCGATACTCCACCTGCACTTCTCGCAAAAGGAAGCGTTTGTCGAGGGCGTGGATGGTCATCTCGGTCTCAATCTCAAAACTGCCCGACATCACAGGGAAAGTCTTCACAAATCGGCGACTGAAAGCCCTATAGCCGGTCATGATGTCGTGTATGTCGCTATGCCAAAAATGGCGTATCAACGCCCGCACAACCCTATTGCCGTTATTATGGAAGAGGCGCTTGTTCTCCTCAAAATAGGTCGACGAAAGCCTGTCGCCTATAACCATATCCACCCCTTCCTCCAGCACAGGCTTCACCATCTGGAGAGCCTGCTCGGCAGGATAAGTATCGTCACCGTCGGCCATAAGATAGCAATCGGCCTCCACTTCTCGGAACATGCGCCTAATCACATTGCCTTTGCCCTGCACAGGCTCCTTACGCACAATGGCACCCGCCGCCAAAGCCATCTCAGCCGTGCGGTCGGTGGAATTATTGTCATAAACATACACATCGGCCTCAGGTAGTGCGGTGCGGAAATCGGCCACCACCTTCCCTATTGTCGGCTCCTCATTGTAGCAAGGTAACAGTACGGCAATTGTCATAGCTCAAAGATATTTTGATATAAAACGTCACCGTCCGCTTTTTATTGTATCAGTCACCAAAAATCGTTGCTAAGTAACATTTAAAAAATAACATGGGACAATTTTATCATACAAATGAGGCAGTAGATGGAGAAGTGCCGGAGATGAAGAAAGTCCAGTGGACTTTCGATAGCGTAGCGGAGAAC
>JAZUIX010000074.1:0-7018 GCA_045642445.1 Bacteroidales bacterium | reverse complement strand
GTAGGGCCACTGATAGCCACTGTGGGGGCAGGCATGGTGTTGGAGAGGATGCCCTTGATCATCCAGGAATAGTCCAGTGAGCCCTCGGATGCCGTATTAAGACTCATCCATCCCCCAAAATAGACCAAACTGCTATTTGTGTCGGACAAACCGGCAACTCCATCGGCGGGATAAGTCACATCACTATTGGAGAAAGTGATCCAAAGTGGCTGCGTGGATCCGGTGAGCACAACAGGGTTGGCTATGTGGATGGTGTTCCAGCCGGTGTCGGACAGGGCCACTGTCTGGGTGTAGGCAGCGGTGCCAGCACCGGTGGCGTTTTGATAGACATTGAGGGTGTAGGTGCCAGGATAGGAGATGTGGATCATCACATCGGTGAGGTAGTTGTGGCTGGAGACGGCGCTTGCAGGGAAACGCACACCCCATGTGAGACTGCCGCCAGCACCAATGCTCGTAGCATAGGGGTTGTTCTGACAATAAGAAATAGTGTCACCAGCTGCAGGAGGATCAACAGGCGAACCACCTGTGAAGATGCCACGGATGGCTGCCGAATATTGGGGATAATAGGAATAATACGATGTGAGGCTGCTGCCCCAGAGGAAACCGTTGCTGTTGCCGCAACCCGTGGCAAGGGGTGCAGGATAGGATATGGTGTTGTTGTGCAGGACGAGGTAGATGTCCTGAGTGCCTGTGACGGCCACAGGCGAGGCGAGGGTGACAGTGCGCCAAAATCCTTCATCGGCTTCGGTAAAGACGACGTTTTGGTTGACCACCTGATTGGAGGTGCTGCCGAGGCGCACCTGCACGTCGTAGGTGCCGGCATATTTCACATACATCTGCACTGCCGTGAGGCTGCTGCCTGCGGTGAGCACGGCGGAGGGCAGTTTGATGCCCCAGTATTTGTCGTCGTTGTCGTTGCCTGTGCCGAAACTGATGCCGGTAACCGAACCCGAGGTGTAGCCCAATGTGTCGCCCGAGAGGGGCTCGAAGATGGCGGTGTAGGAACGGCTGCCGCCAGTGGCGGTGATGGTGCGGGGATTATAGGCGTTGTTGTCGTTCCAGCACACAAAACGGCAACTGGTGGCAGCAGTGGCTGTAAGGGTATATTCGGTGCCGAAGGTGTAGGTGCCGCTGCCTGTTACAGTGCCGTAGGTGGTGTTGGACGAGGTGGCCGACACGGTTGTGGAGGCTGTGCTGCTCCAGTCGTAGTTGGGGTGGATGCCGATGGTGGCGACATTCTGGACATTATAGGTGCCGCTGCCGTTGCCGCCGATTCCGCCGACACCAGGATTGAGGCTGCCCATGGTGAAATGGCCGTTGCAGTAGCCGCCCCAGCCCCAATTGACGTGGAACTGGCCGCTGTTGTCATAACCGTCCAATACAAAGCTGTGGCCTCCACCACTGCCACGTCCCGAATAAAGGATGGGTCGGCTGGCATCGAGTTCGGCACGGAGCAAGGCACTCCACGCGTTGTCGGAATAGGCATCGCGGAAAACAGAACGGATGTCGCTGCTGTATTTGAAATAATATTGCAAGGCATACTCCGAAGAGGCATGATTGTCGATGGAATAGTTGTTGGCACCGCTGCTGGAGACGCCATAGTCCATCTCCACAGCCACACCCACATGATACATCAACGTGGCAACGGCGTTGACTTGGGCCGTGGTGCTGGAAGAGGTCAACACGTTGGGCATCGAGGACCAGGCGTAGGTGGTGGTGCCGAAATTGGCCGAGAGGGTGCCGTAGTCGCTATGCGTATAGCTGTGGCTGCCATAACCCGTGGTGGGCCAGTTGTGATACTTCATAATCTGGGCCGTGGCTGTGGCCACACAACCCGTAACGGCATTTTCGCCTTCATAACTGTCGTAGGGGCAGAGGTTGTTGTAATAAGGGCTCTGGTTCCAGTAGGTGGAGAGCAGGGGCGACACCGTGGTGTTCAGTGCCGGCATATAGCCGCCCTCGGCCAGCTGACGCCACTGGTCGGCCACCTCGTCAAATCTGCCGTCCGAGGTGCGCAGGGGCGACTGGTGGTTTTTGTAGAAACGAATGGCCCCCTCGTAATCTTCGAGCCATCCGCGCACATTCTCGGGCATATTCTCTGCCGTGAAGAAACTGGTGGCAGAATAGCCCAGAATGGGTACCACACAATCGTCGGCCGAGACGAGGATGAATCCCTCGCCCCCCTGTCCTGCAAAAACATAAAACTCCGTAAAAGGAGTAGTGGAGGTAATATCGGTCAACTGCAAACTGATGCCCTGGGATTTCAAAAAACTCTGAGCAACAGTTTTCGCCCTGTCAACCGACACGGGTGCCGCCGAGGCGGCAACGGCAACGACCATCATGACGGCCATAGCCAAAAACAACTGTAATCTACGTTTCATAATATACTTTGTTTTAATAATATTATTCAACAATTAATTTGCAAATATACGATTTTTTTTAAACATGCAAAAAAATCATCAACACGACAAAAAAAAGAGGGCACCCAAAGGCACCCTCTTTTTCAAATATCAATTAGCTATAAAACTACTGCTGTTGTTGTTTTTCACCCGTTACACGCTCAAGCCACTTGACCATGCAGAGCATAACAATCATCGACAGCAGACACACGCTCATAAATACAATCCAAGCCTTCCAAATGGGGAACTTGTTGTACAGCAGCGGACCAATCCACAGGAAGCCATTGCCCACAGCGGTGGCACCCAGCCAGAGGCCCTGGCAGAGACCGAGGAGGTTCTTGGGGGCAACCTTGGAAATGAAGCTCAGACCCAGCGGGCTGATGAACAGCTCGGCAACAGTCATGAAGAAGTAGTACACAATCAGCACCCACGGAGCGGCCTTCATAGCGGCAGCAGAGGCGGCATCGAGACCGCGGAAGTCTGTGGCCGAAGGATAGCCCATGCGGCTGCAGAAAATGGTCATAAACAGATAGGCACATGCGGCGATACCCATACCGATGGCAATCTTTTTGGGAGTGGACACACCCTTGCCTTTCTTGGTGAGGCCTTCAAAGAGCCACATGATGGGGAATGTCAGCACAATGACAAAGAACGGGTTGACAGCCTGCCAAATCTCGGGTGCGAGGCTCTCGGTGTGGACAAAGTCACGAGCAAAGAGCGACATGGAGGTGCCGTTCTGATGGAACGAGAACCAGAAGAACACGGCGATGATGAGCACGGCAAACATAGCGTAAAGGCGCTGTTTGAGTTCCTTGGCCATAGCCTGTTTCTCCTCGGCGGTATAGGTAACGCTCTCGGCGGCAGCCTTCTTGCCAGGAGTCGGGAAACGTTTCTTGGTGCAGACGAAAATCACCAACGAGATGACCATAGCACACACAGAAGCGATGAACGAATAGTGGACACCCGTGTTGAACACGTTCAGATAATTCTGGCAGAGTTCCTGAGTGGCAGCAGTATCGGCAGGCAGGGTGACGTTCATATTGGCGAAGAGCTCGGTCATCTTGGTGATGGCATCGGTACCCATAGCGGCACCCGTGGCGATGAACTGATGGCAGAGGGCTGGCAGGTCGGCATTGTATTCAAAACCATTCTGACCCAACCACCAGCTGCGGAGCAGGGGAGCCACAAAAGGAGCGATCAAGCCGCCCACATTGATGAACATATAGAAAATCTGGAAACCGCTGTCGCGCTTGTTCTTGGCCTGAGCCAAAGCCTCGGGGCCCTGTTTGGCAGCCTCGGCCTCGAAGTTGTCGTACATCTGACCCACGATGGCCTGCAGGTTGCCCTTGAACAAACCATTACCGAAAGCAATGAGGAAAAGGGCGGCACAGGTGAGGGGCAGCAGCCAGCCGATATTGGCCGAAGTGGCCAAAATGGGGATAGCCAGGATGACATAGCCGGAAGCCATGACAAGCAGACCCGTCTGAATGGTGCCTTTGTAATTCTGAGTGCGGTCGGCAATAATACCGCCCACAAGGCTCAGGATGTAAATGCCCATGTAAAAAACCGAATAAATGGCGGTAGCTTTTTCCTCGGCAAGACCGAACTTGGAACAGAGGAAGAGTACCAACACAGCGTTCATAATATAGTAGCCAAAGCGCTCACCCATATTACTCAAAGCTGCAGCGATTAGACCTTTTGGATGTCCTTTCATAATTGTAATTTGTTAATTAATAATATGTTATTTTACTTTTTATATTTTCCTTATTCAAGAATTAACTTGCAAATATACGAATTTTTCTGAATTTTTCGTATCTTTGCATTAAAATTAACACTCCAAAGAATGAAAAACGACCTACTGGAACCTGCCCTGAAAGCCCTTTGCGAAGGCCAGACCCTCCTCTACCCTACCGACACCATCTGGGGCATCGGATGTGATGCCACCAACGCACAAGCCGTGGAAAAAATCTACGCCATCAAGGAGCGTGACCACACCAAATCGATGCTCGTCCTGGCCTCCCCCACCATGCTCTCACCACTCCTCCCCACCGAAGCCGCCGACCTCCTGCTCCGCAGCCAACGACCCACCACGGTCATACTGCCCCAAAACATGCTCCTCGCCCCCCTGGCCGAGAACCTCCCCGCCCACAACGGCACCGTGGGAGTCCGCATCCCCAACATGGACTTCTGCCAGCAGCTCCTCAGCGCCTTCGGCAAACCCATCGTGAGCACCTCTGCCAACCTCTCCGGCCACCCCTCGCCTGCGAGCTATGAAGACATCGACCCAGAGCTCCTCCACCGCATCGACTGCCCCCTGCCCGACCATCCCGACTTCCACCATCCCTCCACCGGCAGTTCCACCATAGTCAAACTCACCCCCAACGGCATCATCACAATCAGACCCTGAATTAGAAATTGAAAATTGAAAATTGAGAATTGAGAATTGGCTGCCGCCCTCCAAGTCACTAATCACTAATCACCAGTCACTAATCACTAATCACCAGTCACTAATCACAAAAAAAATAACCATTATGAAAAAATGCTTTATCCTGTTGGCCGTAGCGGCCTTGTGCATGAACGTGGCATGCAAGAAAGATGACGAACCCATCAACGGCAATAACGACACCACGCCCGACGTCACCGTAGTAGACGGCATCACCTCGGACGGCGCTATTGATGCCCTCTTTTCAATAGATGTCGACAAAACGGTGCAGTTTTCGCGCGGCAACCTGCAATACAAAGCCTTCAAAGACACTTGGCGCTTTGCCCTCAACCAATACGACTACATAGGCGAAAAGAACGGCAATGTGTCGCCCACCTACGACGGCTGGATCGACTTCTTTGCCTGGGCCACCAGCGGCTACGACTGCGGCAACGCTTTCTTCCACCCCTACGACACCGACTATGAGGATTACCCCACCTACCTGGGTTACGGCCCCCTGGGGGTGTACGACCTTGTGGGCGACTATGCCAACTGCGACTGGGGCGTGTATAACGCCATCAGCAACGGCGGCAACAAGAAAGGGATGTGGCGCACCTTGTCGAAAGACGAATGGACCTACCTCTTCGAAGGCCGCAGCAACGCCGATCAAAAATACGGCATCGCCTGCGTCGAAGGCAACAACGGCATGGTGCTCCTGCCCGACAATTGGGTCTGCCCCGACAGTATCACATTCCACCCAGGCATAGCGGATGCAGACAATATGACCGAATACTCTCGCAAAAACAGCTACGATGCCAGCGATTGGATCAAGATGCAGAAAGCCGGTGCCGTATTCCTGCCTGCGGGCGGTTTCCGCGACAACGAGGAGATGAAGATAAAATATGTGGGCGATATGGGCAACTACTGGTCAGTGACCGCCTTCGGTGCGAACCCGTTGCTCGACTTTGTGGCCTACGACCTCTGTTTCTACAGCAACTACCTCAACCCCGCCGACGGCAACAAGCCCCGCGACTACGGCTGCTGTGTGCGCCTGGTACGCGACAAATAAGCAATACCTCACCCATCCTCTTCCCTCACAATCTTTAGGCACCCCCCAAAAGATTGTGAGGGAATGTTGTAATGGTGGGTTCTATAAATTGATTTCTTGGGATTTTGAGTCGGTTTTGGAGCAGATTGCTGCGCAGAGCGAGATGAAGAGTTCCAGTGGAACTCGATAGCGTTCTGCGAAGCAGATTCCGCACGGAGTAAGGAAAGCGGAGAATCCGCGGGCATTGTGACCGAGTGATAAACCTGTCAAAGCTGAGTGCAGAGGCCAAGCTCGCTTGGACTCTGCCGAGGCCAAGACAGGTCTGCAAAGCAAACAGCAAGATGCCCAAAAACGGCCAAAATCGCAGAAAAGTAATTTACAAATATTTCTCATATCTACGTTGAATTTATAGAACCCACCTAATATGTGATGATTCGATACAACTTGCCTTAAATCGTTACCATCACCTATCATCAGAAAGAAACGGATCCGCATAAAAATTTTCTCCCGTTTAGCGAAAAGGAAGGGTGCAAGATGGGTCGAAGGTTGCTCCCCGTGACCTAGGTGTGACCTAGGTATGACCTAGGACTGACCTAGGTATGACCTAGGTATAATACCAAGGTCAGTCCTAGGTCACACCAAGGTCAATCCTAGGTCAAATCTTGGTCATTGGGAGGAACATTAAACGGTAGGGCGGGGCATACTGGCACCGTAGGGTTGGAAATCAAAAATTATTGCACACATAATGAATGTAACAAGGAAAATGGCTTTCACACCTCGGCCCTTCTTCCCCCGTTTTTTTTGCTTTTTGAAGCGATTATTGAAAAAATCTTGTTAAAAATTCATAATAATGCACTTTTTTTGTAACCAAAACGCACCTTCGCCGTCTATATAGTAAAACGACTCGAAATTCATCAAAATGCCCTGCTATGAAAAAGTCTTTCCTTTGCACAATTTTGCTGCTTATCTGCAGTACATTGAATGCCCAAGTGTCGCACCCGCAAGACGCCCTTGACAGCCGTGTGCCCAACTATTTCTACCAGTTTTGGTTCGACTCCATTGATTGCGTAGTACGACATGGTTATTGGGGTTGTAACAAGTTAATTAGAGATGCTTATACGGATGAGACGGGCAAATACAACTATACTG
>JAZUIX010000073.1:0-6761 GCA_045642445.1 Bacteroidales bacterium | reverse complement strand
AGGGCATCGCCAAATGGGAAGAATACCTCTTCACATTTTTGACCGACGGCGGAGTCTCCCCCGACAACAATGCGTCGGAGAGGGCCATCCGCAACATCAAGACGAAGCAGAAGGTGAGCGGATGCTTCCGCACCAACGATGTCGCCGACATCTACATGATGATAAAGTCAATAATGGAAACGGCCAACAAGAATGGCCAGTCCAAATACGAGGCCTTGCAGGCGCTGGCGAATCTCTAACTTCTACCACAAAAACTTTGGTCATCCCAATTGTTTGATGGGGGCTGAGTAGTTACATTTTTTTCAAAAAATTCATAAAAATTCATAAAAAATGACTACCTTTGTAGCAAAATTGAAAGTTGTGTGTCTATAAGACGTATGATTAAAGGAGTGGAAAATATTATCCAAGCTTGCTGCCGCCAAGAACCCAAGGCCCAGAAACGTCTCTATGATGAGCTGTCCCCGACGTTGTTTGGTATCTGCATTCGTTATACCCACTCTCGCGATGAGGCCCAAGACCTGTTGCAGGATGCCTTCATCAAGGTCTTTCAAAATATCGCCAGCCTCAACAATCCTTACGCTCTGAAGGATTGGGCCTGCCAGATTACCATCAACAACTGCATCAACTATGTCTCGCGTAGGCGCGATGTTGTCTACATGGACCTCAACCACATTGACGAGAAACACGAAGACCTCTTGAAGGCCGAATTTGACGAATACAACGAACCTTTCGACACCGATACTTTCCGAGTTACTGATGTGATACACGCTCTGCAGGAAATCTCGCCTGCCTATCGTCTTGTTTTCAACATGAGGGAGGTCGAAGGTATGGAGTTTTCCGAAATTGCCGCCATTCTCGAAAAACCCGAGTCGTCTGTCCGCACCATGCTGATGCGTGCAAGGTACTTGGTTCGAAAAAAACTGCTTAATACTGATAATCAATAAAACATAGATAATACAAGGCTGCCAAGTCAGCCGTTACAAAGAAAAAATATAGCATTATGAATAACAACCTCAAAAACTATTCCGCACAACCCGACCCATCTGTATGGCAGAACATCAACGGCACTATGCGCCGTACCAAACTGCGTCGTCAAATCATTGGTGCTACCTGTGGTGCAGCCATTGTGGCAGCAGCCATCGTGGCAGTGGTGCTGTGGCCTCACCCTGTGCAAAACGAAACAGTAAAAACCTCCATGCCGGTCGTGGCTCAGCAAACGGTCGAACCCGTCCAGGCCGAAGCCGAATCTGCAACGGCTGTTGCAACAACTCCGGTTGTGATCAACCAGGTGCAACCTGCCGAGCACCAACCCGAGGTTGTATCTGTGGTCAGCAATGAATCCACCGTGGCTGCTCACGAAGTTGTTGTCGCCCCTGTGGCCAAAGAAAAGCCTGTTTCGGTTGCAGCCCCTGTTGTCAAAACAGTGGTTTCGGCACCTGTCAGTCGTCAAGAGGAGCAAAAAGAGGTTGCCGCCGACCCTGTCAGCCCTGTAGTGGCAGACAACACCCCTGAGGTCAAGTCGCCCAAAGTGGCCAAGCAGGAAGACACCATCATGTGGTTCCCCAACATCTTCGCCCCTGCCTCAGGAGAGCCTGAAGTCAGCACCTTCCGTGCCCACCTCAGCACCGATGCGGGTAGTGTCACCAACTTCAAGATGAGCATTTTCAGCCGTTCAGGCCAGATGGTGTTCCACACCACCGACATCAATCAGTCGTGGGACGGTACCTACAAAGGCAGCATCTTGCCGCAAGGCACATACGTTTATGTTGTAGTTTATACCGATAAAGACAAACTGCAGCATCAGCGTAAAGGCACCATCACCTTAATCAGATAACTTTTTTCATCCGTTTCTTGATATCCCAAACAAAGTTGCATTTGTAACTTGAATTCAGCCTTATATTAAGCGGAGCGAAATCACCATATAGGCGATTTTATCCTGCTTTCCCCTCCTCAATGCATCACGATTCCCCCATAAAAATATAAACAACAAAATTGGTATCATGAAAAAGGCAATCACTCTCACAATTCTCAGTCTTTTCACCCTCGTTGCCCACGCCCAGCACTTCGACTGGGTGAAGACCTATGCCGGCAACATCGAATACACCAAGATTGTTAGCTCGGTGACGGACAATGCCGGAAATCTTTACATTTTAGGTTGTTTTTCACAAGAGTCAAGGATTGACGGCGTCAATTTATGCCCGATTGCGACTGACAAACAATGTGTACTAATAGCAAAAATCACTCCTTCTGGCGAAATGGTATGGTATAAACCCATCTGTAGCAGCGGAAGCCATAGTTATGCCTACGACATCCGCATGCTTGATGACAGCAGTCTGATGGTCATGGTTAGCCTGGCCTTGCCCTATGACAATGGATATGGAGAATCCAACAATCTCTATTACCTCGACACCCTGCTGACAGGAAACGACGACTACCTGATGCCCACCAATAGCATTGCTAGCAACATGTACAATGCTTTTATCGCGTTCAATTTTGACGGTAATGTTATAGAACAGCACTTCGTTGGTGTTGGTTATATCGACACTCTAGGAAACACCTTGACCCCAAACTATATAGGGGCAAACAACTCGGAGCGTATGTATGCGAGAATGTTGTCGGGGCAGACATTCAATGTGGACTCTGAGGGGAATATTTACGTCATCCGAGCGACAAACGATTATTGGAGTGCTTTGGGACGTTTGTGGATAATCAATGACGGGACGCTTGCGGCATTAAACATAATGGTCGACGGCAATCGCTCCTTGACATACAACATTCCCAGACCGACAGCTACATGGAACCAGCAGATATTGAAATTCTCGCCCCATTTCGATAGCATTATCGGCGATGTATATATATTTGATTCGACGTTGAATCATTCGGGCTTTCCAACAATCAGTGTTTCCTCTTTGGATATTGATGACCAAACCAATCTATATGTTTGCATGGGCGGCTCTCAACTTCCGTCAGAACTCAATCTTTCCAACTCCAACGACTTGCACCTGACAACCAACACCGTGACCTCCTCTTGGTTGGTAAAATATTCGGCCGACCTTTTCGCAACACATCTTATTAAGCTCTCGCATACAGGCGAAACCACCAATCTGGCACAATCACTTGGAATCTACAATACACATGTGGATGAATCGACCAATTCTCTATTCATAATGGGAACCCTGAAATGGGCTGCCAATCCGCAGTACACGGAAGGATATGTTTTGTATAACGGAGACACCGTCAATGTCGATAACAAATCCGCCTACTGGATACGCCTAAACAAAGACAATCTCGCACTGATTTCGTTTGGTAAAGCTCGCTCCAACGAAGAAACTTATGGTATTACCGCCCTTGCAACTTCCCATAATCGCGTCTTTTCTCAAATAAAATATAAAGGCAGCATCAATTTCGATGACACAACATGCGTGGTCGACAATCACGGAATGGCTTTTGTAATCTGGGACAATGAAGGTCATGAACTGGAGATAATTGACTATGGCAATGTAGCCTCGCAAGACTATGCTGGGCAAATAAACGTAGTGGACAGTATTGTATATCTGACTGGAATAATAAGCAATGGTCAATGCTTCGGATCAAGTACAGAAACATGGGAAGGAAGCCAACCCTACATCTCTAAATATGTTGACATTTCATTCGAATCACCTTATGACAACAGAGAAACGCAACTTCTGGAATGGCAACAAGAATTATCTTTTTCTATATCTGATAATTCTATAGTACTCACGGCATCAAGTACTAGTGGCTTACCAGTTTCGTACATATGCAGTGATACCAATATTGCACGTATCGAAGGGCAAACACTTCATCTGTTGACAGAAGGTGAAGCCTTGGTCACTGCATCGCAGGAGGGAAACAGTCAATTTCTCCCAGCCGAACCTATTACAAAAACATTGCGCATTGCAAACAATGGAATCGAAGAAGTCCATTCTGAACCTATTGTCATATATCCCAACCCTGCCAAAGATGCCGTTTGTTATTCATTTAATAAAAAAATACAAAAGATTCAAGTTCTGTCTTCTACAGGAAATCCTGTCGAGTTCACATTTACAAACAACAAGGTCGACATTTCCCAACTACCCGCAGGAGTGTTTTTTCTACTGTTTGTCACTGAAAACAATATTTACCGATACAAAATAATAAAATCTTGAAACCGTTACTTCTATGCCAAAAAACCAAGTTCGTCCGAGACTACGAGGTGACAGCTGCCAATGTCCATGATTCTCCTGCTTTCCCATCCTCAATGCATCACGATTCCCCCATAAAAATATAAACAACAAAATTGGTATCATGAAAAAGGCAATCACTCTCACAATTCTCAGTCTTTTCACCCTCGTTGCCCACGCCCAGCGGTTCGACTGGGTGAAGACCTACACGGGTCCGGATATTTCGGATATGACGACCAACAAGATTGTCGGCTCGTGCGTCGACAACGATGGCAACCTCTACATTCTCGGCGAGTTCTCACCACAGGCTCAGCTGTGCGGTGTCGACCTACTTCCGCATGAGATTATCACCACGCCGCTTCATCAGGGAGTCGTGGTGGCCAAACTATCTCCACAAGGGGAACTATTGTGGCATAAATCCATTTATAGCAACACAGGTAGTTACGCTTTCGCCATGCGCTCTATGGGCGACACATCCTTTGTGGTAATGACAGGTTTCAAAATGGCGCACAACAACAACGGCTCTCTCTATTATCTTGACACCCTACTGACATCTGCCGACGCTGGCTATTTGCTACCAAAAGACAGTACTCATTCTGATTTGACGAATGGTTTTATTACATTTGACAGAGACGGCAATGTGACAGAACAATATTTCGTTGAAATAGGTTTTGTTGACAGTCTTGGACATACCATCATGTATGGCGACGTGGATCCAAGTGCCCCCACTTACACGGCTGCAACTCGTTCGCTGTCTGCCCACACGTTCTGCCTTGATAGTGTGGGCAATATTTATGTTTGGCGCAACACAACAGACTATATGTTTCTTTATTGCGACACTTGTCCCAACATTTTTGTCCGAAGGGCTGTAGATGATGGGTCTATCGCAGGAATGAACATATACGTGAATGGGAATCTCATTATGCGATACTCCCCATCTGTGCATGCCTCCACTTGGAATAACCAAATAATGAAATTCGCCCCGCATTTCGACAGTCTGATTGCTGCAGCCTATGTCTTTGACAATTCAGAGCCGCCAGACGTAAACCCAAACATAGAATTAAGTTCTCTCAACAATGACAGAGCGGGGAATCTTTATATCAGCATGGTCGGTAGACAGACACCTTCAACACTACGCATCGCGGGCGCAGACTCACTCGTCATAGACACCCGGACAGACCTACTACCCACCTGGCTGGTCCTGTTCAATGCCGACTTGTATCCGACAGGGTTGATACAATTGCGGTCCGCAGACGACTTCCCTTATTCGCTAAAAGTGTTATCTTCACACCTGGACGAAAACACCAATTCCCTGTATGTGTCGGGAAGTTGCAAATTGTTCTCCGACAACACTGTCACACAATTGCTTTGGCAAAGTGACACAATCAACATACATAATTTTTCTGGATTCTGGCTCCGTTTGAATAGCAACGACCTCAGTTTGGAATCTTATTGGGAGTCAAGCCTTGTCAATGGCGGTCAGGTTCATTCCCCGGTAGTGACAACATATCGCAACAGAGTCTTTGCCCAAACCTTTTTCTATGAGGGAATGAACTTTGCAGACACAACAATACACGCCCCCACAAACAGTGCCAAAGACCTTGCCTTTATGGTATGGGGCAACGACGGCCAAGAGTTGACAATAAACACCCGTGGAGTATCACATCCCAATAGCAGTGCACTCCAGCCGATAGTCAAAGACAGCATAGTATATTTAACAGGATCTCTCTACAACAATGCTTCTTGGGGTGATTTGTCCACCGATACTTGGAACAATAGCTATGCCTACATCGCCCGCTACATTGACACTTCGTTTATTTTGCCGTATACCCATGAAAATCCATCTGAAACACAATCAATAGAATGGCAGCAGGAATTATCCTTTTCTTTGTCGAATAGTCCCATAATACTCACAGCCACAAGCACTAGCGGTTTGCCTGTTTCGTATATTTGCAGTGATACCACTATTGCCGCTATTGATGGATCAATGCTATATCTATTGACAGAAGGCGAAACTCTGGTTACTGCATATCAAGAGGGTGATGGGCATTATCTCCCTGCCGAAGAAATAACAAAAACTTTGCGCATTACAGACGTAGGTATCGAAAACACAAGTCCAGAGCGTTTTGTCGTCTACCCAAATCCAGCAAAAGATGCCGTCTACTATTCATTTAATAAAAAAATACAAAAGATTCAAGTTCTGTCTTCTACAGGAAATCCTGTCGAGTTCACATTTACAAACAACAAGGTCGACATTTCCCAACTACCCGCAGGAGTGTTTTTTCTACTATTTGTCACTGAAAACAATATTTACCGATACAAAATAATAAAATCTTGAAACCGTTACCCGCGTTGAACATGTGTTCGGATTTATGGAGCAAACAATGCATGGTCTGATTTTTCGAGGGGTAGGAATTGTGCGGGCAAAAGCCAACATTGCGAAAGCGAGAGCAGAAGCCAAGTTTACTTGGATTATGCCGAGTACAAGCAATGTCACCGAAGGTAATATTGCGATGACCAACCTGGTATATAACATGTGTCGATTAGGTCAAGTAGTAAGATTGCATAAAGATTGGATTA
>JAZUIX010000072.1:0-1743 GCA_045642445.1 Bacteroidales bacterium | reverse complement strand
GCATTGTTTGCTCCATAAATCCGAACACATGTTCGACGCGGCTTCTCGTGGATGATTTCTTTCTGTTGTTCTCTTTCTGCTTTTCTGTCAGGGGATGGCCACGGTAACCTTTTTCGCACACGATAGGCACTATACCATTTGTCCTAAGCTCATCCTCAGCACCCACATATCCTGCGTCCTCCCAAGCCAGCTCTCCCACCTTGGTGGTACGTTTAACCCACATTGCAGGGGGCGAGTCCCAGTTCTTTCACTTATAACCTCTGCGTCCGCCTTGTGAAAGATATCTAAGCCGACATTATTCAAGCGTGGGTATGGGCAATACAATGGTGTATTCTCCTGAGAAATCGGCACCGCTGTCCATCTTGCCAGAGAAGACAAAGTAATATTCGGGGCCGTCCACCGTGACGGTCAGGGTGCCGCTGGTGACAGAGGCACCTCCCGATTTGAAGTTGAAAATCAACGACTGCTCATAGGCGTATGGGTATGGGGTTATGGTGTAGGTGGCAGGCACCAACGGGGTACGGGTGGAGCTGAAACCGAAATAGGCATCGGGGCGCCAAGCGTGGAAACAATAGTCGAAAGCGTTGTAGTTTTCCGATCCTGTCTCAAAATGTCGCACCGAGGTGTAGCCTTCGAGCAGCCACACTGTGTCGGCACCTTCGAGAGCCACATACCCCGAACCACGGAAAGCATCATCACCGAAAACCGTGCTTGAGTTGTTCTTGGTAAAGGTGGCTTTGATACCCACATGGTCGCCGAGGGTGTCGAAGAAACGTGCCACATTGCCCCCACGTCCAAAGAGAGGTCCCGCGTTGAGAACTGTGACGAGATTTTTGCGGCTGTTGGTGAGGGTGAAGTCGAGGTTTACGACAGAGTCGCCCACTTGGAGCGTCATGACACCGTGGTTGTTGCCGTCGTGGGTATAGGTGCCATGATAGGTGGCTTCGCTGTTGAACTGGGTGCGCTGGAGGGTGAAATCGACCTTCATATTTTCATAGAAAGTAATCGATGCCACCAGTTGCAGCATCAAGTCGCCCGACATAGCTCCGCAGAGTCGGTTGATGGTGTAACTGCCCGAGAGTGGATATGTGGGAACACTCGGAGGATCAGCAGGTGTGGAAGGTGTTTCAGGCACATCTTTTTTGCAAGCCGTAAAAGCGACTAACACTACCGTCATCAGAACAAACATTAATCTTTTCATAATCCTTGAATTGAAAATTTGATTTTGCAAAGATAAGAATAATTTTGGAAATAGTGATTAGTGATTTGTGATTAGTGATTAGTGACTGGGGGGGCGGCAGCCAATTCTCAATTCAAAAGTGGCTCCGCCCTCCCAGTCACTAGTCACTAATCACTAATCACAAAAAAAAATCCAAATATATAGTAACGAATAAAAAATAAGTTGTAACGATGTTGTCGTTTTTGATGAAAATAAAACTGCCTCATATGTACGATAGGATTGTATCATGTTATTTTTGGGGTTACATCATAATGATGCGGCATGTCCCAAAGGGACATCCTCACCGACAGGTGCTTTAACCCCACACATCAGGACGAAAGTCCGATGTGTGGGGTATGTATGACGAGAGAATCGCGTCCCGAGGGGACGCTCTATATTGTCCGCCACATTTTGGAGCGTCCCCTCGGGACGCAGATACACTTTGGCATCGTATACCCCACACTGCGAGTGTGGGGTTAAAGCACCGACAAGTCGGTGGGATAGTGCCTTCGGCACTTTTCTAT
>JAZUIX010000071.1:0-5170 GCA_045642445.1 Bacteroidales bacterium | reverse complement strand
CAGCGTAGAACAAAAATCCAAAATATGGCAGACAATATAGAGCGTCCCATCGGGACGCGTCCCTCTCTCCACTACATACCCCACACTGCGAGTGTGGGGTTAAAGCACCTGACGGTGTGTATGTCCCGCTGGGACATGACGCATCACCATGCTATAAGTGACGGTTAAAAAACAACATGATACGATCTTATCATACAAATGAGGCAGTTTTGTTCCATCGAAAACATCAACATTGTCCCATGTTATTTTTTAAATGTCACTTTTATGCAAATTTTATATGTTATTCACTTTTCAATATGGTTCTGAAATTGAGATATGAGACCTTTTCTGATGTGATTTCAGATTCTCCGTCGTAGAGCACATATCGCTCCTTACACCCCTCGGGATACAACTGGGTGAGATAGTTAAGCCCTTTGGCAAACTCGTCGCTGTACCTTTTGGCCGATTTTATCTCGTATGCCGCAAATGAATTATAGGCAGTCTCTTCAATAAGGTCAACTTCTTTTTGTGAGGCATCACGATAGAAGTAAAGTTTTGGCGCTCTGCCCATGTTCAGTCTCCGCTTCACAAACTCCGCAACCACCATATTCTCAAACAGATTTCCCCTAAGCGGATGAACAGACAGCTGGGTTGTATTCTCGATACTCAGGAGGTAGCTTGCCAGGCCTACATCATAAAAATATACCTTCTGCGACTTCACAATGCGTTTGCCTATATTGTTGTAATATGGCTGTAACTTGAAGACGATATACGATGCTTCCAAAATGTTGAGCCAGCTTTGAATAGTCTTCAAGTCAACACCTATAGCGTTGGCAAATTTCGCAGCATTGAACTCACACCCTACAGCACCAGCCAGTAGCCGTACAAACTGTTGGAAAGCACCGAGATTACGCACATTGGTCAGTTGCCGCAAGTCGCGCTCAATATAGGTGGCATAATAGTTCGAATACACATCGTAAGGCTCTTTCCCATCACCCCACACGCCAGGATAGAACCCTTTCAGCATCAACTCATCGGTGTCAGTCAGGTCAAACCCTACCAGTTCGGGAATCGACAAGGGTGCCAAACGTAAAATAGCGGCCCTTCCAGCCAACGACTGGCTGATTTTTTCCAACAAGGAGAAATTGCTGCTCCCTGTCAGAATATACCGGTAGTCTTTGTGCTCATCAACCACCACTTGCAGATACGAGAATAGCTCGGGCAGATGTTGTGCCTCATCAATTATTAGTCCTTGACGGTGACTGTTCAGGAAACCCAATGGGTCGGACTGCACCATCAACCTAATATCCAGATTTTCTAACGTAATGTATTCATAGTCGGCAAAGGCCGATTTGCATAGTGTTGTTTTGCCAGATTGGCGTGGTCCTGTAAGTAAAACCACACTAAAACTACTCGACAGACGCAGCAATTCGGTTTTTAATAATCTGTCTATCATGATGATATATTGTTGTTTTGCAAAAATGGAATTCAATTCCATTTTTGCAAAAGTACAATTTTTTTCTCAATCTGTGGCAAAAAAACGCAAATATGTATTGATATTCACTAAAAAAGTGCAAGTTCTTGCACTTTGTGATTTTTCATAGTGAGGAAGTGATCATAGAATTTCTGCTTGAAAATCCCTATCCATGCTACTATTATTTAGGTGGGTTCTATAAATTGATTTCTTGGGATTTCGGAGTGGTTTTCGAGCAGATTGCTGTGCAGAACTGTGGTCAGCGACCTTGTGGAGCTAACGAGGAAGCGTAGCGGGCTATGAGAAGAAAGCCAGTGGCTTTCGATAGCGTTCTGCGAAGCAGATTGCGAATAGAGTGGAGCAAAGCGGAGAACAAAAGGTGCAAAAACTGTATCTGCGTGCAGACAGCACGCTCTAAATGTGGAAGATAGAGAAAAATACTGTCTGTGATTGATGACTTTAAGGGTAAATTTTGACAGAAATGTCGGGCTTCCCCTCTTTTTTTGTCATTTTGTGGTTGATTAAAAGTTGATTAAAAGTTGATTAAAGTTGATTAAAAGTTGATTAAAAGTTGATTTTGGTTGATTATTGGTTGATTTGGTTGATTATTGGTTGATTTTCAATTTTTCAGAGAAAACTTTTCTTACTTTTGCAGCGAAGTTTTATCAAAATAATCATTCATCATGGAAAGAATCATTATTAAAAAGGGTGAGGGCAGCGACAACAATATGTCGCTGCAACTCCCCAAAGGTAAAAAAACTGGAAGGGATTTCAGGTTTGAAGGCATCGACCTCGATGTTACCACTAACGAGGATATGATGCTGCCACAGCGGAAGATGCGTGGCAGGTTGCAATGGAGCAACGAGAGTTATACCCTCAACTTTGAGGAGTATGGCAAAGGTGAGAAGAAAAACCGCGAGGTATCAAGGACCAGCCACATGAGATGTGTGCTTCGCAAGGATGGCAGCTACCATATCAGCATTGGCACTGCCATGCGCAGCAAGAGCGAAAAGCAGGAACTGGTGGCAGAACTCCGCAACATTTTGGAGGCGGTGGAAAAGGACATCGAAAAGTTGAAACGTGCCGAAGCTAACCGCCTGAGAAAAGAGAGGAGACACAACAACGAAACAAAGGAGGGTGAAGAATGAAATTCAGCATCTTTGACAATGGCAAGGCTTCAAAAAGCGGAGTAGAGTGTACTGCTCAGATTTTTGACGAAAGAACATCGTTAGCTCCTTCCATCACTGCCACACAAAACGGCATTGTGCAAGCCTTGAAAGATGGCGATGAGGAATCGTACAAGAAACTGAAATGTACGTTGCCCGCAGTTACTTGGCAAGCCTATTTCCCCGATGGTGAACGCAAGGCGTTTAAAGCCGTCCCCAGTGGTTTGTTTATGCTCGATTTCGACCACGTTGGGGACAAGATGAAGGATTTGAAGGACGCTTGCTTGAAAAATGTTGAGAAGTGCGATATCGTGCTTATCAACTACACGGCAAGCCATCAGGGTTTGCGACTGGTGGCAAAGTGCCAGCCTCAGCACCACAATATCCAAGAGGCACAACTATGGTTGTGGGAGAACTGCGGTGCAAAGGAGTTGGATGTCCCCTACGATTCAAGTTGTTTTGATTGGGCAAGGTGCGATTTTCGCCCTCATGCCTCGTATGTCATCTACATGGATTACAAGGGCATATTTGTGGATGAGCCCAAAGCAACGTTCTCACTCGTTTGTGAAGATAACGGCCAATATCGTTTCCCTGAGCCAAATAAAGAGCCAGCCAAGGCTGACAACGAGCCAACAACGCCCAAGGTGCAGATAACCGAGTATAAGGGCATACCCTTGAAAGATATTGCATACGAGTGGCTCAACATGAATGGCGGTATTCCCGAGCCAGGCACTCGTAACACTACGCTTTACAAGCTGGCTCGCAGTATCCGCTATATCTGTGATTTTGATGCCGACACAATCGTTAAGGTTATCCCTCATTGCGGTTTAGGCACGGAAGAGGTTTATGCACTCGTATCCAGTGCCTTGAAAGCCGTGCGTGGCAGGGATATTCCGCAAGATATTGAGGATGCCGTGGAGCAGTGCCAAATCAATCGCATGATTGACGGCGAAGTTGGTGATGATGATGAAGCCATCGAACTAACTGACACCTCAAAAGTGCCACCGCTGCCTCCTATCTTCAAGCAGTGGTATGATTGTGCACCCGATGATTTCAAAGTGCCGTGCGTGGTGATTCAATTGCCTGTGTTAGGCACATTGGGCAGCAAGTTAAGAGCAGAATACATTGACGGCAATTTGCATTCCCCATCGTTCCAAGTGTCATTGGAAGCACCACAAGCAAGTGGTAAGAGTTTCATGCGTAACATCGTCAATTACGAGATGAAGAGCCTCAAAGAACAGGACCAACTGAGCCGTGAAAAAGAACGCGAGTATCAGGAAAGGGTGAAGGAGATGAAACTGCTCAATGTCAAAATCAACAAGAGCAACAAAGACGAGGTTCTTGGTCAGAAACCTACACCACTGATTCGTTATCTGCCACCCACGATGTCCATCACCGAAATGTTGATTAGAACGCAAAATGCCAAGGGATTGCACCTCTTTGCTATGAGTGAGGAGATTGACACCGTACACAAGGCATTCAAGCGTGGTTTTTCATCATTCAGCGATGCTTTGCGTAACGCTTTCGATAATGCCGAATATGGCCAAGATTATGCCAGCGACACAAGTTTCAGCGGTATTGTCAATCTCTATTACAATGTGCTTTACTCGGGTACTCCCAAGGCCATGAGACGTTTCTATCCCGACATTGAAGACGGTTTGGTTAGCCGTGTCTTCTTCTGCAATTTGCCTGATCAATTCGGCAAGCAGTTTGTGAAATGGCGTGAGTTCACTGCCGAAGAAAAGCAGATTGTAGACATCAACCTTGTGAAGTTGGAGGAAATCAGCATCATTGGTGATGATGTGCAACCCGAACACATTATGAAAATGAATTGGCTTGGCACTAAGATGCTGGAATGGGTGCAGGCTCAGCAGGCTATGGCGGTGAAGATGAACGACCGCACCAGAGATACGTTCTGCCGTCGCGCTGCCGTAGTGGGCTTTCGTGCGGGTATGTTGGCCTTCTACCTCTATGGCGAGGTGAACACACCCGTTATCAGAAGGAAAGTGAAAGAGTTTGCAATATGGATTGCCAACCTCATGTTGAAGCAGCACCTGATTCGCTTCAAGTGCGTGGAAGATAGCAGAAACTTGTTCCTGTGCAAGGACATTTTTGATGCATTGCCTAATCAGTTTACAGGTAAGATGTTGGCAAAAGAACTTAAAAACAACGGGAGAACTTCTCATCCGCATGATATTGCATATAAATGGAAGTTGTTGGGTGTTATCAAATCAGGGGAAAAACGAGGTATATACAATAAAACACAAGGAGGACAAAATGAAAGTGAAGAAGTACAATAGAGTTCAGCACTATATTTCAAAAAACGGTAAATTCTCTACGGAGTGTCTTTAGGTGGGTTCTATAAATTGATTTCATGGGATTTCGGAGTGGTTTTCGAGCAGGTTGCTGCGCAGAACGAGATGAAGAAATCTCCAGTGGAGATTTCGATAGGCGAAGCCGGAGAACAAAAGCGGGCTATGAGAAGAAAGCCTGTGGCTTTCGATAGCGTTCCGTAGGACGATAAGCGAAGCGAAATCGAGCGGTGAACAAA
>JAZUIX010000070.1:0-11115 GCA_045642445.1 Bacteroidales bacterium | reverse complement strand
TCGGCCATGCTTATCTCCGCCGTGGGGCACCGATACCCCGTGTCCGCGGACGGCAACACCATAGACCTCTCTCCCTATCCTTCCGGAGTCTATTACCTCCAGATTGTAACCAATAAATCCATTACACAAATTAAAATCATTAAGCAATGAAACGGTTTTCCGCGTTTTTGGGCGGCTTCTTCGGAATGGACGTACGGGGCTTTGCCGAACACCTCGCACCATCACGAAAACGCATGACAGACACCTCTTCGACGACCAATCGCCACGCCGCAAACCCAATTGGAAACCACATGTTTCCAATATGTTAAAAACATTGTTCTGAACCGTCTGCAAGATCAATCAAGAATCTGGATAATGGAAAAATCTGATTAGAATTAATGGGGCTGAGTAGTTACTCATGTCGTTTTTCGGTATTAAAATTTGTTAAAAAAGTTTCGTTTCTTCCCCTTCCGATAAGAAGAAGGGGCGTAGTACCTTCGTTGTAGGTTCGTTGCAGGTTCGCTATAGTAGCGAAGAATCAACGAGTTATGAACAATATTACAATGGAGGAAAGTAAAAAGGTTCCAAAGTTCCAGGTTCCACGCTATTAGTATGAGAATGCAATTTTGTTGGAAATATTATTATATATAATAGTATTTATTTAATCTTATAAATGTAATCCATTTTTGATTGTGCATTGCAAACACATAGCATGGAACCTGGAACCGTGGAACCTTTTTTATTATTCAGCGTGTTTCACCTTGCGGTAGATAACCCTTATCTGTTTTTTTTTCAACAAATCCCTTTTGTTGCCAACGGTAAACCACATTCCTTACAGGAGTACTACACTTTGTCCCAAAAAACGCCCCTCGCGAAGCATTTTTGTAAACGAGAATGCTCGTGAATATTTTTTAAACGAGAATACCCGAGAACTAGCGAAGCATGGTCGCGACCGAATGGGAGTCCCGAAGGGATGCGAAGCACAATGACCGCGAATTTTCGTAAAAAATTTTTTATGGTCATTTTCGGACATTATCGGATTTTCGTTGAAGATATATTTTGGGGCATTAACGGATATTTATGGGCATTTTCGTTGAAAAGTTATTTATGGGCATTAACGGATATCACGGGCATCTTCGTTGACAAAGGGAGGGCTGACGCCTTCATGAATTGAGAATTGAAAAGTGAGGGCCGCCTTGTGGGCGGCCCTGTTATTTTTTGCTGTTTGCTTTTATCTTCGATTAGTAGGATCGGGCGAAGATTACGCGACGATGGCTGGGCTTGCCGCTAAACACACAACGGCCTTCCTCTTCGGGGGCATCGTAGGGGATGCAGCGGATGGTGGCTTTGGTGAGCTCCTTGACCTTCTCTTCGGTCTCGGTGGTACCGTCCCAATGGCAGAGCAGGAAGCCGCCTTTTTCAATCTCAACAAGGAACTCGTCCCAAGTGTCGACTTTGCGGGTGTTGGCCGCACGGAACTCTTTGGCACGGTTGAGGAGGCTGAGCTGGATGTCGTCCATGAGCTGGGCTATATGGTCGGCGATGCCTTCGATGGGCATGGTGACTTTTTCAAGTGTGTCGCGACGACATACCTCACAGGTGCCGTTTTCAAGGTCGCGGGGACCGATGGCGAGACGGACGGGGACGCCCTTGAACTCGTATTCGTTGAATTTCCAACCTGGCTTGTACTCGGTGCGATTGTCGTATTTCACTGTGAGTCCTTTGGCCTTGAGGGCTTCGATGATGGGGGCTACGTGAGCGTCGAGCTCGGCCATCTGCTCGTCGTTTTTGCAGATGGGGACGATGGCCACCTGTATAGGTGCCAGCTTGGGAGGCAGGACGAGACCGTTGTCGTCGGAGTGAGTCATAATCAAGGCACCCATCAGACGGGTGGACACGCCCCACGAGGTGGCCCAGACATATTCGAGCTGGTTCTGCTGATTGAGGAACTGCACCTCGAAAGCCTTGGCGAAGTTCTGACCGAGGAAGTGGGATGTGCCTGCCTGCAAAGCCTTACCGTCCTGCATCATGGCTTCGATACAGTAGGTGTCGAGAGCACCGGCGAAACGTTCGTTGGGCGATTTGACGCCTTTGACCACGGGCACGGCCATCCAGTTTTCGGCGAAGTCGGCATAGACCTCAAGCATGCGGCGTGCTTCGGCTTCGGCATCTTCACGAGTGGCATGGGCGGTATGGCCTTCTTGCCACAAGAACTCGGCGGTGCGGAGGAACATACGGGTGCGCATCTCCCAACGCACGACGTTGGCCCACTGGTTGCAGAGGATGGGGAGGTCGCGGTAACTCTTGATCCAGTTCTTGTACGTGCTCCAGATGATGGTTTCGGAGGTGGGGCGGACAATGAGTTCCTCTTCGAGTTTGGCGGCAGGGTCGACCACCACGCCGGTACCGTCGGGGTTGTTCATCAGTCGGTGATGGGTAACCACGGCGCACTCTTTGGCGAAGCCTTCGACGTGTTCGGCCTCACGGCTGAGGAAGCTCTTGGGGATAAAGAGGGGGAAGTAGGCATTTGAGTGGCCCGTCGCCTTGAACATATCGTCGAGGGCACGCTGCATTTTCTCCCAAATTGCATAGCCGTAGGGCTTGATGACCATACAGCCACGGACGGCTGAATTTTCGGCCAAATCGGCACGGACGACAAGTTCATTGTACCATTCGGAGTAATTTTCAGAGCGTTTTATGAAATCTTTTGCCATTATATTATTGTTTTTTTATTTTATTTTTCGCTGTTATCAAATAAATTGCGTATCTTTGCAAAATGATTTGAGTTCTCTTTTCGAACTGCAAAATTACGAAAATAATACCATATAATGAAAAATGAATTATATAAATTAATAATATTGTTGCTGGTGCTGCTGCCCAATGTGTCGGCACACGGCCAATTGGACCTCACTCAAGACACGTTGTCGTGCCACATCATTGGGTTCAATGTGGGGCCCGTAATTCCCTCTGCCAATCTTTCGTTCGGCACCCTGTCGGACGGAACAAAGAGCAAGAACGCGACAATGGCGAGCCTGTATAAGCCGCCATATCTGGACTTCGGTCTCAACGCTTTGTACAAATACAAAAGCAACTGGCTTGTGGGCATAGATGGCAACATCTGGTTCGGGGGCGACAATCTGAACCACCGCGTAGAGCGTATGGGATCGGTGTTTTCGCGTGACAGCATTGTGATAGGCACCAATGGAACGGACGCCAATGTGACGTGCTACAACAGAGGTTTCAGCGTTCAGGGAGGCGTGGGGAAGATTTTCCCGCTTGTGCCGAGCAAAAATCCCAACTCGGGCATATTGGCACGCCTGAGCGGAGGATATATGCTTCAGCAGAGTATCTTTATGATTAACGACGTGAACGCGCCACAAATTGACGAGGACTATGCTCTGCTGTATGACCACCAACGAAGCGGCTTTATGCTGACCGAGGGGCTGGGATACTGGTTTATGAGCAACAGGGCCAACCTGGTGAACTTTTATATCGCCTTCGAGGTGTCGCAGTGTTGGACCAAATCGACGCGCGACTATATCATTGACGACTATCTGGGGGTGAGAGGCAAAGACAACGGAAGATATTTCGATTTGGTATATACCATCAAGTTCTGCTGGATGTTCCCGTTGAAAGGCAAAAGCAGCCACGATTATTACTTTTATTAAGTGAAATGTGATATGTGAATTGTGAATTGTGATATGTGAACGCCTTTCACTTTTAGTTTTAAATACTTAATTCAATAATTCAAATGAGACTTCTATATTCATTCGGTATCAGGTGCTACGGTTTCGGTGTCAGGGTGGCGGCTCTGTTCAACAACAAAGCCAAACTGATGGTGAAAGGCTGGGACGAGACTTTCGGCCGACTGACTGTGGCTCCTGTGGGAGGCGAGAACACGGCCTGGTTTCATGCTTCATCGTTGGGCGAATTTGAGCAGGTTCGCCCCGTGCTGGCTGCCTTCAAAAAGCAGCACCCCGAATACAAAATTTGCGTAACATTCTTTAGCCCTTCGGGGTACGAGGTACGCAAGAATTTTCCCGATGCCGACTTTGTGTGCTACCTGCCTATGGACACCAGGGCCAACGCTCAACGTTTCGTGAATCTGATGCGCCCCACGGTGGCTTTCTTTGCCAAATACGATTTTTGGTTCAACTACCTCGAACAGCTGCGATTGCGCGATGTTCCTACATATCTTTTCTCGGCCATCTTCCGTCCAAACCAATATTTCTTCAAATGGTATGGCGGCTGGTTCCTCAAACACTTGCAACGCTGCTACACCCACATCTTCGTTCAGAACGAGGAATCGATACGGCTGCTCAAAACGCACGGTGTTGCTCAATGTTCGCTGGCAGGAGACACCCGTTTCGACCGCGTGAACGCCATAGCCGCAGACGCACGCTCCTTTCCCGAGATAGAGGCTTTCTTGGCCACAAGACCGAACACCAAGGTGCTGCTGGCCGGAAGCTCGTGGGAACCCGACGAGGCCAACATCAAGCGTTATGCCGACCATGCGGGCGAACGCCTCACCTTGATCATAGCACCTCACGTCATCAGCGACAGCCATCTGAACGGTATCGAGAACCTGTTTGGCAAGAAGAACTGCATACGTTATTCCGCCTTGCAGAAGGAGGACACCAAAGAGGCGAAAGTGCTCATTATTGACAACATAGGAATGTTGGCCTCGCTGTACCGCTATGCCGACACGGCGTATATTGGCGGAGGTTTCGGTCAAGGCATTCACAACATACTTGAATCCATCACCTTCGGTAAACCCGTGGTTTTCGGGCCCAATCACCACAAGTTCCAAGAAGCACTCGACATTATTGCTTTGGGCGGAGGTTTCGGATATGAGAAGTACGAGGAGCTGGAACACATTCTCGACAAGCTGCTGGGCGATGAGACGTTTTATGCCAACGCCTCAACGGTGTGCCACAAATATTTGAACGACAACCTCGGCTCGACAGAGAAAATAATTGGCGAATTGAAAATAGAGAATTAAGAATTATCGAAAGACCAATATGAAACGGCTGTTTTATTCAACACTTGCTTTAATTATTTTGTCAGCATTGACCTCGTGCAGTGCCGACAAATATCTGCAGCCGGGCGAGAAGGTGTTGAAAAAGAACAAAATCGATATAACGATGGCCGACAGCAGCGAGGTGTCCAAAGAGATATACTCCGCTATGTCGGACGCCAAAAAATACTATTCACAAAAACCCAACAAAAAATTATTGGGCATCCGTGCCAAGATGCGCATGTATTGCTCGACCAACCCCACTGACAGTAGCGGATGGAGCAACTGGTGGAGAAAACGTGGCGAACCACCCGTGATATTTGACGAAAACGCCACCATACGTACCGCCTCGCAGCTCTCCACGATGATGAACAACAAAGGGTGCTTCAACACAAAGGTGACGTATGACACGGTGCATAACGGACGAAATGAAGTGACTGTGCAATACAACGTTGTGGCAACCTCTCGGTGGCAGATTGACGAAATAGCTTTTCGCTCGCGACAAAATGACATCAACGACCTGCTGCAAAAAAACAAAGACAAGACCTTGCTGGCTGTAGGCGATTATTACGACCAGGACGTCTTGACGAAAGAACGCAGCCGTATTGTTGAGTTGTTGCAATCCAACGGTTATTACTATGCCAACAGTTCGTTGGTTCACTTTATCGTTGACACGACCTACGAAAGCCACAAACTCAGCATTGTAGCCTCGGTGCGTATGCCCCACAAAACAGCCGAGGATGGTTCTCGGATAGAAATGCCGCTACAGGTGTATCACATAGGCGACATATACATTTTCCCCAATAGTGCCTCGACAATAGACAACAACTGGAATGATTTCGACACCCTTGTGATGGAGTACAAAACACGTCGAGGTATTACGAACTACAACTTTGTCTACAACAAAAAAATCTCACCTTCGCCCAAAGTCATCAGCCGCTCGATGTTCATCTTCAACAGACAGACCTATCGTCCGCGAATTGTAAGCAACACTTCCAATAGTCTGTTGGGGCTCCACAATTTCAAACTGATTGACATCAACTTCAACGAATCGCCTAAAAGTTCCGACACCAACCATTTGCTGGACGCTCGTATCCGACTGCTCAACAGCAACCAACGCAAACTGAGTTTCTCTATAGAACTCACCAACGCCTCCAAGCCCATCAACAAAGAGAACAAGAACTTCCTCACCAGTGGAAACCTTGGGTTGGGCAGCACCATAGGCTACCAAAACAACAATCTCTTTGGCGGAGCCGAACTTCTGAGCATCGAAGGAAGCCTCCTGCTTGAAATGCCCAAGACTTTTTTCTCCAGCAAAGACAAGAGTTTCTATAACACTTTCGCTTCGTTTGAAGGCGGAGTAAGTGCAACTATCGACCTGCCCAACTTCCTTATACCCTTTTCCGAATACATACAGTGGCAACGCAACAAACCCCACACCCTCATAGGTCTCTCCAACGACTACCAATACCGCAAAATCTCGCTGAACGGAACAGACTTGTCTTTGGAACGCATCCGTTTCAGCGGCTCTTTCGGCTATTCGTGGAGCCACTCAGCCAATGCGCAGAACAAGTTGCTGCCTGTCAATATTTCATACACACACACCATCAGCGGAGCCGAATACTATTACGACTTATTCGACCGCACACACGACATCCGGTTCCTTTTCCAGACACTAAACTATTTCCTCCTCAACACTCACTACGAATACACCTACAGCAACCAAACCATCGGGGCACGAAAGAACTTCAACTATCTGCGCATCATCGCCGAAACTTCAGGCAACCTGATATACGGCATACGCAGCTGGGCAAAACACGCTCCCGACATATACGATAGCGAATCAATCCTGAGCGACGAAGTTGACTACTACCAATATATCCTCTTCGACAGCGAGTTCAAACGCTACATCTATTGGGGCGACAAAAACACCCTCGTACTTCGTGCTTTGGCCGGCATAGGCATCCCTTACGGCCACTCACAATCAATGCCATACGAAAAATCGTTCTTCGGCGGAGGTCCCACCTCTATGCGTGCCTGGATGGTAAGAGGACTGGGGCCTGGCACCTTCCCCACCTACGACTTGGATTACTCTATAAGCTACGCCGACATTCAACTTGTGTTCAATATCGAGCAGCGTTTCCCCATCATCGGCATCTTGGAAGGTGCCGTATTTACCGACATCGGAAACATTTGGGACCGCATGGATTGGGGACTCACAGAAGATTCGCAATTCGATGCCAAAGAGATATTGAAAGGTTTCGCACTCGATGCGGGTATCGGACTTCGATTCAACCTTTTCTCTATCCTGACACTGCGTCTCGATTTCGCATTGCCGATTTACGACCCTGGGTATGAGGATGGCCAACGCTGGATCGACAAACACTGGTCGTGGAACAAAATCGTGACAAATTTCGGAATCAACTATCCATTTTAATATAATAAATCTAATTATATCACTATGCAGACACTACTAAACAAAGTCAAAGAAATTTTTGAGCAAGAGAAATTCATTTTCGAGCCCAAAGCCCTTTACGAGCCTATCGACTACACCCTACGACTGGGTGGCAAAAGGATTCGCCCCGTGCTATTGTTGGCAGCCAACCAAATGTTCGGAGGCAACATCGAGCAGGCCCGGTATGCGGCCATAGGCATCGAAACATTCCACAACTTCACCCTGCTGCACGACGATTTGATGGACAAATCGCCCCTGCGTCGAGGAAAACCCACCGTATACACCAAATGGGACGAGAACACGGCCATTCTCTCGGGTGACACCATGTTCGCCCTGGCATGGCGATATTTCCTTATGCAGCCTCACGACAGACTCATGGAGATACTCCAATGCTTCAACGAGACTGCCATCCAGGTGTGCGAAGGGCAACAGTACGATATGAATTTCGAAAAGCAGGACGATATCACCATCGACGACTATATGATGATGATTCGCAACAAAACTGCCGTACTTTTGGCCGGTGCGCTGAAAATTGGAGCACTATATGCAAACGCCCCCGATGAAGACATACAACACCTTTACGATTTCGGCATCCATCTCGGTTTGGCCTTCCAACTCCAAGACGACCTATTGGACGGCTACGGCGATGTGACCATCTTTGGCAAACAAACCGGTCAGGACATCCGCGACAACAAGAAGACCTACCTTATTCTGAAAGCCCTTCAGACAGCATCGCCCGAACAACGGCAGAAACTTCTACAACTATTTTCATCCACACCTGAAAATAGCGATGAAAAAGTAGCCACGGTGCTCGACATCTACCACCAGTTAGGCATCCGACAGAAAGTGGAAGAAGCCATCCAACAAGAGTTCGCCAGAGCCCAAAACGAGCTCGACAATGTGCGGGTCGAGAACACGAAAAAAATACCTCTTTGGCAGATGATGGATGCCCTTTTAGGACGCAACAAATAAAAAAAATATCAACAAAACTTTATTGTTTTGGAAAAATAGTGTATATTTGCAGAAATAATAATAATATAGAATTTAAACTAACTAATTAATAATTAACTCATTAAAATCATGAAAAAAGTAATTGCTTTGATGTCAATCGTTGGATTATTGGCATTCACCAATCTGAATGGTGTCATGGCTCAGGACAAGGCAGCCCAAGCTCCCGCCGAGCCCGCCACCGAACAAGTCGATGAGCAGACCACTGACAGCGCCGTCGCTGAAGAGGCTGTTGCCGAAGAACCCGAAACTGCTGCCGCAGCTCAGGAAGAAACCAAATCTTTCCACCAGGTCCTGAAAGAAAAATATATTCAGGGTGGTGCTGGCTGGATGACCCCCGTGCTCCTCTGCCTCATTTTCGGTATGGCTCTCGTTATTGAGCGTATCATCTATCTGAACATGGCTACCACCAACGTCCAGAAGCTCCTCGAAGGCATCGAAGGTATGGTCTCCAAAGGCGACTACAAAGGTGCCAAGGATCTCTGCCGCGACACTCGTGGCCCCGTTGCCTCCATCTTCTATCAGGGTCTCGACCGCGTTGACGAAGGCCTCGAAAACGTTGAAAAAGCCGTCACCTCTTACGGTGGTGTCCAGATGGCCCGTCTCGAGAACAACATGACTTGGATCTCCTTGTTCATCGCTTTGGCTCCTTCTTTCGGTTTCCTCGGTACCGTTGTTGGTATGGTCCAGGCATTCGATGACATTGAAGTCGCTGGTGATATCAGCCCGACCGTTGTTGCTGGCGGTATGAAGGTTGCTCTGTTGACCACTATCTTCGGTCTTATCGTCGCTATCATCCTTCAGATTTTCTATAACTACATCCTCACCAAAATCGAGAGCCTCGTTGCCCAGATGGAAGATGGTTCTATCTCCTTCATGGACATCCTCGTCAAGAACAAAAAATAATAGTTATAAGGAATCATTAATATTAATTAAAAACTAAAATCCTTAAACTGTTATGAAAGAAAAAACTGATAAAATACTAACCCTGGTACTTCTGGGTCTGGCAATCGTCATGACTGCGTTTGCCGTCATCTTCGCCCTGAATACCTTCTCCAACTCCGGCATGTTCGACATCGCCTTCTGGCTGATGGCCGCCATGATCGTAGTTGCCTTGGGCGCCATCGTCCTGTTTCTTGTCAAGAAATTGGCCGAGCGTTTCAAAACCGAACCTGGTTATCTGAAGAAATTCCTCGTCCTTGTGGGCCTCATCATCGTCCTCCTTGTGGTCTCCTTCCTGCTGGCCAAAGGTTCCGACATCGACCTCATCAAGTACAATATTTCCGAAGGTACCTCAAAACTCATCGGTGCAGCCTGTATCCTTTGCTACATCCTCTGCATCGGAGCCTTCCTCGCCATCGTTGTGTCCGAGGTAATGCCTAAATCTAACAAGAAAAAATAAAATACTATGGGAAGAAAAACACCTGGCTTAAACACCAGTTCAATGTCCGACATCTCGTTCTTGTTGTTGGCCTTCTTCCTGTTGGTCTCCAACATCAACACAGACCAGGGTATTGCACGTCGTTTGCCACCTCCTCTGCCTCCCAACCAGGAAAAACCGCCAGAGGTCAAGGAGCGTAATATCTTCGTCGTCAAAATCAATAGTAAAGATAACCTTATCTTCAACAACGAGTATGGCGACATCAAGGACTTGAAAGACCGTGCTAAGGAATTCTTGGGTAACCCCACCGACGATCCTAATCTGCCTGAGAAGGTAGCCATGGACATTCCTATGCTGGGTTCCATGAGAGTCTCGAAAGGTATTATCTCGCTGCAAAACGACCGTGGTACCTCGTACGATATCTACGTGGCAGTTCAGAACGAACTGACCGCCGCTATCAACGAGATGCGCGACGAACTGTCAATCGACAAATTCGGCAAGAAATATGCCGACCTTAATGACAATCAGGTCGAGGCCATCGACCAAGCAATCCCCATTGCTATTTCCGAGGCCGAGCCCACAAAGATAGGAGAAAAGAAATAATGGCAAGATTTACTGGTAAAAAACCAAAAGAGACGCCCGGTCTGAACATGGGCTCTATGTCGGACATTATCTTTATGCTCCTGTTCTTCTTCATGACCATCACCACCATGCGCGAAAGCTCATTGTATGTGACCATTCATGTGCCTAAAGCAACCGAAACCGTCAAGTTGGAAAAGAAAAGCTTGGTAAGCTACATCAATGTAGGTACCCCTATGCAGGGCGATATGCAGAAGAAGTATGGTACCGAGTCCCGTATCCAACTCAACGACCAGATTTGCGAACTCTCCGATATTGCCCTGTTCGTTGAAAGAGAACGTGAGGCCCGTTCCGAAGAAGAACGCGCTCTGCTCACCATGTCCATCAAAGCCGACAAGGAAACCAAGATGGGCCTCATCAGCGACATCAAGCAGGAGCTCCGCAATTCCGGTGCTTTCAAAATCTTCTACAATGCAGCCAAAGGCGTTCGCCAATAAGCAACGCGTTTCATGCTAACAACAAAGAGCCGTCCCCAAACAGGGCGGCTCTTCTATTTTAAGGTGGGTTCTATAAATTGATTTCTTGGGATTTTGAGTTGGTTTTGGAACAGATTGCTGAGCATGAAGAAAGCCAGTGGCTTTCGATAGCGGTGCCGATAGGCAATGCCGACGCTCCAAGGAGGCATAGCGGAGAATT
>JAZUIX010000069.1:0-9085 GCA_045642445.1 Bacteroidales bacterium | reverse complement strand
CGAGGTGAACGTGTCGGCAAAATATTTCCCTAACCCTATTTCCCCCGAAGGGGCCGACTATTTCCCCTCGATAGAGGGCTTTATTTCTTGCCGTCAGGCAACTTTTTCAAACAATCACCTATATGCGGATAATCGTTTTTTGAATGAAGAATGAAGAGTGAAAAGTGAAGAATGAAGAGTGAAAAGTGGCTGTCGCCCTTTGATATTGTCAATTCACAATTCACAATATTATAATAATTAAAAAAAATTTCGTATTTTTGCATTTTGAAATTATTACAACATTATATGAAAAAGTTAATGATTCTTGCAAGTGTGGCTGTGCTTCTGCTTTGTGTGTCATGCGCCAAAGAGAAGAACTGCCGCTGCTCGGTGTTGGGTTCGCAGGATACGCGCATCATCACCATCAAGTCGGGAAGTTGCGACAAACTGAATTATGCCAGTTACCACGACGAACTCGACACGATACATATCGATTCGATTATCTGCACCGACCATCTTTTTGGTGCCGACGATTCTCTGGTTGTTGAACTTTAATCCTTGCCGTTATGAAGAAATTTTTGATTGCCCTCGGTGTCGTTTCACTTGTTGTGATGGCCGGATGTTCGAAAAATCATAGTTGCCGTTGTGTCACCAACGATGGCGGTCCTGAGGCCGTGTTGGTGGTCAATTTGGATAGAGGTATGTCGTGTGGCAGCATCACCCGTCAAGGTTTTGAAAAGGAACAGGACGGCATGCTGGTGCGTACCATTCGCACGGTAACGTGTGAGAAAACCACCGAAGAGTGAGAAGGTTCGTTTCTGTAAAATTGATCGTTCCTCTGCTGTGCGTGATGCTGTTTGCTGCTTGCAACAAACGGTGCCATTGCTATCGCTATGACGGCGGCCACGATTTTTTCACCCCCGAAGAGGTTGACGAACGTGGCGGTTCGTGCCAGCAGATGATTTATTATGCCAATTACCGTCCCTATTCGATTTGCGAATGGGATTATTAAAAGGTGGGTTCGATAAATTCAACGCAATTTATTGGACCTACCTAGATTTTTTTCGATTCGTTGTCCAGAGATTATCTATGTGTTTGAATGTTAAAATGTCTGAATTATGATGAGACCTTTTGTTTCCAAGGCGATGCGGGTGACCGCTTTTGTGATGAAGATGTTGTTGGGCGTGCTCTTTTTGGTGTCGGCTTTGTCGAAGCTGTACGACATCGATACGTTTGAGATGTACGTCTTCACATACGGGTTCTTCTCGCTCAATATGACCTTTATTGTTGCCCGACTGGTGATTGTGGCCGAACTCTTGGTGGCGATAGGGCTCTTGTCTAATGTGTGGAACAAGTTTGTGAATATCTGCACGTTGCTGATGCTTGTGTGTTTCACGTTGTTCTTGGGGTATGCCGCATTATTAGGTCGCGACGAGAGCTGCCAATGTATGGGTCCGCTGGTGGAGTTCAACCCCATCCAGTCGATTTTGAAGAATGCGGTACTGCTGTTGTGGCTGCTGCCGGTAATGCGTGTGCAGCCGTGGAAATGGCGCCCAAAATGGTACCTCTGGCTGCCTGCCATCGTGTTGCCGATAGTGGCGGTATTCGTTTATTCGGCTCCCGACAATTGGCTTTTCGGCCCTGCCGAGGAGGTGTATAATGCCGATAAATTCGATAGCGCCGTTGCTCCCGAAGGCGATTTGGCTCAGTATAATCTTGATGAAGGCCGTCATGTGGTGGCGTTTGTTACTCCTGGGTGTCCTTTCTGCAAGATGGCTGATGAGAAACTGACCTATATCTGCCGTCGCAACGACTTGGATTCGACCCTTTTCTTAAACCTGATGCCTACCAAAGACACCACCGTCGTCGACCTCACTATTGACAGCACCTCATTCCTGCGTCCCACCCACGAGGTGCCTCTTATGACTTGGGCTTTGATTACTTACGGACAACGCCCCATCGTTTTCTTGGTTGAGGACGGCAAGGTGTCGGCCACCTGCCATTATCGCAATATTAGCGAACAACAGATTGTCGACTTCCTCTCTCCGACTTCGTCGAATTGAGGAACGAATAAATATAAAAAACGAATAAATATAAAAAGAGAGTGTGGCAATAACCATACTCTCTTTTTCAATTCTTTATTATTTTGAAGCTGAAATGCTGACAGGTTGCTTTAGTAACGATTAAAAAATAAGTTGTAACGATGTTGTCGTTTTTGATGAAAATAAAACTGCCTCATTTGTACGATAGGATTGTATCATGTTATTTTGGTTACATCATAGTGATGCGGCATGTCCCAAAGGGACATCCTCACCGACAGGTGCTTTAACCCCACACATCAGGACGAAAGTCCGATGTGTGTGGTATGTATGACGAGAGAATCGCGTTCCGAGGGGACGCTCTATATTGTCTGCCACATTTTGGAGCGTCCCCTCCGGGCGCAGATACATTTTGGCATCGTATACCCCACACTGCGAGTGTGGGGTTAAAGCACCGACAAGTCGGTGTGATAGTGCCTTCGGCACTTTTCTATCCATTGACTCATTTGTACAATAGGATTGTATCATGTTATTTTTTTACCGTTACTTACCGTATTAATGTGACCGTTCCTTTCATGGTGAGCCACCCGTTGATGTCGGCGCGCATGTAGCGGATAAAATATACGTATGTCCCCATCGGACAGGGGTTCCCGTTGTGTGTGCCGTCCCATTCGCCGTTGATGCCGTCGAATTGTGTTATACGGAGGCCTCGACGGTCGAATACCGACACTTGAGCTTCGCGAATGAATTTGTTGCACACCACCTTGAACGTGTTGTTGATGTCGCTATTGGGAGTGAAGATGTTGGGTGCCAAAATGAAGGTGCTGTCCATATTGGGGTCGGACATGTAGACGAAGAGGTGGTAGTAGATGATGCTGTCGCAATCGTCGTCGATGTCGATGCGAACGATGGCTTCGTCCACCGCTCCGCCGAACACATAGCCGTTGAAATTGTAGGGCAGGTCGTCGTTCAGGATGGTGTCGAAATAATCGCGGCAATGGGGGCATCCGACGAAGTTGATGTGGAAGATGGTGTCGCACTCCAATCCGTTGCCGGGAGCGGTATAGATGTAGGTGCTGTCGTATTCCATATACATGTCGCGGAAATAGCCGCCATTTTCGCACACGGTCATATCTATCACAGAATCGGTTTCGCCCCAGATGTCCAACTCGAAAGAGAGGGTGTCGTAAGGGCGTGTGAAATAACCTTCGTAGGGGTATATCACGATGCCTTGCACGGAGTAGTGTCCCGGTGTGGCGAAAAGGTGGCTGCATTTAGCCACGGTTGCGGAAGGACCTGCAAGCGTCGTCCCATCGCCGAAATCCCACACGATGCTGTCGGCGGGACATTCGTGTGCCAGGCGCAGATGAAGGCTGTCGGTGTGACATTGGCCATGGTTGGGCGGCATGCTGTCGGCCAAGGTGTTGCCGATATATAGGTAGCATTTCGAGGGTTGGGCATGAGGCACATGCATCACGTCGTAGCCGTTGGAGTGTACGGCATAAAATCGGGCCCCATCGTCGTGACTGAAATGATGCGTGCCTTGTCCGTGGCTGCTGTTGAGCTGGTACCAATGGTTGAAATGGGCCATGCTGAATCTCGACCCGGGTATTCCTTGGTAAAGCGAGTCGATGCGGTATTCGTCAAAACGCAGATTGTGCCGATCTTCGGTTTTGATGGCAACGTGCGTCACAAAAGGCTGAACATAATATCTGTTACCGTTGTTGTCGTGAGAGCATATCGTGGTGAACGAGGCGGGGGTATTCATCCAATATTCGGTAGGTTTGTTCCAAAACAAGCATAGATTGTAACCTCCTGTGTCATGGGTTTTCACCGAATCTAATGAATAGCATACTATGGGCTTGTTGGCTGTGATATAGTAAGGTTCATCCGTTGAGGGGAGTACCGCCCAATAATTCTCGTTGGCGTTGAGGCTTACGGGGTATAATCCGTTGAAAACAAGGTTGGTGCTATTGTGTAGGGCGGTAATGCGTATGTACGACTCATTATGTCTGTGCCGCGCGTCCTCGGGAATGGTGTCGGCAATAATGGGGAATATGACATATTCTTTGCCGGCATACCGCACGGGTATCTGTTGCTCGAAGTCGCGTCGTTTGATGCTGGAACCCGAAAAGACGGCGATACGTTTGTGGTCGCGAGCTTTGATGCGGGTGCCCGAGAGGTCGCTAATGTAGCGGCATACCGACACCGAGGCGTTGCTGCCGATTACATGGTTCGGAAGGTTTATGCGTTGCGGTCGGTAGGAGGGGTCTTCGATATAGTCTTCGGGCAGATAAGCCGAACGCAGGTAGTAGAATTGTCCGCGTTGCAGGGTCACGGAGACCGTGTCTCCAGGCATCTGACCCACCCAGGTGCTGTCGGTGAGCACTATGTCCACGACGGTATTGTCCTCGGTGGCCACAATGGCAAATTTCTGATTGCCGCCACCATGCGGTTCGTGCGGATACGCCTGCAACACATATTCGTCGCGAAGCATCTCGGTGGGAAGGAGGTTCACGGGCGAATGTTTGTTGTACGACCCCATTACGGCGAACACCCCGACCGTGTCGGTTGTGGTGATGTGGAAACACATATTGTTGGGTTGGTTGGCGGGTTGCTGCGAAGGCGAAAGACCTGCCACGAGGGTGTCGACGTTGTGCACCCACTCAAAGTCCAGCTCGATGATGTTGGTGTCGGGTCCTGCCATAAAACGGCGCATAATGTGGTATGACCGGTGGAAATCCAATCTTTCGTTGGCTATGGTCAGGTCGCAATCCCTTTCGGCCACGACGGCGAGGTATACTTTTGGCCCCCATGTCATGCCTTCGAAGTTCCACGGAAAAGCCACCCAGAAATCGGTGCCCTGTGTCGCAAAAGGTATCACGGGATATTCCTGTTGCGATTGGGCCTTTGGCAACAGCAAGAGCAACAGCAATATGGCGGGGATAAGTTTTTTAGTCATGTTTTTTTTATCGGGTTTTCAAGATTTCGAATTTTCGAATTTTCGAATTTTCGAATTATCGAGATTTCGAGTTATCTTATTATCTTCAATTTTCTCAACACACTTTTTGTCAACGATCTTTCGTTATACAGCACCACTCCCACATACACCAGCAGCAGCAAAGTGTTCAACGCCAGTTCCCACCCCAGCTGCTCGGGTTTCAGCCACACGCTCGCCGCGTATAGCCCCAATGCCAAGGCGAAATAGCCGAACAACGTCCCCAACTTGTAGGGCACGGGGCTTTTCTTATGACCCACCAGATAGGAGAGCACCATGCACACCCCGTAGCCGGCAAATCCGCCCCAGGCGCATGCCATATAGCCGTATTTCGGCACAAAGATGAAGTTGATGGCCAGCAGCACCACACATCCGATGGCCGAGAATATGGCTCCCCACCACGTCTGTTCGATGAGTTTGTACCAAAACGAGAGGTTGAAATATATGCTCATGAATATTTCTGCCATCATCACGATGGGCACCACCTTCAAACCTTCCCAATAAGTGGGGGAGATGATATACTTAAAAATGTCGAGGTACGACATTACCGCCAAAAACGCCAGCAGGGCGAACATCACAAAGTATTTCATCACCTGCGCCTGGCTCTCCTTGCTGCCGCGATCCTTGCCGCCTCCGAACACAAAAGGCTCGTAAGCGTAGCGGAAGGCCTGGGTGATCATGGCCATAATCATCGCAATCTTCACGCAGGCACCGTAGATGCCCAGCTGTATTTTGCCCTCTTCGCCGCCGATGATGTGGCGGAAACAAATCTTGTCGGCCACTTGGTTCAGAATGCCCGCAATACCAAAAAGCAACAACGGCCAGGTGTATCGCAGCATCTCGCGCAACAGTTTGAAATCAACGCCGAAACGCAACTTTCTCAACTCGGGTATGAAAAACAAAGTGATGCCCATGGTGCAGATGAGGTTCACCACAAAGATGTAACCCACCATATAGCCGGGGTCGTACCACCCCATGATCGACGGATGCGATACCGCCAAACTCGGCGCCAAGAGAAACACGAACAGGTTGAGCCCTATGTTGCAGAAAATGAAAAGCAGCTTCAGGAAAGCAAATTTCCACGGACGGCCCTGATAACGCAGCAACGCGAACAATATCGCCTGGAAGGCGTCGAACGCCACCACGATGGACATCATGGTGATGAATTCGGGATGCGCCGTATACCCTATGCCTTCGGCAATGGGGTTGATAAAGCCAAACACCAGCAGCACAAATACCGCCGCCACACTCCCCACAGCTATAATGGCTGTAGAAAACACCTTGTCGGCCCTGTCGCGGTACTTGTTGGCAAAATAAAAGAACGTCGTTTCCATGCCGAACGTCAGCATCACCAGCAGCAACGCCGTGTAGGAGTACATCTCCGTAACCAAACCATAATCGCCTGTGGCTGCGTTAATTTTGTAAGTATAGAGAGGCACCAGCAGATAGTTGAGGAAGCGTCCTATGATGCTGCTCAAACCATAAATCATGGTGTCGGAAAGCAGCCGTTTTAAAGAATTCTGTGCCATGGTTGTAAGAATATTTCTTGATTGATAGTCTTTATTTTTTCTTTCAAAAAAATAACGTTTTTCTCAAAAAAATATTGTATAATTTATAAATATTCTTAACAATATTCGCCACACAAATATTTTTTTGTATTTTTGCAACTTCATTTAAGATGGAGAACAAGGCAATAAAATATCGACTTTTGCTTATTCTGACGATGGTGCTGCTTTTGGTATCATGTGGTGAAAACGTCACGGTATCAGATTATTCCGTTGTTCCGGAACCCGTGAGTGTGGTCAAAAAAGGGCGCACCTTCACCCTCGACCGCCACACCAAAGTGTGCTTCGGCAACATGGGTCAAAACACTCCAACGGCCAAATATATCGCCAAATCGCTCCGCCAAATGCACATTCGTCCCGCCTTTATCGGCACTCCCGACGACAATACCATCACTTTCTCCCTCAACGACTCCGCCAACGACCGCCTCGGCGACGAAGGCTACCTCCTCAACGTCCGCCCCGAAGGCATTTATATTAGCGCCAACACCGAAGCGGGCCTCTTCTACGGCTATCAGACACTCCTCCAGATGCTCCCCGACGACATCCACGTCCGCGACTACCGCTCCATCACCCTCCCCGAATGTTCCATCGTCGACTACCCCCGTTTCTCCTGGCGTGGCAGCCATCTCGACGTCTGCCGCCATTTCTTTACCGTCAAACAGATTGAAAAACACCTCGACCTCATGGCCGCCTACAAGCTCAACAAGTTCCATTGGCATCTTACCGACGACCATGGCTGGCGTATCGAAATCGAAAAATACCCGCAACTCAACGACATCGGCTCCTGGCGAGTCGACCGTACCGGCACCCCCTGGGGCGAAGAACAACCCCCTCGTCCCGACGAAGAGCCCACCTACGGCGGCTTCTACAGCCGGCAGGAAATTGCCGAAATAGTGGCTTACGCCGCACAACGCAACATCGAGGTCATCCCCGAAATCGACCTCCCCGCACATTGCAGTTCCATTCTCGCAGCCATGCCCCAACTGGCGTGCGACACCACCCCCTATACCGTCGCCATAGGCCCCTGCTGGCCGCCAAGAGCCATCCTCTGCTTGGGTAACGACGCCACCCTGCAGTTCGTCCGCGACATCCTCGACGAGGTGGCGCAACTCTTCCCCTCGCAGTATATCCACATCGGCGGCGATGCCCCTATCAAAGACAATTGGGAGTCGTGTCCCAAATGCCAGAAACGCATGCGCTCCCTCGGCCTTGCCAACGAAGACCAGTTCTGCGCATGGTTCTTGTCGCAAGTCGAAGAATACCTCACCCTCAAGGGCAAACAGCTCGTCGCCTGGGACGATGTTGTCGAACATAATGCCGTTTCCTCCGATGCCGTCGTTATGGCGTGGAGCAATACCGACAAGGCCCTCCAGGCAGCCGCCAGCGGCTTCGACATCGTCATGGCCCTCCCCGAATACTCCGATCTCAGCTACTATCAGGCCGATTCCGCCTACCAGCCTTTGGCCATGGGCGCCTACCTGAGCCTCTTCAAAGCCTACCAGCACGACCCTGTGCCCGTGGGCCTCACCCTGCAGCAGTCGCAACACGTCCTTGGCGGCGAAGCCTTGCTGTGGACCGATTTCGTCAACACCTACGAGCAGGCCGAATACATGCTCCTGCCTCGCCTGTGCGCCATCGCCGAAAACTTCTGGACACCTCTCGACCGCAAGGATTGGCTCCGCTTCCGCGAAAAAATAGAACATCGCAAAGCCAGCCTCCGTGCCAACGGCTATGCCTGCTGCGACGGATCCTTCAAACCCGTCGTCACCAAAACCCTCGACGGCGGCGAATATCTCGTCACCCTCACCACCGAAGTGGCGGGCACCTACCTCTACTACACCACCGACGGCTCCGACCCCACACCCGAGTCGCCCCTCTACACCACTCCCATGCGGCTCCCGCCCAACACCCGCCTCCGCGTCCTCTCCCTCTACCTCGGCCACCCCCGCGAAGGCATCTACGAATTTAAAATTTAACGAAACCTCGAAACCTCGAAACCTCGAAAACTCGAAAACTCGAAACCCCGAAAAAATCAAAAAACAAATGCCCACAACCTCCGTCATCGACCAAATCCTCTCCCGCCGCGATATCACCCTCGAGCAGCTCGCCGGCATCCTCGCCACCGAAGACCAGCCGCTCATCCAATACCTCTTCCAATGCTCGCGTGCCGAAGCCCAACGCGTCTACGGCAACAAAATATTCATGCGCGGCCTCATCGAAATCTCCAACCATTGCAAAAACGACTGCCTCTACTGCGGCATACGCCGAAGCCAGAACAACGTCCGCCGCTACCGCCTTACCAAGGAGCAGATACTCGAATGTTGCCAGCAGGGCCACTCCCTCGGTTTCCGCACCTTCGTCATGCAGGGGGGCGAAGACGCCTGGTTCGACGACGACCGTATGTGCGACATCGTCGCCGCCGTCCGAAACGCCTACCCCGATTGCGCCATCACCCTCTCCCTCGGCGAGCGCTCGCGACAGAGCTACCAGCGCCTCTTCGACGC
>JAZUIX010000068.1:0-7635 GCA_045642445.1 Bacteroidales bacterium | reverse complement strand
TGATAAATGTATTTTCTAATTGATTGGTTCTTAATTTATAAGTCGGATAATAATTGAGTTATCAAGACTTGGAAGATACGTTAGGGACAAAAAGGACAAAATTACCACCTTGTTTGAATTTGTTGTGTTTTTTGCTCTGTTAGCTGAAATTTGTTTCTTTCGTGAAATTCGTTGTTTCGATAAATCACTCATAACTCATCATTCATAAATCAGAAATAATGACGGGCTCGCATCCCCAATTCTCAATTTTCAATTCTCCATTCAAAAAGGCTCCCGCCCCAATTCTCAATTTTCAATTTAAGAAGTCCGCTGATCCGCACAAAAATAACTATTACGTCCAATTAACTGTCATGCAGCAGATTTGCATAGCATGGCGATATCGATACTAAACCAAAACAGCCGAGATTAATACAGCGACAAACTACCGCGTCAGCCTCAGTCCTTGCCTCGGATTACGAGAATTGCAAGGACATCAATTAAAATAACACCATCAGTTATTTGCGTTCTCTTAAAGACATTGAGATATTTTTTTGAACACAAATAAATAAGGACTTAATGTGTATGGGGCGATTTTGCTATTCGTGTAATCCGCAGCAAAATCGTAGGCTCCCGCGGGCGTTTGTCTATGGTTGACATTGATGTTCCCTGTTTTGGTTTAAGTTATTGATGTTTTGTTAAGCCTTCATCAGGCAACAAAAGAAGTCTGAGAGGTTGAAGAGGTTTGAGACTTTAGATTTTTGAGACTTTGTGCGTTCAAATGACCGCGTCAGCCCGTCCTTGTAGCAGATTATGCATAGCAAGGACATTAATGTAATGATTTTTTCAGTTGTTATTGATATAGAAGAAACTCATACTGCGACAAACTACCGCGTCAGCCTCAGTCCTTGCCTCGGATTACGAGGATAGCAAGGTCATCAATAAAACAATACCTACAGTTATTAGTGTTCTCTTAAAAACAGTGATATTAATTTGAATACAAATAATAAGGACTTAATGTGTATGGGGCGATTTTGCTATTCGTGTAATCCGCAGCAAAATCTTTTTGAATGAAGAATGAAAAATGAAAAATAAAAAGCTGGCTACCGCCCGAATTCTCAATTCTCAATTCAAGAAGTCCTCTGATCCGCACAAAAATAACTATTACGTCTAATTAACCATCATGCAGCAGATTTGCATAGCATGACGATATCGATACTAAACCAAAACAGCCGAGATTAATACAGCGACAAACTACCGCGTCAGCCTCAGTCCTTGCCTCGGATTACGAGGATAGCAAGGACATCAATCAAAATAATACCATCAGTTATTTGCGTTCTCTTAAAGACATTGAGATATTTTTTTGAACACAAATAAATAAGGACTTAATGTGTATTGAATGATTTTGCAATTCGCGTAATCCGCGGCAAAATCGTAGGCTCCCGCGGGCGTTTGTCTATGGTTGACATCGATGTCCTCTGTTTTGGCTTAAGTTATTGATGTTTTGTTAAGCCTTCATCAGGCAACAAAAGAAGTCTGAGAGGTTGAAGAGGTTTGAGACTTTAGATTTTTGAGACTTTGTGCTTTCAAATGACCGCGTCAGCCCGTCCTTGCAGCAGATTATGCATAGCAAGGACATTAATGTAATGATTTTTTCAGTTGTTATTGATATAGAAGAAACTCATACAGCGACAAATTACCGCGTCAGCCTCAGTCCTTGCCTCGGATTACGAGGATAGCAAGGTCATCAATAAAACAATACCTACAGTTATTAGTGTTCTCTTAAAAACAGTGATATTAATTTGAATACAAATAATAAGGACTTAATGTGTATTGAATGATTTTGCAATTCGCGTAATCCGTGGCAAAATCTTTTTGAATGAAGAATGAAAAACCTTCGGTCATGAAAACGAAGGACGAAAAACGAAGAATGGCAACCGCCCGAATTCTCAATTCAAGAAGTTCTCCCGATCACTGGTCACCGATCACATATCCCAAATCTATAAAAATGATCCGACCAGTGTTGCTATTCCAAAATTTATTTGTATCTTTGCAAGTTGAAAATTACCGATAGGAAACCGTTTCGGTTTATGGATGAACTTGACAAAATAATAGGCGATATACTTAATGGAAAAAGAGACATTCCTCAATTTAATCAGCCAGAGCATGCTGGAGTCTGCTCGGCTGGTCCGCTCCTCATTGGGGCGCTCCTCGTGTGCTACAACGCGCGAGAAAGCCTTAGCTCAAGTAGCAATGCTACAGAAAGCCAAAGAAATCTATCAAACTGGCAAATAGACGAAGAGCAAGAGCGCCAGCTTCAGCAATGGGCTGAGTCGAAACATGTTTGGTTCCCACAGTCAGAAGAATGGCTGACGGCAAGTTATGGTCCGCGCATTGCAGTAGGTGCAGAGCAAAGGTGTTCTATAAAACAGGCGACACGTCTGTAGTAAAACTGCGTGCTTCAATCTATGCCATTCTTGAACGTGCTCTTGAGGCAATAGCACTCCATAACTACCTTTTCCCCGAGACGATGATGCGGGTCATAGGATTCACTCGTGATTCAGACGGACTTTTCCGCATCATTCTTACACAGCCATACATTGAGTGCCAAAGATTGGCAACCAAAGCAGAAATTGACGGGATGGTCGCGCATAAAGGATTTGTCAGCAATGGCGATACAACAGGTGTAAATTATATATCTCCACGACTACATCTCGAAGACATGCATCCAGCAAACGTATTCATCGATACACTCTCTGGTAAACCAGTTTGCATTGATTGCATAGTGAAGTTCGTCAGATAGCGTTATTCGTCTTTCGTTTACCATCCTGAAAGTTTTTCGTTGTTCGTTTTCGTGACGTAGTCCTTCGTCCTTCGTACCGAAAGTCATTCGTTGTTTGTTTCAATAACCAATAATCAATAACCATTACCACAATTCGTTGTTCGTTGTTCGTTTCCGTGACGAAGTCCCTTCGTCCTTCGTATTTCGTGCCGAAGGTTATTCGTTGTTTCGTTTTTGTACAAAGTTTCGTGACGAAGTCCTTTCGTCCTTCGTATTTCGTACCGAAGGTTCTTTTCGTGACGAAGTCCCTTCGTCCTTCGTATTTCGTGACGAAGGTTATTCGTTGTTTGTTTCAATAACCAATAACCTATAATCAATAACCATTACCACAATTCGTCCTTCGTTTTCGTGATGAAGTCCCTTCGTCCTTCGTACCGCAGGTTATTCGTTGTTTAATAATGTTAAAATATAAGTAAGTAAAAGTTAATATATATTAATATTTGTGCAAAAATCGAGCAAAAGAAGGTTCGCTTCTTCTTCGCTTGTCCTTCGCTTATCCTTCGCTTCTTCTTTTAATATGGCTTTACCAGGAAGTGACCCCATAGCGAACATGGGCAAATGTTAAAAGGAAGTACTATGGAACAACCGGTGAAATTACCCATTTCCATCCGTGCCGAGTTGCCTCACTTGAAGAAATAATTAGTGAATTTTGTATAATTCGTTGTTTGTTTTCGTGACGAAGTCCCTTCGTCCTTCGTATTTCGTACCGAAGGTTCTTTTCGTGACGAAGTCCCTTCGTCCTTCGTCCTTCGTCCTTCGTACCGCAGGTTATTCGTTCTTCGTACGAAGTTCTTCATTGTTTGAATATAATCGGTGGCCAAAGAAATAAGGAGAGTATCAACATTGATATTACCTTTATAGCAAAAACAACATCAGTTGTGCTCTCCTTCTAAAAAATAAAGAGGTGGCTGAAAATCAAAAATTGCGTTCATAATATTATCGGTTGCCTCTTTCTTGAGATAAATTAAACATTATTTATATGGAATTAGTAATTACTAAGAATTATGACGAGATGTCTGTTTGGGCAGCCAACTTCGTTGCCAAACGTATTCTCGACTTTAAACCCACGGCAGAGCATCCCTTTGTCCTCGGATGTCCTACCGGTAGTTCCCCTCTTGGATTGTACCAACACCTCATCGAACTGAACAAGAAAGGTGTACTCTCATTCCAAAATGTTGTCACCTTCAATATGGACGAGTATGTTGGGCTTCCCGTCGAACATCCCGAAAGCTATCACAGCTTTATGTGGAACAATTTTTTCAATCACATCGACATCAAAAAAGAGAACGTCCATATCCTTGATGGCAACGCTCCCGATTTGAAGGCTGAGTGTGACCATTACGAGCAGATGATTAAGGATGCTGGTGGAGTTGATTTGTTTATGGGTGGTGTCGGTCCTGACGGTCATATTGCATTTAATGAACCAGGCAGCAGCTTGGCTTCTCGTACAAGAATGAAGACCTTGACCACCAACACGATTCAGGCAAATTGCCGTTTCTTTGATAATGATGTCAATAAAGTCCCCAAACAGGCCTTGACCGTTGGAGTAGGTACCGTGATGGATGCACGAGAGGTGCTTATTCTTGTCAATGGTCCGAAGAAAGCCCGTGCTTTGCACCACATGATAGAGAATGGTGTCAGCCACATGTGGACCTCCAGCATGTTGCAGATGCATCCCCATGGTGTGGTTGTTTGTGACGAAGAAGCCTGTGACGAACTGAAGATTAGTACTTACCAGTACTTCAAGGACAAGAACAAACTCGAAGGCATTGTCTCCAAGTATCTCAACGCATTTAATTAATTGTTTAATATTGGCGTGATCCGCCACTATCATTTTAAATTCCTATGAGCATTTTTGCAGGTAAAACTTTGATGATTACCGGAGGTACCGGTAGCTTTGGCAACGCAGTATTGAATCGTTTTCTCCGCACTGACATCGGAGAAATCCGCATCTTCTCGCGTGACGAGAAGAAGCAGGACGACATGCGTCATGAATATCAGGCCAAGATGCCTGAGGTGGCAAGCAAAATAAAGTTTTATATTGGAGACGTCCGTAATAAGAGCACCCTCAAGACTGCCATGCGTGGGGTGGATTATATCTTCCATGCGGCAGCCCTAAAACAGGTCCCCAGCTGCGAGTTTTTCCCCATGGAGGCTGTCAAGACCAACGTCATCGGTACAGATAATGTACTAGATGCCGCCATTGATGCCCATGTGAAATGCGTCATCTGCCTCTCCACCGACAAGGCCGCCTATCCGATCAACGCTATGGGTATCAGTAAGGCTTTGGAGGAGAAGATAGCTGTTGCAAAGAGCCGTAATAGTTTGGATACCAAGATCTGTTGTACTCGCTATGGCAATGTAATGTGTTCGCGTGGTAGCGTGATTCCTTTATGGATTGAACAAATACGTCAGGGAAATCCAATCACTATTACCGAGCCTAAGATGACACGTTTCATCATGTCGCTTGAAGAGGCGGTGGATTTGGTGCTTTTCGCTTTTGAACATGGTCAGAATGGTGATATTCTTGTCCAGAAGGCTCCAGCTTGCACCATCCAGACCCAGGCCGAGGCGGTATGTGAGTTGTTTGGAGGCAAGAAGGAAGAAATTAAGGTCATCGGTATACGCCATGGAGAAAAGATGTATGAGACTTTGCTGACCAATGAGGAATGTGCCAAAGCAGAGGATATGGGCGACTTTTATCGTGTGCCAGCGGACAATCGTACACTGAATTATGATAAATTCTTTACCGAAGGTGACCACAAACGTGTTACGCTGACGGAGTTTAATTCGGATAACACCAAGCGTCTGAATCTTGAAGAGACCAAGGCGAAAATAGCTTCGTTGGAGTATATACAGAATGAACTTAACGGGGTGGCAAACTTGGCTAAGTAAACAACGAATGCGAAAGATTCTGATTTGTTGTTGGAATATATAAACAACGAATTACACAAAAAACACTAATTATATTTAATAATAACGGATTGAGAATGTATCTATTGTTTGGAAATTGACATTAGATCAAGATTCGTTCAATTCGTGAAATTTGTTGTTTGTTATGAAAATTCTTGTTACAGGTGCAAAGGGTTTTGTGGGTAAGAACCTTTGTGCGGAATTGAAGAATATACGCGACGGGAAGGCCAAGTGCTGGGGCGGTGTCGCGGTGGAGGAGGTCTATGAGTATGACCTCGGTAATACCCAAGAAGAATTGGATGTATGGTGCTCGAAAAGCGATTTCGTGTTCAATTTGGCAGGGGTGAATCGGCCAAAGGATACTTCCGAGTTTATGGAGGGCAACTTCGGCTTTGCTTCCACATTGCTGGATACGCTGAAGAAACACAAGAATACCTGCCCCGTGATGCTTTCTTCGAGCCAACAGGCATCACTCACTGGTCGTTTCGGCAACTCGGAATACGGTAGAAGCAAGAAGGCTGGAGAAGACTTGTTCCTTGACTATGGCAAAGAGACAGGTGCGAAGGTGCTGGTTTATCGGTTCCCAAATCTTTTCGGCAAATGGTGCAGACCCAACTATAACAGTGCTGTGGCCACTTTCTGCAACAATATCGCCAATGATTTGCCGATACAGGTGAACGACCCGTCGGTGGAACTGGAACTGCTCTATATTGACGATTTGATTGCAGAAATGATAGACGCTCTCAAGGGCCAGGAGCACAGATGCTATTTCGAGGGATTGTCTGTCATACCATATACGTCCGATAATTCTCAATTGTCAATTGTTGATTCTCAATTTAAATACTGCTACTGCCCAGTTACTCATAAGGTGCTTTTGGGTGAGATTGTTGATCTGTTGCACAAGTTTGCCGAGCAGCCCAAGAATCTGACCATTCCCGAGATTCCGAACAATTCTTTCGCCAAAAAACTATATTCCACATACCTCTCGTATTTTCCCAAGGAGAAAGTGGCATTCCCGCTGAAGATGAACGTGGACCAAAGAGGATCTTTCACTGAGATGATTCATACGGAGAAGTGCGGGCAGGTGAGTATCAATATCAGCAAACCTGGAATCACCAAAGGTCAGCATTGGCATCACACCAAATGGGAGTTTTTCATTGTGGTGGCGGGTCATGGCCTGATACAGGAACGCAGGATAGACTCCGATGAGGTGATTGAGTTTGAGGTGAGTGGTGACAATATCCAGTGCATACACATGTTGCCGGGATATACACATAACATAATCAATCTGAGCGAAACGGAGAATCTGGTGACGGTAATGTACTGTAACGAGGTCTTCGACCCGAATCATCCTGACACCTACGGACTATTGGTGTAGAGAATAGGTATATATATAAAACAATAAGAAAATGGCAAAATTTCAAGATAACGGAAAGTTAAAATTACTCATTATTGTCGGTACCCGTCCCGAGATTATCCGCTTGGCGGCAGTGATTAACAAATGTAGGAAATATTTCGACTGTCTACTGGCTCACACTGGTCAAAACTACGACTATAACCTCAATGGTGTATTCTTCAAGGACCTCAAGTTGAAGGATCCGGATGTCTATATGGATGCTGTTGGTGCAGACCTGGGCGAGACTATGGGCAACATTATCGACAAGTCGTATAAGCTGATGGTGGAAACAAAACCTGATGCTGTGCTAGTGTTAGGTGACACCAACTCTTGCCTCAGCGTTATTGGAGCCAAGAGACTCCATATTCCGATTTTCCACATGGAAGCGGGAAATCGTTGCAAGGACGAATGTCTGCCCGAGGAGACAAACAGAAGAATTGTGGACATCATCTCCGATGTGAATATGGCCTATTCGGAACATGCCCGCAGATACTTGGCAGAATGTGGG
>JAZUIX010000067.1:0-9068 GCA_045642445.1 Bacteroidales bacterium | reverse complement strand
CATCAGGCAACAAAACGAGGGATGAGAGGTTATAGACGTTTGAGACTTTGAGGTGTACTATTTGGTGCGGTAGCCCGTCCTTGCAGCGGATAACGCATAGCAAGGACATCAATAAACAAATACCACCAAAACAAATCGTCTTCGAGTTAGAGACTTTGTGTGTGCAATCGGGTGCGTCAGCCCGTCCTTGCCTCGGATTACGAGGATGGCAAGGACATCAATAAAATTATACCTACAGTTATTTGTGTTTTTATTATAACGCTAATAATAAGGACTTTATGTGTGTTGGATGATTTTGCTATTCGCGTAATCCGCGGCAAAATCGAAGGCTCCCGCGGGCGTTTGTCTATGGTTGACATCGATGTCCCCTGTTTTGGTTTAGGTCATTGATGTTTTGTTAAGCCTTCATCAGGCAACAAAACGAGGGATGAGAGGTTATAGACGTATAGACCTTCGTTTTCGTTCTTCGTTTTCGTTTTCGTTTTCGTGACCGAAGGTCCCCTTTTCGTGACCGAAGGTCTTTCGTGTTCAGAATCTACAGTTGTTAAGCGTGTGGAATGGCCTCAATTGTTAAAAATGTGGCCAAATGTTGCAAATATCAAAAATTGTTTTTATCTTTGCTTTTCTATATTATGGGCATAATAGAAATAGATATTTTTTCTATATGCTTGTGTATAAATTAATAATGATAAAAATGAAAACAATTTAATTCACTTAATTATTAACTAAAATGTATTATTTATGAAAAAGTATCTATCTTTGTTGATGCTTATTGCGGCACTGGTGTTGCCGTGGGCATCACAGGCACAAGGTACTGCCATCTCGTCGTTCCCGTGGTCGTGCGATTTCGAGGACGCCACCGTGAATACGGCATGGACGTATTCCAATGGCAACAACGGATGGTACGTCGGCACAGCCACGAGCAATGGGGGCACCCATTCGCTCTATGTGAGCGACAACAACGGCACGTCCAACAGCTATTCTGGTTCGGCGTGTGTGTCGTATGCTTACGTAACACTCGATATTGCGAGTGCAGGTCAGTATGCGTTGTCGTTCGACTGGAAGTGCAACGGCGAGAGTACCTTCGACTTCCTCCGTGTGGCTGTGGCTACTGCCACCACCGCGCTCCCCACCTCCTATAGCGACTGGACCGCGACGGATGTACCCTCCAACTTCATTGCCGTGGACGGCGGCAGCAAACTGAATCTGCAGGGTTCCACCTGGCAGAATGTTGTTGCTACTGTCTCTGTTCCTGCCGCTGGCATGTACAAGCTTGTCTTTGCATGGCGCAACGACGCCTCGGTGTACAATGTTCCTCCCGCAGCTATCGACAATGTTCAGATTGCTGAACTCACTTGTCCTCAACCTACCGCACTTTCCTGCTTGCCTTCTCCCACCCAGTTGGATTTCACTTGGACCGCTGGCGGCTCGGAGAGCGCATGGAGAGTTGTGTTCAACGACTCTGTTGACGAAGATGTTTATACCAACAGCTATAGCGTTACCGGCTTGAATGCCAATACGCCTTACAACTTCAAAGTGTATTCTTTGTGCGATGCTGGCGACACCAGCTTTGCCACTCAGGGCACTTTCCGCACTGCTTGCGACTTTCTTTCCACCCTGCCTTACGCTTATGGTTTTGAGGATGCTGTCACAGGTTCTTCCTCCACCGGCTCTCCTTTCGTTGACTGCTGGGGCCATTTGAACAATGGCACCTCCTACGGCGGCTACCCCTACGTGGGCAGCAGCACCTACGCTCACACTGGCAGCAAAGGCCTTTATTGGTACAACACCACCACTACCGGCACCTACGGCGACTACGAGTGCGTGGTTCTGCCTCCGGCCGATCCCGACCTGTATCCTGTCAACACCCTCCAGCTCCGTTTCTGGGCCAAGTCGAGCAGTGCTACAACTTATCCCACCTTCCAGGTGGGTGTGATGACCGATCCTGGTGATATCACCACTTTCACCCAGGTTGGCACGGTTAATGTTTCCGGTACGGATTGGACTGAACATTTGATCGCTTTGGGATCCTATACTGGCAACGGCAACTACGTTGCTGTAAAGTCCATGCGTGCCTCTTGGTCCGCATACGTTGACGATTTCACACTTGAAGTGGCTCCTGTATGCCCCGCTGTCTGCAACATGAATGTTGAAGGCGTCGGCATCACCTCGGCCTCTGTGTCGTGGCAGACTCGTGGCGGTGTGGAAACTCCCTTCAGCTATGATGTTGAGATTGCGGAGGTGGACTCCACCGGTGCCACCACCCCTGCCACCTATCAGGCTACCAGCATGTCGTATACCTTCACCGGCCTCAATGCAGGCACTCAATATAAGGTTCGCGTGCGCGCAAACTGCTCCAGCGAGAATGGCGAGTGGGACAGCGTCATCTTTTCTACCACTTCGCTCGGCTGCTGGGAACTTGATCCCACCACGGCCGACACCCTCCAGTTCAGCACCGGCACCTCTGGCCAGTCTGGCTGCTTGGCATATTCCAGCTACGGCAACACTGTCTACCAGGCTATCTGGACTGCTGCTGAACTTACCGCTGCAGGCCTCCAGGCCGGCAGCATCACAGGCATCGACCTCGGTTTCACTGGTTGCAGCAGCTACAACAAGGAGTTCACCATCTTCATGGCCAATAGCGATGTCACCAGCATCAGCAATGCCACCATGGTTGTGCCTACCGAGGACGACCTCAAATACGGTCCTGCTTTGCACCCGATGAACACTTCGGGCTATCAGCACTACGAGTTTGACACTCCCTTCCAGTGGGACGGTGCGAGCAGCATTATGATCACCACCTTCATGAACCAGTACGGCGGTACACAGACGGCTTCTACTGGCCTCACCGGCTACTACACCTCTGCCGCCAACAAGGCCCGCTATCGCTACAAGGATAGCTCCCCCTTCACCCTTACCACTCTGACCTCTGGCAACACCGGCAGCACCTACAGCTACCGTGCCAACATCACCTTCTACACTGGCGAGTGCATGACCTACGCCACCTGCGTGGCTCCCAATGCCATAATCGACAGTGTCTTTGGTACCGAAATCTATGTCAGCTGGGCTCCCGGCTACGACGAGTCGGTTTGGGATGTTGACTATCGCGCCACCGACGACAACGAGTGGACCAATGTCGAAACCGCCACTTCCAACACCAGCACTACCATCACCAACCTCAACACCAACACTAATTATCAGGTCCGCGTGGGTTCGCTGTGTTCCGACACCACCATCTACGCTGTGCTTAATGTCCGCACCACTTGCGGCGACCTCACAGTTCCCTACACCGAGGACTTTGAGACCTACGGCACCGGCACCACTGCCTTCCCCACCTGCTGGTTCAAGAAAGGCTCCACTGACGACAGACCTTATATCCATGCCACCACTTCGTATGGCCACAACAACACCCACGGCCTCTATTTCTATGCCGCCTCGGGTGGATATTGCTATGCCATACTGCCTCGCACCAGCCACGCCATCGACTCCCTGCAGGTCTCGTTCTGGGCTCGTCAGTACAGCTCCAGCTACAACTGCTCGTTTGCTGTGGGTGTGATGACCGACCCCAACGATGTTTCCACTTTCGTGGCTGTTGATACGGTTCACCCCGGCAGCACCACTTACGAGAATTTCGAGGTGATGTTCAACAACTACACCGGCACGGGCAGATATATTGCCTTCAGCTCGATCATGAACTCGGGTTCCGGCATTTATCTTATGCTCGACGATGTTACCGTTGACTACATTCCCACTTGTCCGCGCACCTCTCCCATCCAGGTCGATTCTGTCGGTCTCGACTATATTGCTTTGCGCTGGAGTGAAAATGGCGAGGCTTCGCAATGGGTCATTGAGTACGACACCGTTAATTTCGTCCCCGGTGCCGGCCTCGGCAACCTCGTCTATGCTAACGACACTTCCTATTTGGTATACGGCCTCGACAGTGCCACTACCTATTATTTCTATCTCCACGCAGATTGCGGCGGTGGTGACACCAGCTACAACAACTTCCTCAGCGTCGCCACCCTGGCAGCATCGCCTGCCACGGTGCCTTACACCTGCGACTTTGAAGAGGACGGCCCCAACGGTTGGGATCTCCTCAATGGCACCCAGGTCAACGCTTGGTATGTAGGCAGTGCTACCAGCCATGGCGGCACCCGTTCCATGTATATTAGCAACAACAATGGTACAAGCAACAGCTATAGTACCTCCGATGTCAGCTACACCTACGCTGTGCGTACCTTCAATTTCAGCGATACTGGTGAATATGCCTACAGCTATGATTGGAAGGGCCAGGGCGAGAGCAACAACTACGACTTCTCTCGTGCCTTTATCGTCCCTGCAAGCTACACTTGGACCGCCGGTATCAACCCCGTTGATGGAACATACGCCTTCTCAACCTGGGCTGTCCCTGCAGGTTGGTTTGATATTACCGATGATTTCGGTTCGCCTGCCACCCTTGCACAGAGCACTACTTGGCGCACCGCCACGGGTACTTTCCATATCAACACCCCCGGCACCTACAACCTCGTGTTTGCTTGGGCTAACGATGGCAGCGGCGGTTCCGACCCCGCTACGGCTATCGACAATGTCTCCATTGTCCAGAACCTCTGTCCTTCGCCCCAGAACTTCACCTTGGTGAACGGCACCAATGCCGACAGCATCCATGTTTCTTGGACACCTTCGAGCGAAGCCTCTGAGTATATTATCGCCGTCGTCACCAGTGGCGGCACTCCCGACACTGTGGTCGACCCCATCATCGTCAATGACGACAGCTATGCCATCTTCCCCCTCGAGAGCGGTAACCTCTACGACATCTATATGCGTATTGTCTGCATGTCCGGCGACTCGAGCCTCTGGGTCGGTCCTTTGACCTGCGCCCCGGGTTCCTACACCATGCTGCACACTGGTTCCGACACCCTGCGCACCTGCCACGCTATCATCTATGACGAAGGCGGCGCCACGGGCCAGTACACCAACAATGCCAACGCAACCCTGGTCATCTATCCCACCGGCGACTCGCTGCTCCGCTTCAGCGGCTGGGCCTACACCGAGAGCACTTGGGACTATCTCTACATCTATGAAGGCGTGGGCACCTCTGGAACCGAATTGTTTGAAACCAGCTCCAGCTCTGTCCGTGACGTCATACCCATGACGGTGGCCAATGGCCCCATCACGCTGCATTTCACTTCTGACGGTTCCAATGTCTACGACGGTTTCGAACTCCAGGTATCCTGCGTGGCTCAGCCCGACTGTGCTCACCCCATCGACTTCCACCTTGTCTCTTCCGGTATCGACACTGTCACTGTGGCTTGGACCGACACGGCTCTCAACTCCAACTGGCAGATTGGCTACGGCCTCACTGGCTTTAATCCCGATACCCTCACCGACGACAACATTATCAACGTTACCGACACCATAGCTTACCTCACCAACCTCTTGCCCGGCAACACCTACGACCTCTATGTGCGTACCGATTGCGGCACCGAATATAGCTGGTGGGTCGGCCCCATCACGGTTACCCCTGGCAGCTTTGATATGCCCGTCAACGGCAATGCGTCAATCACTGCTTGTGCCCTTACCGTCTACGACGATGGCGGTGCTTTGGGTCAGTATTCGAATAATGCCAACTCCTCACTCACCATCTATCCCTCTTCCACTGATTCCATCATCCGCTTCAGTGGCTGGGCCTATACTGAGAGTTCTATCGACTACCTCCGCATCTACGACGGCGTAGGCACCTCTGGCAATCTTTTGTGGCAGACCAGTTCCTCCAGCGTTCGCGACGACATTCCCAGCACCCTCTCTACTGAAGGCCCCATCACCCTTATGTGGCATACCGACGGTTCTGTTGTTTACGACGGTTTCGAACTCAATATCTCCTGCGCTGCTGCTCCGCAGTGCCGCACCATCCGCAATTTGAGAGCCGAGAATGTGGCAGGTACCTCTGCTCGCATCCTTTGGAACATCTCTAATGCTGGCGGTGAAGTGAGTTATTTCGAGGTTGAGACCTATCAGGGCTCTACGCTCGTGAGTGCCGACACCACCTCTGCCACCGCTATTTGGGTAACAGGTTTGAATCCTGGTGTCAACTACTCCGTCAATGTTCGCGGTGTCTGTGCCGCTGGCGGCTACAACTCCACTGAGACCGTCACCTTCCAGACCACCTGCCTCTCCGGTGGTGATATCGAAATTGGCGTCGGCTCTACCACCAATAGTTACTATCCTTTGAACGGCAGCCAGTCGTATTCCTACACGCAGGAAATCTACACCAATGCTCAGATTGGTGGTGCCGCTACCTTCCGTGGCATCTCTTATTATGCTGTAAGTTCGCTCTCTACCCGTAACATCACCCTCTACTTGGGCGAGACCACCCAGAGCGCCTTCACGGGTGTTTCCGACTATGTGCCTCTCACGCAGCTCCACCAGGTCTATTCTGGTAACTTCAGCGCTTCTGGTTCGGGTTGGGTCGACATCTTCTTCGACAGCACCTTCACCTACACCGGTTCGGGCAACCTCGTCGTTGCTTTGGACGACAACACCGGAACTTCCGGCGGTGGTAGCAGCTTCCGCACTCGCTCGGGCAGCTATCAGGCACTGCACTTCTTCGGCAGCTCCAACGTCAACCCTGCCAGCCCCTCCGGCACCACACAGTTGAACACCACTGTCCAGAACGATATCCGCCTCTATGCAACATGCGACACCACCGCTAATTGTGTGGCTCCTAACGTCATCACTACCGACATTACTCCCACTCAGATTGATATTGAATGGGTCCCCGGCCTCAACGAGACCTCTTGGGAGGTGGCACACCGCGCTGCTTCTGCCTCTTCTTGGACCATCGACGCAGCATCAACATCTGCTACCACCTATTCAGTCTCTGGCTTGAGCCCCAACACGCAGTATCAGATCCGCGTCACACCCGCATGCGGTGGCGACTCTGTTGCAGCTACTGTCATAGCTCAAACCGACTGTGGATACCTCACCCTTCTCCCCTTCACCGAGGACTTTGAAAACTGCGCCACCGGCTCCAGCAGCACGGGCAGCGCTTTCGTCACTTGCTGGAACCGTCTCAACAACGGTACCTCCTATGGCGGCTACCCCTATGTGAGCAGCAGCAGCACTTACAACCACACCACTGGCGGCACCAAGGGCCTCTATTGGTACAACTCTATCACCACCGGCACCTACGGCGACTACGAGTGTGTTGTCCTTCCTGCGGTTGATACTACCATCTTCTCCATCGATTCTCTCCAGGTCTCTTTCTGGGCTAAGGCATCCAGCACCAGCTATTATCCCGTGTTCTATGTTGGTGTCATGTCCGATCCGACCGATGTTAACACTTTCCAGCCGTTTGATACCATCACTATCAATGGCAACACCAGCTGGGAACTCTACGAGGTGCCCTTTGTCGGCTTCACGGGTCATGGTCAGAATTTTGCTGTTCTCGCTACTCGTCCCACCTCTTCTTGGTATGCTTATGTCGACGACTTCACCATCGAACGTATTCCCACTTGCTTGAATGTCACCAATATCCAAGCCACTGGTGCCAGCGAGACCACCATCACCCTCGATTGGACCGATCTCTCTTCACCCTCTGCTTGGCAAGTTGAGTATGGTCCCGCAGGTCATATCTTTGGTAGTTCCGCTTCCACGGTCATCAATGTCTCTAGCCACCCTGTCACCATCACTGGCTTGGACACCCTCACCAACTATGACTTCTATGTGCGTCCTATCTGCTCATCAACCGACACTGGTCGCTGGTCTCAGCCCGCTACAATCTCCACTGCATCTTGCGCTGATGCTCACATCACCGCTATAGGTTCGCCCTCTTCTACAGGCACCACATACTATGTACCTCTCAATAACTACTACAACTACACCCTCACCGAGACCATCATCGACAGTGCAGAACTTAACGGCGCTCAGGACATCTCTATCATCAGCTTCTACTACGCTTACTCCTCACCTTCTGTCAGCAAGACCAATTGCACCATCTACTTCCAGCCCACCAACAAGACCGCCTTCACCAGCAGCTCTGACATCGTTGCTCTCAATCCTGCCACCGCTGTCAAGGTCTATGAGGGCCCGATGAACTGCGTACAGGGTTGGAACCACTTTGCCCTCGACACCCTTTATAGCTATGATGGAAACGGTGGCATCCTCGTCATCGTTGATGATAACAGCTATGACTACGATGGCAATGCCTACGTCTTCAAGAGCGAGTCTTGCTCCGCCTACAAGTCTATCTGTTATTACTCCGACAGCGAAAACCCAGATGTCACCACGCCCTCTTCCTTCAGCGGCAATAAGAGCTACTATCAGTATCGTGCTGTGATGCAGCTCACCAGCTGCGGTGGCACCTCTTGCGGCACTCCCGTCATCACTGGCGAGACCCACGACTACCAGTCTGCCACCATCACTTGGAACGGCAGCGGTAACGCCTACGAGGTGTCCTACAAGGAGACTGCTGCCACTACTTGGTCGACTGAGACTCCTGTCATGGGCAACACCTACACCTTCACCGGTCTGCGTCCTTCTACCAACTACAGCTTCCGCGTGCGTCAGGACTGCAATGCCGACAGCCTCGGCTACTCCGAATGGGCTATCAGTGGCCTCGTCACCGACAGCCTGCCCTGCCTCGCTCCCGACAGCCTCAACGCTACTGCTGTTACCAACGCCACCGCCACCCTCGACTGGAACGTCCTTGGCAATGAAACCAACTGGGACATCCACGTCTGGGCTGCTGGCTTCGACAGCATCTACCGCGTGGCCGCACATCCTGCCACCGTTGGCGGCTTCACCGCCGGCGTGACCTACAACGCCACCGTCCGTGCCCTCTGCGGCACAGCCCTGATTGAAGGCGACTGGAGCGATGCCACCCAGTTCACCACCGCTACCTGCCCCGATGTCACCGGTCTCGCTACCAGCGATGTCACCGCTCACAGCGTGACCCTCAACTGGAACGCCGACCCGATGGCTGAAAGCTGGAAGATCGAATACGGCTACCGTGGCACTCCTCAGGGCCAGGGTACCGTGGTAACGGTCACCACCAACACCTACACCGTGAC
>JAZUIX010000066.1:0-2208 GCA_045642445.1 Bacteroidales bacterium | reverse complement strand
ATTATGAGAAATGGAATTCGTTAGAAAACACTCAGTTGGAAGAAACTACATATATAGATTATTTCTTTTCTTCTGACGCGATGATTCATGACTCAGGCTCTTTTACCACTGAGTATATTTTTCTGAATAAACCAGTGATGTTTTTAGGTGTTCCTGGCATAAAGATGGATTCGGAGTTTAGCCCGTTTGGCATAGAGTCGTATCGAAAACATTACCATGGTGCAAGTGTGGCTGATATTGAGCACTTTATTGAAGATGTTGTAATTGGAGGAAATGATCCTATGGCGGATGAACGTAAGCAGTTTTTTGACCAGTATCTTGCTCCGAAAGATGGTTTGTTGCCTTCGGAGAAGATTATTAAATTGATTGAAGAGCGTATTGACAACTGATCGGAAAACATGTGTGAAGTGACAACCTAAATCAACTTCTCACAGATTGTTCCGCATTTTCTTTATTTGATTGAAAAAAATATCGTATCTTTGCAAAATCGGATTTGGAAATAAAATTTGTTATTATGCGTAAAATATTTCTCCTTTTGATGATGGCATTGCCGATGTTGGCTGCCGCTCAAACTACCGCCCCGATGGGTATCTATGTTTCTCAAAATCAGGGTACAATTGACTGGACGACAGTACACGATGGCAACGATTTGTCTTTTGTGTATGTTCAGGCAACCAAAGGCGCCTCGGTGTCCGACGATCGTTGTGCCACTAATCTGCAACAGGCACTCAAAGCCGGCTGCATGGTGGGGTGTGTGCATATTTACGACCGCCATTTCTCGGCTCAGGGTCAAATGGACAACTTTAAGGCTGCTGTAAAAGGGTCAAAGATGAGTCTTGCTCCCGCTGTGTATGTTATTCCCGATTCGCCTTACGACATCAACGTCAAACGTCTTGACATGCTGTTGCAGATGATGGAAAAGGAATATGGTGTCAAACCCCTCATCATGGCCACGCAGGAGGCTTATCTCAAGTATTTCAGCAAGGAACGTTATGCCGCCTATCACGTCATTATCGTGAGCAACGGTCTTAAGTTCCCCGACACCCGCTACACTATTTGGCAATATACTGACCGCGAAAAGATTGCCGGCATTATGGAGTACACTCCTGGCATGAAACTCCACACCACCTACTGCGTGGAGGATATTCGAATAAATTGATTTTAAATACATATAAAAGATAAGGGGAGACGCATCAATGTGCATCTCTCCCTATTCTATTTTGGTGGTTGGAAAAGCCTTTACGAAAAATACCTTGAGTTTGTTGGTTGAGTTATATGTTGTCAATGACTTTTTTAACAACCTGTTACCAATTTGTATGATAAATTTCACATAGACGTCTTGAGGGATTGAGATGATAGATGGTTTTGGGGTGGCAGATTTTGAATCGCAAATAAGAGGCTACAGCTCGTCTTCCTCGTCGCAGAGGTGCCATTGGAGTAATTTAAAGGTGGCTGCGAGAAATGTGCTCAATTTGTTGACATAAGAGGTTGTGCTTCGAGGCATTGTTTCTTTAGGGCCTTGGTGCAACGAGGTGGAAAGGCCTCGTTGGGGACTGAAACAGAAGGTATCGGAAACAAAAATACCTTCTCGCAAATTGTTCTCATGCTCCCAAATGTCGTGGTTTAAAGGCTGGCTATGGTCGGGTTCGGGGCGAGAGGTGCTGACGGTGTTGTAGAACTTCGTTTGAAAATCCCAAGCATCGCGACCACGGATAAGCAGCATTTTGTCGTAATAGGAAAAAACTTCGCCTTCTTCTTTTGTTTTGGTTGGTTCGAATGGGGATTCCAACATGACGAAAGCCAGGCGGGTGTGTTCGTTGTAGTGGCTGAAACAGGGGTAGTCGGCGTTGTCGATAGTCAAATCCCATACTCGTGACAACTGTAGGTCACAGGCTTCGTTGAGAGCCTTGACAAATTCGAAATTGAGAAAATTTGTGCGCAGCATCACGATGGCAGTATCGTCGAAAGTGAATGTGGCGTCTGGTAGGAACTGGGACTTTTTTTGTTTGCTCATGATGTGCGGGTTTGGTTAGGGGTGATCTATTTCACTTGTCTAATGATTTTTTGATTTAAGGTGGGTTCTATAAATTGATTTCTTGGGATTTCGGAGTGGTTTTCGAGCAGATTGCTGTGCAGAACGAGGAAGCGTAGCGGGCTACGTGACCGAGTGATAAACAGCAAGATGCCGGAAAACGCCCGAAATCGCAG
>JAZUIX010000065.1:0-3280 GCA_045642445.1 Bacteroidales bacterium | reverse complement strand
CCTCGTTGGTGCGGATTTGCAATCCGCACCTTGTTATTTTTAGGATTTCGAATCCGTCTTCACCAGCCTTTCATTCCACATCAGATGGAAATTGTTCACAACGAAAATGTTGGCGGATTGCAAATCCTGATAGTATATCGTGTTGGATTGCAAATCCAACACAACGGAGGTATGTAGTGGAGAGAGGGACGCGTCCCGATGGGACGCTCTATATTGTCTGCCATATTTTGGATTTTTGTTCTACGCTGCGCTATCGAGATTTGTGACTAGTGATTAGTGACTAGTGATTAGGCGGCTACCGCCCTCCCAGTCACAAGTCACTAATCACAAGTCACAAAATCACAAGTCACATTAAGTCTTTGCTAATATAAAAATTTTTTGTATTTTTGCAGCATCAAAATCTACCATTTATCTCAAAAAAAAAGACCGAATTGAAAAAATGTTATTAAAAAATGTTAAAAAATAGGCTTTTGCCGTAACCAAAACGCACCTTCGCAGTCTATATATAGTAGTGACTGGTGACTGGTGAATTGTGACAGGGAAAGACCTTCGGTTACGAAAAACGAAAACCTACGGTTACGAAAACTAAAACGAAGGCTGCCGCTGGATTTTAGTTAAGAGTTAAGAATTAAGAGTTAAGAACGACATACTGGCATGAAACGAATTACCTATGTCGTAAAACGAAAAACGAAAACGAAGAATGGTTCCAGCCCAACGATAACCAATAACCGATAAACAATAACCTTTACCTCAATTCACAGATCACAAGTCACGAGTCACAAAAAAAAGATATTTATGCCGAGAAAAAGTCACACTTCATCCACCCTCCGACGACTGGTTTGTGCCATCAGTCTTTGTTGGCTCATGGCCCTTGGGCAGGCTGTGGGGCAGACCTTGGTGAACGGCTATGTGTGCTATGCCGACACTGTAGGGCAGCTCATTCCCACCGATAGTGCGGAGTGGCATGATTTGTCTTACGATGGCAACTACTACTACTACACTAATACTAACCTATTCGATATTGGTTTCAACTTTTACTTTTTTGGGCGCTATTACCAGACGTTCTCTATTATCAACAGCCAACAAATACAGTTCGGATACCTTTACGACGGACCTTTTGTGGCAAGCAATTATTTCTTTTCCGGGCACTCAACCGTGCCTCCCGCTATCCTTCTGCGAAAACCTATCGGATATTCAACCGACTATAGCATCAACGGCTATGGCACAATCGGGCAAGTAGGACACCGAATACTGATTATCGAATTCCATTCATCTGTTTACTCCCAGCACAAGCTACAGGTGGCCCTGTTCGAAGAAACAGGAGAAATACAAATCAATGTCGAGAGAAATACCATGTTCTCACTTCCTTTAGGGTTTGGCTGCGAAGACAAACATGTGGTGATGGAATCGATAAACACGTTCGACACCAACAGTGTAAGCTCCCCACAATACAGTTGGACGGGCTGCCATATCTCGTTCGTCCCCCAGCAGCCTCTCTGCGCTTCGCCTGCGGGCATGTCTGTCCAAAACACCACATCCGCAGAGGCTTCGGTGGTGTGGCACAAGATAGCCGACACTTCGCACTATCGCGTAGAATACGGCCCACAGGGCTTCGCCTCAGGCGCGGGCACCACCATCCTCACCGCCGACACCATCGTCAACCTCTCCAACCTGAACCCCAACCAACCATACGATGTGCTGCTCAGTGCCAGCTGCGCTTCGGGATGGTCGGAGAGCGAAAGAATGAGTTTCCACACTTTCTGCCCCGAATACCAGAACAACCCTGTCAAATATGCCAACCTCATAGACAGCAATGTGGTCTTCAGCATAGGACAAGCTGGCACTGACAGTTGGATTCCAGGGCGGTATTACCCATACATCAAAGATGACGTCGATTTCAGATATCGCGTCAATTTCGACCTCACCCAAAAAGCCCCATTCACCAACACGCAGCTCAGCGTGGTGCCTCCCGGGGCCTGCTGCTCGGTGCGGTTAGGCGACTTCCGCTCAGGAGCCAAAGCCGAATCCGTCGCCTACAACCTCACGGTCGATACAGCCATCTACGACCTACTGCTGCTGCGCTATGCCATCGTTGAGCAAAACCCCAACCACCCTGCAATTGCACAACCCAAATTCACCCTCGGCATATACGACACAAACGACATTTCTTTGGGCTCCTGCTACTACGGCAACTTTGTGGCGGGATTGGAGGAGGGATGGCACACCACAAACGGTATTGTTTGGTGCGACTGGAGGGCCATCGGCATCGATATATCCTCCTTTCAGGGACAAAAAGTCAAAGTTGTCATCTCTAACTACGACTGCACACAGGGGGGCCACTTCGGATTCGGCTATTTCACCCTCGAAGGCACCCGCAAACGTCTCCGCTCCGCCCAGTGCGGCAACGCCACAGTCAACACTTTCTATGCCCCCAAGGGATTCGGCTACCGCTGGTACAACATCGACTCGCCACAAACCACGCTCGGCACCGCCGACTCCATCACCCTCGACACTCCAGGCAACTATGCCTGCCATGCCACCTATCAGCTCAACGGCAACAGCTGCGGCTTCACCCTCTACTGCCGCATGGGGAGCCGCTACCCTGTGGCCGACTTTGTGGCCGAACCTCGCCAAGAATGTGGTCGTTTCTTCCTCCACAACCACAGCCATATTGCGATGGACGAGGCACACACCCAACTTACCAACGAACCTTGCGAAGACTACCTCTGGCGCCTGCCCGACGGTACTACCAGCACCGCTACCAACTTGGAAATCAGTCTGCCCGACGGCACACACACCATCGAACTTGTGGCCACCCTGGCAGGGGGACAATGCCGCGACTCGGTGCGGTACACCGTCACAGTTCATCACGACACCATACCCCTCGCCGACACTTTCTGCGTGGGGGGAAGCTACACTTTCCGCAACACAACCTTCACCCAGCCCGGCACCTTTTTTGTAAACGACAGCTGTAACATTTACCAGCTCACCCTCGCCCAATTTCCCCTGCCTGAATACTCGGAGGAAGTCACCATCTGCCAAGGAAGCACCTATCCCTTTGCCGACACCCTCCTCGCCACCGAAGGCACCTACCAAGGCATCATATCCACCCTCGGAGGATGCGACTCCCTCTGCCATCTCACCCTGCCCATACACCCCCCCCCCGAATACGCGGAAGAAGCCACCATCTGCCACGGCGACACATACCCCTTTGCCGACACTGTCTTTGCCACCGAGGGCACCTACCAACGCCTCCTATCCACTCCTGAAGGATGCGACT
>JAZUIX010000064.1:0-14729 GCA_045642445.1 Bacteroidales bacterium | reverse complement strand
CTTGCTGTTTGTCACTCGGTCATGTAGCCCGCGGATTCTCCGCTTTCCTTACTCCGTGCGGAATCTGCTTCGCAGAACGCTATCGAGTTCCACTGGAACTCTTCATCTCGTTCCGCTCAGCAATCTGTTCCAAAACCAACTCAAAATCCCAAGAAATCAATTTATAGAACCCACCTAATATGGTCAATCCTTACATCGCTTTATATCGGCTTTTGCTGCCTCGTCGGTATCAAAAATACTTGCAACGGGCAGGTGGTGACATAGATATGTGTCATGAGACACTCCTGCATGGTACATATTATGAAGAGTACAAACTGTATGATTTTGCCCACAAGAGTGATGCGGAGAGGCGCGCATATCTTACTGATGCGGTACGAAACAAGATTTGCCGAAAGATAAATGCGGCCTCGGAGCAGGCTGTCGTGATGGACAAATATCGCACGGCACAATATTTCTCCGATTTCTATCGCAGGTCATTTATGCTGTTTGATGGTGATACGTCTGTGTCAGAGTTTACAGACTTTGCATCAGCTTTGGGTGAGGTCGTAGCGAAACCCGTAGACGAATGTGCGGGAAGAGGTGTGCAACTGCTTACAGCAAACTCGTCAGAGGGGTGGAAGTCGCATTATGAAGTGTTAAAAACATCGAAGCGACGTTATATTGTGGAGGAGCGAATCATTCAAGCAGAGGAAATGTCACGATGGAGCGATTCTGTTAATACGATAAGGATGAATACTTTGCAATATAAAGGACAGGTGCGTGGTTTTACCGCATTTCTGCGTACAGGACGATTAGGAAGTTTTGTAGACAATGGTGCTCAAGGAGGCCTGTTTGCCAGTATAGATACGGAAACAGGTGCAATTATTACTGATGCATACGATGAGCAGGGGTGTCGATACACATCACATCCCGATAGTGGAATGAGGTATCAGAGTGTGCAGATACCGCGTTGGTCAGAATTGGTAGAAATGACCACAACGATGGCCCAACGGTTGTCAAAAGTCGCCTATATCGGTTGGGACTTGGCATTGACAAATAATGGTTGGGTGTTGGTGGAGGCTAATAAAGGTGAGTTCATCGCCCAACAACTCACATTGGGTCGAGGACTGCGACAAGAGTTCTTGGAAGCCTATCAATCTTTAAAACAACAGTAGTTGAAATTAGTTATTTCATGCCTCGGGCGGCTTTGATCTGCTCGTAGGCTTCGTTAATTTTGCGGAATTGGGCTTCGGCGTTCTTTTTCACCTCTTCGCCCATACTTTCCACTTTGTCGGGGTGGTATTTCATTGCCAAACGACGATAGGCTTTCTTGACCTCGTCATCGGTGGCACTGCTGGAGATACCTAAGACCTGATAAGGGTCTTCTTTGTAAGAGGGTCTTGAGTAACTGGAACCTCCAGAATAATTGGATTGTCCAGATTGATAATTCCCACGATGGGAACCACCATTGACATGGCGGGTAAACATGGACACATAGTCGCGACTATTGATGCCGAGCCAATTGGCAATCTCTTTCAACACATTGTTCTCTTCCTGTGAGTAAAACCCATCGGCGGTAGCAAGACCAAAGAGGAAGTCGACCATGTGATATCGGGTCGTGTAATCGGTATTTACTTTGATTTGTTGGCAAATACCTACAATGTCGATGTTTGTTTGAGGTTTGACAAGGTCGCGGAGCATGGCGAGATATTGTTTGCCACGTTCCTCTCCGTAGTTGTTGAGAAGGAACTTTTTAACGTAATCCAACTCGGATTTGCGAACCTCACCATCCGCACGCATGACAGCAGCAATGAGCACGAGAAGGGCCACATTGATGTCGTCCTGTGTGCCGTTGTTGCGGAAAGGGCCACGATGGTGTACCTGACCGTCATCACCGATACGGTATTCCGTTTTGCCGATTTTGTTAGGGCTTATAGCACTGCCCAAGAAGTATCCTAACAAAGCCCCCAGAGGACCGAATTTGGCCCATCCAAGTGTGGCAAAGAGTATTTTCAAAAATGTTCCCATTTGCTATTTGATGATTACTTTTTGAGTGTGAATATTTATACCGTCGGAGATTTGCAAGGTGTAGATGCCGTGAGCAAGAGTGGAGGTGTTGATTTGTTGTTGTGAGGAGGAGAGTTCTTGACGCAGTACGATACGACCGAGGTTGTCGAAAATGGTCAGTTGTGTGTTTACTGAAGGAGCGTTGATAGTGATAGCAGCGCCATGTGTTGCAGGGTTGGGGTAAACGAGAACTTGAGCATGGCTCTCATTCGTTCCTGTGATTCCCTCGTGCAAAAAACTTACCGAGAAAGTGCAGCTGGCACCATTTTCTTGGATGTCGTAGATCACAAAACTATGTTCGGGGGTGCCGTTTGTGAGATAGGGTTGAGGATTGGTGTTGGGGCCAAAAACTGTACGATTCTTTTGTGCACAGAAAAGTGCGTTGTCGAGGTCGCCTTCCACGGTGTCGTTGGTACTGTTGGGACGGAAAATCCAGTAGGCGTTAGGAATGTTGGTATTGTCGAACAAAGTGTTTCCGAGAGTGAGGTCGAGAGTGTCGACCCAGCGCCCCATCAAGATTCCCGAATAGGGCAAAGAATGCTCAATAGGGTTGTCGCTATTGCGGTATTCAATAGTGAACCATTGGTTGGTGTCGATAGAGGATTTGATATAATACAGTTGGTCGGCTGCACCGATGGTGTATGTGCCGTCATGAGTGATTTGGATGGGGCTCTCAATAATGTCGAGCACTTTGTGTTTGTAGATGGCAGAGATATTGGCATAGCCTTCAGCCATAAGATCATACGGACCTACAGGAGAGACAGAAGTATAGTTGGTATGATGGAAAAGGTCGGGAAGACCCAGCGCGTGACATGCATTTTGGCTCAATATTTGTTCGGTAAAGGTGTTCTCAGAACCTTCGAAAGCGAAAGAGCAAGTATTGGCCAATTGGTTGTTTATATGGATATTGAGGTCGGAGAGGTGGCGCGTATGGGGCAAAAGAATGGAACCTTCGCTTGTGTCGCCTTTGATAATAAGTGTGATGTGGTCAACTGTGCCATCATTGTCACCATCGAAAGATTCTCTGCCAGTACTGATGGTGTTGATGAATTGAGCTATGCGAAAAACAAGATTATTCTCACGTTCAGTTGCTTCTTCTATAGAATTGTAACCCTCGGTGTTGCTCTCGCTATAGGGCATGTAATAGCCTCGGGGCTTAGCGTCGGCGAAGGAGATGATTTGGTCGCCTTGGCGTTGAGCATTATGGAAAATGGTGGGGAAAAGCATCTTCTCCGAAGACATCACACGGATATAGTTGGCAACACTATTGGGTTGTTCGTAGCCGTTGAACATATTGTTGATGTCGGAGAAAGAGGCAGAAATTTCCTCATCATCGGCAAAGCGGACGAAGAAAGCCAGGTTGTAATAATTGCTGTTGTTTGTAACGTTGAAATTAACCTGATTGTTGTGTTCGGGGTCGGCATAATACATGGTCACATCATCGGGGATGCCCGCATAGAACGAGTCTTGGGAATACTGCATGAGAGCCATATAACTGCCGTTTCCGAGCCCCAGATTGTAACTGAAAGGACAGAGGATTGTGTCGCCGGGTTCAAGAGTTATGCGTCGTCCATCGACACATCCATAATAACTATTGTTATTAGTACCATAGATATTAACGCCGAAGAACATTGACCCAACGGTATCACCGATATTTGTGATGCTGTAGGTGCCGGAAACATGCTGGTCGGAGCGGAAGTTCTTGTGGTCGAGTTCGAGATCAGAGGCCATGACCAGGTTGGGGAGCTTGTTGCGCTCGGGCTTCAGATTCAGGATGGCGGTTTGCAGTTGAATGAAATTATATTGGGTCAAAGGACGGAGCACAGAAATGGAGAAATAGCCATTACAAGACCCCTGCCATCCCCAGTTGACATGGAAGAAATCGTTGGTGTCGTAGCCGTCGAACACAAAGGCGTGGCCAGAAGCGACGATGCCTTCCGAAGGATCATTATATGATTGTCCTGTGTAGAAAATAGGTTGGGCTTTCGACAAGTCGTTTTTTAGCGCATTAATCCACGCATTGTTGCTGTACCAGCTTTGCATGGCGGCTTGACTCTCGCTGTTGTAATGGAAATAACGCTGGAAACCGTTGAGGGAGTAAGCAGCATTTGTGCCAGAAGAACCTTGGCAATCTGAGTTGTACCTCATGTCGCACGCCACGCCGCAGTGGAAGAGCAATGTGGCCACGGCCTCAATCTCGGCGGGAGAGCTGCTTGTATTCAGTTGGTAAGGCATATTGGCGTAATCGTATGTGGCATTGGCGAAATCGGCCGACACAGTGCCATATCGCCAACAATCATACTCGTCTTCGAGATTATAGCTGTGGCTGCCCACACCATGTTCGGGAAACTGCCAATAACGCATGATTTGACCCATAGCAAGAGCTCCACAACCAACCGTAGGGCGACCTTCGAATCGTGCCATATTGGTATCGGCGGCCATGATGCTGTCGTAGGGTACAAGGCTGTTGTAGCCGTATCTGTATTGGTTCCACTCTGTGACCAGCAGTGGAGCCACACTGTCGGGATATGCGGGTTTCGGTTCTGCCGTATAGTTGGCTTCGAGTTCCTTGAGGGTGATATTGCCCAATTGGTTTATCTGATTTTGGTATTCGCTGAGCCAAAAGCGCATATTGTCGGGCATATTGTCAGCATCGATGGCGCCCTGTCGGGAATAGCCGAGGATGGGGAGGGTGCGGCTATCGTCGCACGAGATGACGAAACCTCCGCCAAGGATGTTGTAGACATGAATGTTGCTGAGCCCTTTGATGGACACAGGGGAGATGGTCACATTCTTGTCGTTGGTCAGCCCTATGGCAAAATTGCGGGCTTGGTCATAATAATCTTGTGCGTTTGCCGCAAAAGAGCAAAGCAACAAAGCCAAAACAATGTGGCAACGATGGCGACTCAAAAAACTATTGATTCTCATTTTCAAAACCTTTCACACTGGTGGTTACTGCATAGCCTTCCTTCTTGAGGTCGGCGTTGGGGGTGGCTGAGGTGATTATCACTTGCTCGGCAGGAATGCCCATCTCGGTCAGGTGGTGCTGCAAAATCCTGTTGCGGCGGTTGTTGTTGGCAACGATAACAGAGTCTTCCGAAGGCTTGGTTTGCAGTTCGAGGTTCACTATAACCGTTTCATCCAACTTGGCCATATCGGCCACTTTGTCGATCTGATAATATTGTTCGGAAGTGAAATCGGCCTCCGTGGGGTCTATTGTGATGAACACCTCATCGCTGTCGCCATGGAAGAGGTCGCCCAAAGCTCGAGCCGGTGAAGTGGCCACTTTTACAAGCAGGTTGCCGAGGGTCTTCCACACCAGTTTCATATAGTTGAACTCGGGATTGTCGATATTGCCTGCAATGGGCACATCCAATATCACCTTGTCGTCCTTGTCTTTAAGGATATACAGGGCGGCTTTGATGGGCAGGTGTTTGGCATCTTTGACATCCTTGCGGCGCTCACCCACGGTGGGTTTGTAGATATCTATGCGGTTCTTGCCGTCGAGGTTGCTGTTGCGGATGGTGTTGTAGCTGGTAAAGCTGAAGATGCCGTCGGTGAAAGGCTGTCCAAGGTAAGCCACCATGTAAGGGCTGAGGTCGGTGAGGTGGAGGTTCTTGATGTTGAGACGCAGCGACTGGTTGCTCTTCCAATCGCTGATGTTGCCGCTCCAGTTTATCATGGCTGTTCCACCATTGGGGAGGCCGGCGAAAATGCGGGCGCTGTTGTTGCCGTTCAAAGTCACATCGTCGGCCTCAACGCGGATTTTCGTCACGGGGAAGACAAAATCGTCGGGCATAGTGTGGTCGGCGTAGGTGAAATTGATGTCGCTCAAAGACAGGTGTCCGAGGCGCAGCTGCATGGGGGCATTGCTCTGCTGGCTTGCTGTGTCGGCAGGCTGTTTTTCGGCTTGGATAGTGTCGGGAGCGCTCTTTTTCGGCTTCAACAGACGGCTGAAAGTGTTGGTGCTGTCGGCAAACAACTCGTAGCGGGCGGAGAGGCCGCTGAGCTCGACGCTGTTGATGTCGTAAAGATTCTGGCTGAGGACAAGTTTGTTGAGATCCACGCCCAGATGTTGGAGCGAGGCCACAGAGTGGCTGCTGTTGTCAATCAGGTTCACCCCGTCGATGGAGGCTTTGGCCGAAACCACCATGTCCATAATCTTGCTGAGGTTGCCTGTGGCTTGTGCTTCAATGCCCAAACGACCTTCGATATCCTCAATATTGGCCATATCCACAACGTAGGGCTTGGCTTGGTTCAAAGCAAAATTGGTGATGTTCAGCTTCACATCGAAATCGTTGCTCTCGGCGTTGTACTCAGCATCGGCTTTCAGTTCGCCACCTTCGGCCAGGGCCAGCGTGAGGCCTGCATCGGTATTGTCTTTGCCTCCGATGCAGAAATCGGGCACGATGAGGTTCAACTCCCTCACGCCCCAATGACTATTGCGCTGAAGGTCGGCATAATAGAGCCGCTCACTGTTGAGGCGGATGTTGTGCAAATTGATGACCCAGTCGCTGGGAGTGGTGTCCTTTTCCTCCTCCACCTCGGTGGTGTCCTTCTTGAAATGGTCGATGATGCTCGAGAAATTGAATGTCGATCCGTTTTGCAGCACCTGCACATTGAGGCCTGCCAGGGTGATGTGGCGCACATACACCTCCTTTCCGATCAGTTTGCTTATCTTCACCGACACATCCAGTGTGTCGAATCCCGCAAACTTGTCGGTACCGTTGTCCTCCATCACCGAAAGACCGTTCACCGCCACGTGACCCGAGAACAAATTTATGCCCACATGTTCGATATTGGCCTTGCGACCGATAAGATCTTCGGCGTGTTTGTTGACGTAGTTTTTGGCTATGCTGCCCCCGAAAAGGGAAACAAAGAGCAGAATCAATAAAACAAAAGCAATAATGCTGCCTAATACTATAAGAGTGATTTTCAGAGGTTTTTTCATTGTTTGTATTGTTATTTTGGAGTGCAAAAATACACAAAAAAATAGATATTTCATATTATATTCTAAATTTTTTGTACTTTTGCAATCTCAAATAACAAAAACTATGGTCAACACGAATGTAAAGAAACAGTCTTTGATGCGCACCGCACTCATCGACATCCTCCTCCTCACCACGGCGTGCCTCGTACCCGCCATATCCCATCTCACAGCCCTTCCGCTTTACCAGTTCAACCCCATGCTGCTCTTCCTGGTGCTGGGCATGGTGATGGTGAACGATAGGAAAAACGCCTACCTCCTGGCCGTATTGCTACCCTTGGTGTCTATGCTCATCGTGGGTATGCCAGCACCCGCCAAAGCCCTCTGCATGGGGGCCGAATACCTCACCGTGGTATCCCTCTTCGCATTGCTCGGCTCCAAAATGGGCTCGAACAAAAAAGGCACATTCTTAGCCATGCTCGCAGCCATGCTGGGCGGCAAGGTGGTCTTCTACGCATTGAAGGCCATGCTCCTCACCCCTGTGGTGCTCATCTCTACCCCTGTAATGATGCAGGTGCTTGTAATGGTGGCATTTGCAGGTCTTGTGGCCTTGATCAAACAGAATTAATGCCCCTATCAAACCCATCATGAACATAGCAGTCATACTCGCAGGGGGCACAGGAAGCCGCATGGGGGCCGACAAACCCAAGCAATTTTTGGACATAGAAGGACGCAGCGTCATAGAGCGCAGCATCGATGCCTTCGAAGCAGCCGAAAGTATCGACCAAGTGGCCGTTGTTGTGCACCCCGAATGGATGGAATATATGCGGCAACTTGTGTCGGCAAACAGCTGGCACAAAGTGCAGAAAGTAATCCCCGGCGGGAGCGAGCGATACATGTCCAGCCTCAATGCCATCATGGAGTATATCGACTACCCCGACGATACCAATCTGATACTTCACGATGCCGCACGACCCTTTGTGTCGCAAGCCATCATTGCCCGTGTTGCGGAAGCCCTCAAGGAACACGAAGCCGTGGGCGTGGGAATCCCGAGCACCGACACCGTTTGGGAAGTGCGACTTGACATCCCCACCGATGCCCATTTCTCGCCCCTCACCTCCCATTTCATCAGCCGCATACCCGAGCGCCCCACCATGTGGCGAGCCCAAACCCCGCAGGCCTTCCGCCTTCCCCTGATACGCGATGCCTATCAACGGGCCCTGCAAGATCCCCAATTCAGAGCCACCGACGATTGCGGTGTAGTGCGCCACTACCTCCCGGGCATCAAAGTCTGCGTAGTAGAAGGCGAGGAATCCAACCGAAAAATAACCTTCAAGGAAGACTTGTAGCACCTTCGGAGTTTCTTCGGAGCTTCTCCGTTGATCCTTCGCTGTGCTTCCGATATGCTTCCGATATGCCTCCGATATGCCTCCGGTATGGTTCCGATATAAGGAGTCGGAAATATATCGGAATCATATCGGAACCATATCGGAAGGAGAAGGGAATCACAGCGAGGGTAAGGTTAACCTTATTCCTTTTTTCAAAATAGGATTATAAGGGAATGAAAAGAGCCTCAGGGCTTCTTCAACGGAGCAGCAGAATGGATCCGAAGAGGGTTTTCACCTCTTTGGGGTGTTCCATGGTGCGGTATGTGATATGATAGACGTAGGCTCCTTGCTGGCACGGGATGCCGTTCTTGGTGCCGTCCCAACTTTCGGTGAGAGCGTCGAAGCGTGTGACGAAGTCGCCCCAGCGCTGATATATGACTACCGAGGCTTCGATGAGGTCTTTGTAGTATATCTTGAAAGCTTGGTTGATGTCGTTTTCGGGGGTGAAAACGTTTGGCACCCATATTTGAGGGTGATAGAGGCTGCAGTGCATGGTATCGAGGGTGAGGGTGACGATACTGTCGCCTCCTTCAACATTGCGGGTCTTGATGATGTAGGATTTGGGGATATTGAATAGGGTGTCGTGCCAGAGGAAGGGCAGCAGGGTGTCGCAGACGGTGGTGTCAAAATAAGCGTATGTCGTGGGAATGGTGCAGGTGATGGTGTCGAGGGAGTAGATGATGAGGCTGTCGGCCCCATGAGAGTTTTGCAAAAGCTCGTTTTGGGAGCCGGGCCCTTCAAAAGTGAATCCGTTCCAAGTAAAGGGGAGAATGGTGTCGCAGATGATGGTGTCGAAACGTGTGGTGTCGTTCTTCCACACAAAAAGGCTGTAGCGCTCTATGCTGTCGCATCCGAAATGGGTTTGGTTTTGGAATGTGAAATTGTCGCATGCGCTGGTGAAAGTATGGGTATTGTGGGTCCAAGGGAGTTGGTTCTGCACTATGGTGTCGCTGGTAGAGAAATTGTAGGTGGGGTGGACGTGGATGGTTGTGTGAAGGGTGTCTACGGTTTTGAAGGAGGGGTAGTTGGTGTCGGGGGTGTAAACGATGCGGACCGAGACATTGTAGCTGGAAGTGTCGTCCCTATAGCAGTAGGAAGTCGGATTTTCCGAGGAAGACTCATTGTTGCCGAAATCCCACATAACGGTGTCTAAAGCGATATTTCCGGCAATAGAAAAATTGACCGTGTCGCCGAGGCATACATCAAATCCTTCGGGATGGTTCTTGGCATGGATGTTATCGACCAGGAGGTCGGGTTTGCCCAAATAGCGAAAAGCAGTACCTACAATATATCCATAACTGATGTGAGGTCCTTTTCCATAAAGATAAGCAATGAAGCCATTGCCACCTAAATCATCTATAGTATGGTATCCTCCGTTAATGTTTAATCTTGCCAATGCGTATTGAGGGGCGTTGCTGATGGATTGAAATTGGGTGATAGGGTTTCCATCAATACGAATGAAACGTTTGGTGGCGGTATCACAAATGATGTTGACCATGTGGTAGTTTATACCTGTGGCTTGAATGGCGTCAAATTGTATGTGTTTGATGCTTTGGTCCGTGGGACAGATAGTTGTCATGGATGGGTCGCCAATTCCAGTCAAGAAAGTGCTGGGGAAATAAATGTTTACAATGACACGTCCAGATGTTTGAATATGGTCAACAGCTGTAGGCGAAGACATTTGGTATTGATAAGTGGCCCCTGATGCCAATGTGGAGACATGGTTACCATTAATGGTTATTTGGCAATTGTTATCAAGAGATGTGATGAGTACTCGGTCGAAGTCATTGTTTGTATTCGATCCTGAGACAAGGAACTCGGTTCCCCAAAAATCGGTTGGAGGGGCTTGCTCAATGAGATGGTCACAAGTGCATCCATAAGTATAAGAAGGAATATAAGCGCAAACATCGCCATGGAAAACTCCAATTTTTTTGCCACCTTGAGCGGTAATTCTTGTGCCCGAGAGAGTGCCTGTAGTGAGTCCTTTTACGGAATATACGTCTCCAGCATGGGGTAGTGCGATATGGAGTGTTGAGCCAGAAGGGGAACCTCCCAATGTTGGTCCGTTCAATAAGATGTCAATATTTGTATTGTCTTGAGTGGCAACAACAGAAAAGATGCTGCTGAATCGGTTTGTGGGAAAAGTCTGAATCATGTAATCGGAACGTAAATGTTCGGTGGGGATGACATTGGCTATATCTAAGTTGGCATTATTTTCTTGTGTGATCATAAATAAGGTAATAGAGTCGGAGGAAGTTATATGAAGCCCTTTATGAACAACTTGTTCGCTGCGGAAGTTGTAGGCTTGAGACATTGGGATTTGAAAAGTATGAGAAGAGTGTGCGGCAATAGGCATTGTCTGGCTCCATAATGTGTACGGGTTTGTAATGGTAACAGTACATGCCGCCTCAGTAGTGGCTAGTATACTTAATTGGTTTTGATTGATAGTGTCATTGGTTGCCAAAAAGGTGCACCAAAAATCAGTGCCACGTGTGGAGGTTATTTGAGCTTGAGAAACAAGACAACAAAATAATGCTATAATGATGATTATTATTTTTTTCATGATGCAAAAATACATATTTTATTTGATATACATTGATAATTTTTTTCAAAAAAAATATTTTTTGCTGATAGTTATATTAAGTATGTCAAATAAAATTTGTATTTTTGCATAACAAAAAAATAATATGTATTATCTAAATATTTGATTGAGAATTGGTAATATTTGAGTTGACTCAAAAAAAGTGACAAAATGGTAGACAGAAAGTATTGTTGTAATTCTTTTTTGATTTATAGATATATCGCTGACGAAACAAAGTCATTCGCCAACGACATCAGGCCTTTTTTCTTCGTTCCTCCGACAGAGGAAAGCCATATTAAAGATTTGGCAGACACAGAACGTTCAATTCGTGAGTATATTGATGGTATAGTTGCTCAAGGGGGACGTTTGGGATTGGCATTATCAGGAGGCATTGATTCGGCAATATTAGCCAAGTTTGTTCCCAAAGATACCCCAACATATACTTTTCATTGTGTGGCTCCAGGAGCATTGGATGAGACGGATCAGGCTGGAAAATACGCACAGATTTGTGGCTTAAATAACAAGGTTATTGATATAACTTGGGAGAATTTAGTTACTAATTCGGATATTTTGATGCGCCATAAAGGTTCGCCAATTCACAGTATTGAAGGACAAATTTTTGCTGCGGCGAAACAGGCTCACGCTGATGGCGTTACTCATCTTCTTTTTGGAGAGAATGCGGATATTGTTTTTGGAGGAATGGATGGATTGCTTTCTAAGGATTGGACTTTTAAAGAATTTGTGAGTCGGTATTCTTATTTAGATCCGACAAAAGTCTTGAAAGAAGGAAAATGGGAATTGGAACCTTTCGAAGAGTATCGAAATGGTGACTTTATTGATTTCTATGGTTTTATTCGTCATTATTTTTATTTGGAAGCCAACAACACATACCACAATGCTTGTGAGACCGCAGGCGTGAAATATTGCACGCCATTCAACCGTATGCGTTTGGATTTTGAATTAGATTATGATCGTATTCGCCGAGGAGATACAAAGTATATTTTAAGGGAACTTTTCAACAAGCTATATCCAGACATGGGGCAACCTGTCAAAATACCCATGCCAAGAGCGGTTAGCCAATGGTTGCAAAACTGGGAGGGTCCCACACGACCCGAGTTTTTGCCTCATTGTGCCGATGGATTGAAAGGTGATCAACGTTGGATGATTTTCATCCTTGAACGATTTTTGAACTCAATAGAAAAATGAATAATAATAGACCTCAAAAAGTGGCTATTGCCACTGCGGATAGCTATCATCCTTCGCAAGTAAATGCTGCTATTGATTCTTTGATGGCATCTTTGGGTTTGGATCCTCTAAACCCATTCAAAGACATCATTAAACCAGGTATGCGCGTATTTATCAAACCCAATTGGGTGGCTTCTCGTTGGAGAGAATCGTGCCCTCATCGAGATGACCTTTATTGTGTTATTACTCACCCTGCAGTTATTGAGGCTGTAGCCGACAGAGTTGCTAAGGCATTACATGGAGAAGGCGAAATCATTATAGCTGATAATCCTTCAATAGATGCCGATTTTGAAGAACTTATGAGGTTTACCGGAATAAGAAAACTTCAAGATAAGTATACGGTGCCATGCAAAATATACGACCTTCGCCCCTTGGTATGTAAGGATTTGAAAGATTACGGACAACGTGATAAAATGGCACGTCAAAGCGGCGACCCAATGGGTGAAGTACAGGTGAATTTGGGAAAGGATAGTTTGCTGTATGATGTCGATTCGACCTTGTTTAGAGGCGTGTTTAATGAACGTGAGGAAACAGTTGCGTCTCATACCAAAGAAACGCAGTTATATACTTTTTCAAAAAGTTTATATGATGCTGATGTATATATTTCGATTCCCAAGTTGAAAACACATCAGAAGGTTGGAGCTACGTTGAATTTAAAAGGCTTGGTTGGCTCGATAACGCAAAAGAATCAATTGGTACATTGGCGTATTGGCACACCTGAAACAGGGGGGGATGAATATCCCGACATGAAGAGTTACATGGCAGCACAACATGCCAAGGTGACTCATCGTGGAGCCCATCCTTGTAATGATACAATATGGCGTATGGTTGCCGACCTGTATCAGAGTTTGTTGACAAAAGACCGCCAATATTTTACTATTATTGATGGAATCATGGCAGGAGAAGGACATGGCCCATTCTGTCCTACCTCCAAACATGCCAATGTCCTTTTAGGAGGTTATGACCTTTTGTATACGGATATTGTAGCAGTAAGATATATGGGTTTTGATCCGAATAAAATTAAATATCTGAATTTTTTCATACAAAAATATAATCTTGACATCAACTCTTTCCAAGTCTTTATTGATAATGTTTTGCAACAGGATTTCTTTTTGTCACCATCTCGTTATAAGGATTTTTTGTTGCCCGAAGCCTGGAATATAATTAAAATAAATAACTAACTATGATTATTGGCTACACCACAGGTGTTTTTGACCTTTTCCATATAGGACATCTCAACTTATTGCGCCGAGCAAAAGAACAATGTGATTATCTTATTGTCGGAGTGACGGTAGACGATCTGGTACTGTATAAAGGCAAACATGCTGTCATTCCTTTTGAGGAACGCATCGAGATTGTGCGTAATATTAAATTCGTTGACGAGGCTGTTCCTCAAATTAATATGAACAAGATGGAGGCTTGGGAGAAATATCATTTCAATAAGATGTTTGTTGGAGATGATTGGAAGGGTACAGAGAAATGGAATAAGATCGAAGCCGAAATGAATTCTGTAGGTGTCGAGTTGGTTTATTTCCCTTACACTAAGGGCACATCCAGCACCTTAATCAATCAAGTGTTGCTGAAACTTCGCGACAATAACAACGCCTTATGAAGAATTTCGACCAGTCCTTTGCCTATAAGTTCCGTCTGTTTTGGGAATATAAAGACCTTCTGAGAAATCATTTCCCTCCAGTGACAAAATGGTTCGTGAAGTATTTTTCGAGGTGTCAACAAAAGGCCGCACATGGGTTGAAGAGTAAGGATAGGATCGAAGTGGCATTTTTCCTTACTACGCCTGGAATGTGGAAAGTGGATGATCTGTTTGTAGCAATGTGTAATAATCCTCGCTATCATCCGTATATTGTAATATATCCATACTCCTTTTATAAGGGCTTCTCTAATGAGGAAGTTCAAAAAATGTTGCAACGAACAGAGCAGTTTGTCGCAATGAAAGGATATGAGTATAGAATTCCATACGATGCCAGTCGCGGTAAATGGCTTGATCCAAAGAAAACATATCATCCAGACATCGTTTTCTTCACATCACCATATAAGGATTTCCCTCATTCATATTATGTGTATCATTACAAAGATTGTTTAACCTGTTATGTGCCCTATAGCTTTACGACTATGAACCTGATACAGGTGAATTATAATTTGATTTTTCATAATATTGTGGGACTCTATTTTTTGGAAACAGAGATTCATAGGCAAACTGCTGCGAGAGTTGCGCGCAATGGGGGGGCAAATATGGTGGTGTCGGGCTATCCGGGAACCGAAATATTTCTACGAAAGGATTATCATCCAAAATCGGTGTGGAAACCTCAGCCAACTAACAAAAAAAAGATAATATGGGCACCACATCATAGTATAGATGGAGGCGCTTTGACAAGTTCTTTTCTTGTTTTCTGTGACGCATTGTTGGAAGTGGCTCAGAAATATCAAGACCAGATCCAAATGGTATTCAAACCACATCAATTGTTAAAGTTTAAGTTGCAGCAGGTGTGGGGTGAGAATAAGACACGGCAATATTATGAGAAAT
>JAZUIX010000063.1:0-12626 GCA_045642445.1 Bacteroidales bacterium | reverse complement strand
ATCGTTATGGTATCGTTATCGTATCCAGGATACCATAACGATACCATAACGATACCATAAGGATACGATAACGATACCATAACGTTGGGAGCATCGAGGAAGAAGGTTGCTGTGATATTCTAAGTGTTGCGATTTGTTTTTTCAAATATTGCTAAAAATTCTTAATTCTTCATTGCAATGTTCGTTATTTCAAAAAAAATTCGTATTTTTGCAAATCATTACCCTCCCTACATGGAAACCTGTGTAGGGGGGGGTAAAATGGTTAATAATCAATTAGTTGCAAAGAATAGTAAATTTAAAAATAGTATAAATCAATAATTTGTCAACATCAAAAAATGAAAAAAATGAACTATCAAGCCCCCGCTTTGAAGGTGATTGAGTTCAAAGTGGAAAGAGGTTTTCAGGCCTCGAACAGTTTTACGAACAACAATGTTGGACAGTTCGAGATGGAGGGTAACCGCAACGAAGGTTTCACTCGTACTACCTACACCGAAAATGGTTTTTGGGGAAATTAAAACAAGGAGGGGAATAGAAATGAAGAAACTTATATTGCCTGTCGTGGCCATGCTGCTGTGCATGACCGCCTGTAAGAAAGAAGAAAACGGTATCCTCCGCCTCGAGGTGGAGCACTACAACTCCGATGCCAAGATGCACATTGACGATGATGATTTTGCGGTGTGGGACAATGATGATGTGGTATACCTGAACGGTCAGGAGTGCCATGTGTATAGCCCTTACGGCGATGCCGCCTCCATAACCTTCCCAAGGACTCTCATGCCCCCCTATTATGCCAGCTACCCCTATCAAGCCACTCATGAGGCCGGTTATTCCGATTACACAATTACTTTGCCTGCTGTGCAGAAGTACCGCACGAACGGGTCCGGCCAACAGATTGTGGATGCCCCTATGGCGGCTTTTTCCGCAGATGGCAACAAACTGAAGTTCCGCAACATCGGATCCATCTTGGCTTTGAAGGTAATATCCTCTTCAACAATAAAGGTTACGAATATCGAGGTATCTGCCAATAAACCTCTTTGTGGCGACATCTCGTTTCAGAGTGACATCAATAATAGCACCTACACGTTGAGCAGTTGCTCTAACGGTGGCTATTCCGTCACCCTTATGGGCATCAATGAGAATGTCTCCAGCACTGGCAAGATTTACTACATCGCCTTGCCCGCAGTTAATGATGCAAAATTCACCATCAAAGTCTACACCCAGGAAAGCGGTTTCTACTATAGCTATACCCGCACCCAAAGCGGCACCGTCTCTTTCGATAAAAACACCATCCATGAGGTGCCTTTCACCTTGAATACTAACGAGCGCTCTTCTGTCGACTTGTTCTCTATCACCGGCACTGCTAAGGTGAGTTTCGCCCCAGGCAACTGTCAATATATTAATGGTGCCGAATCGTATTACTCCGATCCATGGATGTGTAAAACAAGCCAAAGTTTTAACGACTGTGATTTAGTCGGCTTTGATGGAGACGCTAGTTATGGTCGAACTATTTATACAACTTATTCATATACGGGTCAGATCAATGACAGGTATGGTATATATAATAAAGTACTTTCAAAAGATGAGTGGGATTATGTGTTCAGCAACCGAACCAATGCCGTGACATTCAATGGCACCAGTAAAGGAACGGTCCGTTGGGTCCGTGCTAATGTGAGCAGTGTGAACGGTGTGATTCTCTTCCCCGATGGCGTTGTCATCCTCAATGTTCCTGGAAAATCGCTCTCAACGCCTGGTAGTTTCCTCACAACCACCACTTCGGATAACACCTTTACTGCCGATGAGTGGAACAATGTATTCAAGCCGATGGGATGTGTTTTCCTGCCAGCCTTAGGCAACGGAACTTCTGGTCTTGGAACAAATTGCTTATATTGGACGAGTACTACTTATTATAATAAAAGAACGAGGACGACTACTGCTTACAGAATCAAAGTGACCTCCTCTGATGAATATTCTTCAGATGCTGTAGCCCTTTCTACTAGTTTACCCCGCCGTTTGGTCAAGGATAGATAATGATCAAGGCAGAGCAATCAGCCGAGATTGAACAAAAACGACATAGAAAAGAGGGAGCCCCGATGCGAAAAATGGGGGCTCCTTCTGGTTGAGAAGGCTCGGGAGTGGACGGAAAGAAGGGGGCTTTTGGCGTGTTGGTAAGTGGCTTGTTGCCAATAAATTAAAAGATTATTTGTAAAAAATATCGCCATATTGAATTTTTTTCGTATCTTTGCCATTCATTACATTGGAGCCGAAGACGCCGTCTTTAGCCTCTAATGTGGTTATAGTCAGATAGTAAAACGAATAATTAAATATATTAAACAACAATGAAAATTTACCAGACCTCCGACATCCGCAACATCGCCCTCGTAGGTGGTGCCAAATCGGGTAAGACCACTATGGCTGAAGCCATGGCCTTTTGTGGCGGCGTCATCAACCGCCGCGGCACTGTAGAAGACAAGAACACAATCTCCGACTACCGCGACATTGAGATTGACCGCCGCAACTCTGTGAACACCTCCTTGCTCTATACCGAGTTTGGCGGTAAGAAAATCAACATCCTCGACGTGCCAGGTTTCGCCGATTTCCAAGGCGAGCTGGTGGCCGCCTTCAACGTGGTTGAGGCCGCCGTGGTGGTCGTCAACGCCCAGAGCGGCATCGAGGTGGGCACCGAGATTGCCTATCGCTACAGCAACAAGCTCCACACTCCTATGATTTTCGCCGTCAACCATCTCGACGCCGAGAAGGCCAACTTCGACGACTGCGTGAACCAGCTGAAGGATTATTTCGGCGGCAAGTGCACCGTGCTGCAGTTCCCCGTCAACCAGGGTCTGGGTTTCAACCAGGTGGTGGACATCGTGCTCAACAAGCTCCTCACCTTTAAGGACGGCAAGTGCGAGATGCAGGACATTCCCGCCGAGTTTGCCGGCAAGGCCGAAGAGATGCGTATGGCCCTCGTTGAGGAGGCCGCCGCAGCCGACGACGCCCTGATGGAGAAATATTTTGAGGAAGGCGACCTGAACCATGAGGATCTCTCGAAGGCTCTGAAGCTGGCTATCGACAAGCGCGATCTTTATCCCATCGTGTGCACCAGCGCCAAGGAGAACATGGGTGTGGCCCGTCTGCTGGAATTCATCAACGAAAATGTGCCCGCTCCTTGCGAGGTTTCCGAGGTTAAGAAGACCAAGGGCGGCAAGGATCTCAAGAACGACAACGCCAATCCTACCGTTGCTTTCGCTTTCAAGAGCGACAAGGATAAGAGCGTGGGCGAAATCACCTACCTCCGCATCTACGACGGCGAACTGGCCGAGGCTCAGGACGTCATCAACAGCTGCAACCAGTCGAAGGAGCGTTTGAGCCAGATTCTCGTTTGCGCCGGTAAGAACCGCCAGCGTGTTGAGAAGGCTTGCGCAGGCGATATCGTTGCCACCATCAAGCTGAAGGATGTGAAGATCAACCACACCATCACTACTCCCAAGAACACCGACGACGTGGTGAACGAAATCTGCTTCCCGACCCCCATCCACACTGTGGCCGTGAAAGCCGTCAACAGCAACGACGACGAAAAGGTGGGCACCATCCTCAACGAGATGTGCGCTATGGACCGCAGCCTCACCCTCACCAACAGCCGCGAGCTGCGCCAGATCATCCTCGGCTGCCAGGGCGAACTGCACCTCAACACTTTGAAGTGGTATTTTGCCAATGTTCACAAACTGGAAGTCAATTTCACCGATCCCCGCGTGCCTTATCGTGAGACTATCACCAAGAGCGCCGAAGCTATGTACCGCCACAAGAAACAGTCGGGTGGTAGCGGTCAGTTTGGTGAGGTCCACATGCTCATCGAGCCTTATTTCGACGGCATGCCCAACCAGACCAAGTACCCCATCCGCGACACCCAGGTCTATCCTCTCGACTGGGGCGGCCAGCTGGTCTTCAACAACTGCATCGTGGGCGGCAGCATCGACGCCCGCTTCATGCCCGCTATCTTGAAAGGTATCATGGAAAAGATGGAGCAGGGTCCTCTGACCGGTTCCTACGCCCGCGACATCGTGGTCAACATCTACGATGGTAAAATGCACCCCGTGGACTCCAACGAAACCGCTTTCAAAATTGCCGGTCGTACCGCTTTCCGCGAGGCCTTCAAGAGCGCTAACCCCAAGATCATGGAGCCTATCTATGACATTGCCGTCACCGTGCCTACCGAGAGCATGGGCGGTGTTATGACCGACCTCCAGGGCCGTCGCGCCATTGTGATGGGTATGGATGCCGAAGGCAAGTACACCACCCTCAGAGCCAAGGCTCCTCTCGCCGAGATGAACCGCTACTGCACCGCCCTGAGCTCGCTGACTTCTGGCCGTGGCACCTTCTCGATGACCTACGCCGAATATCAGCAGGTTCCTACCGATGTTCAGCAGGCCCTTCTCAAAGCCTACGAAGAAGAATCCAAGGACGAAGAATAGTCCTCAGGTTCATACATACAAAACAAACGGACACTCATTGGGTGTCCGTTTGTTTTGTTGTTCATTTTCAAAAAAAAGAAAGCCAAGACTCTTACAAAATCTTGGCTTAATTTTCTTTATCGAAAAACTTAAAGAAGGCTCTTGGCCGGTTTGAATTTTGCAACCTTCTTGGCGGCAACCTTAATTGTTTTGCCAGTTTTGGGGTTACGGCACTCATGTGCAGGACGGGTCACAGTCTCGAAATTGGCGAAACCTACCAAAGAGACTTTTTCGCCTTTTTTGATTTCTTCTTTAACAACAGCAACAAAAGCGTTGAGGGCTTTTGCAGTGTCAAGTTTGGTCATGCCGGCTTTTTTTGCCATTGCGGAAACTAATTCGGCTTTGTTCATAGTGATGAATTTTTGAGGGTTATTAATATATTTTTTTATAACTTTTTCGATTGCAAATATATACTTTTTTTTTCTAACAATCACTATCTTTCTTGAAAAAAATTTTAATATTTTTATTACAAGATGTTAAAATATTAATTTCCAATCGTTTGTATTATACCCTCTTAAAAATTCTTGTATCGTGATTCGTCTTTTTCCGCTCATTTGAAGACTTAAAATATGTATATAACCATCACTAACTGACACTTTTTGGTAGTTTTTCTGATCACTTGTCAGGGTTCCGACCTCGGTGTTGGGTGCCTCTTCAAAGGCTACCTCGTAGACCTTAAACTGCTGAGTGTTGCCTTTGTCGTCAATCATTTGCATCGTGGCTGCGGGGTAGGGGGAAAGTCCGCGTACAAAATCAACGATTTTCTTTCCCGGGAGGTTCCAATTGATGGCACAGTCGGCCTTGAAGATCTTGGGAGCAGGGCGCAATTGGTCCGACACCTCTTGAGGTCTGCCTTGTAACGAACCCTCCGCAAGTCCGCGTAGCGTGCTTACAACCAGGCGGCTGCCCATGTCGGCCAGGCGGTCGTGGAGTGTCTCGGCGGTGTCTTCGGGAGTAATCGGTGTGCGTTCCTGCATGAGCAGGCTGCCTTCGTCAATGTGTTCGTTGAGCAGAAAGGTGGTGACACCTGTTTCTTTCTCGCCATTGATGATGGCCCAATTGATGGGTGCTGCACCGCGATATTGTGGCAAGAGAGAGGCGTGCAGATTGAATGTGCCCATCGGGGGCATCGCCCACACGCTTTGAGGCAGCATACGGAAAGCCACCACGACAAAAATATCGGCTTGCCAAGCTTGAAGGTCGGCCTGGAATTGAGGGTCGCGCAGTTTTTCGGGTTGCAGTAGAGGCAGGTTGTGAGCGAGGGCATATTCTTTGACAGGCGAATAGGTCACTTTCAATCCGCGGCCTGTCTGACGGTCGGGCACGGTGACGACACCAACCACGTTGTAGCCAGCGGCGAGGACAGCGTCCAGCACCGTGACGGCAAAGTCGGGAGTGCCCATGTAAACTATGCGAGGAGACTTGTTTGTTGCCATTACTTTTTAGAATTGAGAATTGAAAATTGAGAATTGAGAATTTTTTGATTCATAAATTATTCTCACTTTCTCAAACCTTTGTTCAATGCAATCATTTTCAATGCTGTTACAGCACCTTCGACACCTTTGTTGCCGTGTTTTCCGCCCGAGCGTTCACGAGCCTGTTGCATATCATTGGTGGTGAGCAGTCCGAAGATGACGGGGCGTTCACGTTTCAACGACAGGTTGGTCAGCCCTTGCGACACGGCCTCGCAGATGAAGTCGAAATGGCGTGTCTCTCCTTGGATGACGCATCCCAAACAGATGGCGGCATCGCATCGAGGATCGGAGAGGGCTATGTCGGCCCCTGTGGTCAACTCATAACTTCCAGGGACGTGCAACACATTGATATTGCTGGGTAGGACACCGTGCTCCACCAATGTGTCGTAAGCACCTTGCAAAAGGGCGTTGGTGATTTCGGGGTTCCATTCCGCCACCACGATGGCCAAACGATAATCTTTGCCATTGGGCACAGTTTCGGGATTATAGTCCGACAGATTGACTTTCTTATCCATGGTTTCTTTTTTTGTGTGAACTGTGATTTGTGATCTGTGAACTGAGATTTTGCACCTTGTTGGCTTCGCCAACTTTGGTGACTGAAACGAATTAAAATTATTATCACGAATTAGAATTCACAAATTAATTTTTTATAATAATTCGTGATAATTATGATAATTTGTTTCAGTCTCAATGCTGCTTAAGCAGCAAGAGCAATAGTTAATTTTCAATTCATAAAGTTCACTAATCACTATTCACAATATTTATATTACTCTGATTTTTACTCCAGTTTTAAATTTTTCCACATCGGGGTTGAGGGCCTTGATACGCGCCACCGAGGTGTGATACTTTTCAGCCAGTTTCTCCAATGTGTCGCCTCGTTTCATGGTGACATACACCGGGTCGGGGGCTTTTTTGCGCATCTTGACAGGCTCTTCGGGCACGATGCTTTTATCGGCCTTGAATTCCTGCCCGTCACCCACACGGGGTTTGCGTATGCCGAAATAGGTCTTGTCCAAATATAGTTTGCGTGTGCGGAGTGAATAATTGGAAAAATCCAAAATCCACTCGGGGTCGAAAGGTTCGTATTGGAAACGCACCTCGAAATGGAGATGCGGCCCCGTGGAGCGCCCCGTGCTGCCACCCAATCCCAGCACCTGTCCGGCTCGCACCACCTGCAGCGGCTTGACCTTGATTTGCGAAAGATGTCCGTAAACCGTTTCCAATCCGTTGTAATGGCGCACCACGACCAAGTTGCCATAAGCCCCCATCGGGCGGGCAATACGTACCACACCGTTGAAGGCACACCGCACAGGGTCGCCTGTCTTCAAGCGTACATCGACACCTCTGTGCGGCCTGTTCCAGCGCCAACCGTAGGGCGACGTGATAATATTTTTTATAGGGAAACAGAATTTCTCGTCCCCTTTGACCAATCGTATCGTCACCTCGTCGGGCAGCGAGTCCATCGAAAGGTTGCGCAGTCGCACCAATGCTCCCGAAAGATTGTTGCCATACCATAGTGCCGAAGGTGCCGGCAAAGAAGCGTCGTATATCACATCTATGAGATCGTCTCCGCTGGCCAATGCAGTATCAATGGCATTGGGGTCGGGTTCAGGCTCGTGAATCTCCAAAGCGTGTCCCGGTTTGCCTTTCACATCTTTGCCTTTTGCATCTTTGCCCGACTTTTTGGCTGCTTCGGCACGTGATTGTGCCTGCCCCTGGCGGATGCGGGCATTCACGATAGAGTCGAAATAGCTCTCACGTTGTGGCTGTTGGGCGAAAGTGGCAATGGAAGAAAAAGCCAATACAAACAAAATAACCACCTTCAACTGCCTCCGCAGTCGTGCCACGGGTATACCCAGCATGTCGCGATATTTGGCCACGGTGCGGCGTGCCACAGGATAGCCCTTGCTCTTCAGCAGTTTGGTCAAATCGTCGTCGGTCATAGGGTCCTGCTTGTCTTCAGCATCCACAGCTTGCTGCAACTCTTGACGTATGGACTCCGTGGCCACCTCTTCGCCCGCATCGGTGGTGAGCGATTGCGAGAAACATTCTTTGAGTAGGAAAGTGCCGAACTCGGTCTGCACATATTTGCTGTTGACCACACGCGAGATGGTGGAGATGTCAAAACCTGTTGCCTCAGCCACATCCTTTTGCAGCAAAGGTTTCAAATCGGCGAAATCGCCCGTCACAAAGAATCTATGTTGCTTGCGCATCACCGTCTGCATCACCCGCAGCATCGTTACCTGACGTTGATGCAGCGTGTCCAACAACAGCGTGGCGTTGTCCGTCTTTCCTCGCAGAAAGTCTATCGTCTCACGTTCCGAGGCCGAAGGGTTGCGCAAAGTCTGCAGCTGCGCGAGCATTTCCTGATAATAGTTGTTGATCTGCAGTTGGGGGAGCCGACCGTCATTTATTGACAGTTGAAGGTCGTCGTCGTGCCGTGTTACTATGAAGTCGGGCACAATATAATGTGCGTGAGATGCCTCACTCTCGCCTATGCCGGGCTTGGGGTTGAGCCGCCGAATCTTCGCTATAGCCATGTCCAGCTGTTCCTCATCAATTCCCAGCCGATCCATGATGCGGTCGTAATTGTGCTTGGCAAAAAGGTCGAAACAGGTGTCCACCACCTGAGTGGCAAGCAGGGTGGCCTCATCGGCCACGTCGGCCCTGTGCAGCTGGATTGAGAGGCACTCTTGGAGGTTCCTCGCACCAATGCCCGCAGGGTCGAGTTCCTGCACCGTCTGCAGCACCGAGAGCAACTCCTCGCGCGACACCTCGATACCTTGTGTGAAAGCCAAATCGTTGGCTATCAAATCCACATCACGCGAGAGATAGCCCGCATCGTCAATGCTGCCTATTATTTCCTGAGCAATCAGTTGTTGCCGCGAGGTCAGGTTCTTCAATCCCAGCTGCTCCAAAAGACGCTCTGAGGCTGAGACATCAGCGGCGTAGGCCGCCTCGCGCAACTCCGAGTTGTTGTCCCGTGGCTGCTGTTCGCGATAGGCATAGTCATCCTCTTCATATTCCGCCAAGGCATCGTCCTCGGCCACGGCCGGCTCGGGCAATGTCTCCATCTCCTCAGCCGACGAAGCCATCTCCAGCAGCGGATTCTTCTCCACCTCCTCTTTGAGCGACTGCTCCAGCTGGGTCACCGGCTGTTGCAACAGATGCATCAGCAAAAGCTGTTGCGGTGTGAGCCTTTGCTGCATCTTCATCGATTGTCGCTGCGAACTTTTCATGGGTCTCTTTTCTCTTTTCTGCATCCTATAACTCTAAAAACAAAGAATTATTATATCCGGATGTCTTTTTTTGTAAAAAGTGAAAAGCGTTGTTTTCGAAAAAGTGTGCTTCGCCACCAAGTGGCATGCTGCGATAGGATTGTATCATTTTGTTTTTTTAATTGTTGCTAAATGAAATTTTTTTTCGTATCCCGTGGAGCGACCCTACAGCGACCGAAGGACGAGGGCACCACGAGGGTGCAAAAAAAGTGCCACGGGAGTCGTATTCACCGTGGCACTATCAAAATAACGAGTAAGTTATCGGATGACCACCACCCGTTTTGCGGGATTGTCGCCCACTTGCACCATGTAGGCACCCGAGGCGGGAACCTGGAAGGTCTTGTATTCGGCGGTGTTCATCTCGGTAGTGAGCAGTCGTCCGAGGCAGTCGAAGATGCGGATGCGTTTGTGTGCCGCCCCTTGAATGGTGATGCTGCCCTTATCGGTAGTGATGATGTATTCTTGGTTATCCACATTGCCTATTGCCTCCGTGCTGGCATCAAACGAAGCCTCGAATGTGATGTCACCCGACACCTCAACCACACGCGGATTGTCAGTATTGCCGTCGTCCCATTGTTTGAACCTGTACCCCTCCATCGGAATGGCAGCGATTTCTACCATAGTCCCTTCGGGGAAGTGTCCGTTGCCAGCCACCAATCCCTGCGAGATGTTGCCTGAAATCACGCTCAAATCATAATACGTTATCGGTTGCACAATCGTATCGGTGACAGTGATAATTGTAGTGTCGTGAACTATTGTAGTGTCGTACACGGTTACAAATGTGGTGTCATGCACAATTGTAGTGTCGTGAATAATTGTAGTGTCGTGAATAATTGTAGTATCGTGAACAATCGTAGAGTCATGGACATTTATATAGATGGTATCGTGGACAAAAATTGCCGTGGAAAAATAGGCTGTCAAAACTGTGTCAGAAACAACGTTGATAGTGCGGGGGTTGTTGACATTGCCGTCCTGCCAATGGTCAAAAACGCAACTATCAAAAGGCACAGCTTGAACCACCATTAAATTGTTCGAGCAAATGGGAGTCGATGTAACAACAACACTGCCCTTCGTTGAATCCGCAGACACCGCACTGGCGGAAAACGGATATTCCTCCACGAAATTTGAATTGTTGAAACAAGTCCAGGAGGCAAGGTAAACATTAAGGCTGCCACATGGGATATGGACCATAACTGAACTTGGAATATTGTAAAATGTACCGGGTAGCAAAGTGGCAGGTGGAATTCTGTCTGAATAGATATCAAGCAATCCGCTGCACCTCTCGAAAGCATTATTTCCGATGGTAGTCACTGAACTGGGTATGGTGACACTGGTGAGTCCGGTGCATTTATAGAAAGCATAATTCCCGATTGAAGTCACCGAATTTGGGATGATGAGTGTCGTACCCATAGGTGTCCCATTGAAAGACATCGTATGTGCATAATAAGTTGGATTGGACTCATAACTATCAAAAGAAATCCCACACCAATCTGCAATCGTACCTATATAATTGACGCCAGTAAGACTGCTGCAACCATAGAAAGCACCATCCCCGATAAAAGTTACGGAATTGCCGATGGTGACGTTAGAGAGTCCGTAGCAGGCACTGAAACCATATTCCCCGATTGAAGTCACCGAGTCTGGGATGGTGACGTTAGTGAGTCCGGTGCATTTATAGAAAGTATAATTCCCGATTGAAGTCACCGAATTGCCGATGGAGACGTTGGTAAGTCCGCTACAATTATAGAAAGCATAATCTCCGATACTGGTCACCGAATCAGGGATGGTAACGTTAGAAAGTCCGGTGCAACCAGCGAAAGCAGCAGCCCCGATTGAAGTCACCGAATTGGGGATGGTGATTGTAGTGCTCATTGGCGTACCATTGAAAGACAACGCATGTGCATAAAAAGTCGGATTAGCCTGTAGACTACCAAAAGAGATTTCACACCATTCCGCAATTGTGCTTGTGTAATTGACGTTAGTGAGTCCGTTGCAACCATAGAAAGCAGAACTCCCGATTGTAGTCACCGAATTGGGGATGGTGACGTTGGAGAGTCCAGTGCAAGCATCGAAAGCATTTCTCCCGATTGTGGTCACTGAATCTGGGATGGTAACATTAGTGAGTCCGCTGCAACAACCGAAAGCACAATCCCCGATACTGGTCACCGAATAAGTGTTACCGCTATATGCCACCAAAGAAGGAATGGTTAAAGAACCCGTAGGTGCAGAGTGACTTGCCCAAGGAGCATTGATTGAACTGCCAGGGAAGGTGACTTCGACAGTAAGTGGGGCAGTGTTACTGGTAATGTTGTAATACAACGTCTGCCCCGTTGGGGCGACGGCACTGAAATCGTAAGCCCAGGCTGCGATGGAGCAGAGGATTAAGGCGATAAGGAATAAGAGTTTTTTCATCTCTTTATGATTTTGTTTGCTCCTCTGGCCCTAAGTTGCGGTTGAATATTGCACCCAAAGAAAAGTGGAGCCATCCATTTTATGATCTCACTTTTTATCTGTTGGGCTTCCTCTTTGAGTGTAATGTTCTTAAATATTGTGGAAATCAAACAGATAACGAATAAGGCATTCATGCACTCTTCTCGGTTTCGAATCTCTCCGAAACAAGTTGCAAAAATACGAATATTTTTTGATTCGGCAAATATTTTTTATATTGTACGCGAGACGGTAAGTGATATTTAAAAATTGTGACACTTGGAATATCGCAGCAATCTCCTTCCTTGTTGCTCCCATCGTTATGGTATCGTTATCGTATCCTTATGGTATCGTTATGGTATCCTTTGTCTTATACGGAAATAACTTGACACATTTTTCCACAAAAAAATAGGAAAAATGAGAAAAGGAACAAAACATCTATTTCGAGGGCCGGAATTCAAACTGGAGGCTCTGAGCTACTATTACAGTCATGGCAAGAATGCCAAAAAGACCCGAGAGAAGTTTTCTCTGCACGAGGCCACGCTCCGGACATGGATAAAAAACACGCCGATTGATGAAAAAAGCGTATCTTTGCAAACCGAACTGAGGAATGCGATAATGAAAGACCATCCAAAAGGGGCCAGCCACGAACAGGACCTGCAGTCAAAGATCGACGAACTTGAGAAGGCTCTGGCCTATGAGCGGATGCGAAGCCGGGCATACGAGAAACTGATCGAGATAGCCGAGGCCGAGGAGGGCATCAGCATATTAAAAAAAGATGGTGCCAAGCAGTGACGGCGCAGCGCGAAGAATACCCCCAAGTCAGCGTGGAGGTATTGTGCGGACTGTTTGGCAGGAAACGCCAATGGTACTACAAGAAGGCCGCAGTGGTCGTGTCGGAGGCACAGCGGACGAAGTTGATAGAAGAGCATATCGGC
>JAZUIX010000062.1:0-13922 GCA_045642445.1 Bacteroidales bacterium | reverse complement strand
AGGACGGATAATGGGAATTAGTAATAAAAATATTGGGTATAATTCAACACAATTTCATACAATTTGTCCCTTGTTTTTAATGATATTTGAGGGAAATGAAATATTCTTTTTGCTATTATAAAAAAAAAGTGTAATTTTGCATCTCTAATTTAGTAACAAAATTAAGTATGTCGGATTATTTTTTTGATATGATACCTGCTGCCGAGAAGGAGCAGTTGAACTATATTCCCACGATACCCGAATTTGTTGAGTATATCGGGAAGAAATACGCTGACGCTCCGGCTCTTTCGGACATGGTGAATACGTATACCTACAGCCAGATGTGCGACCGTATAGCGCGGAGACGCACAGCCATAGCTCAGTTGGGGTTGAAGAAGGGGGCTCACATTGCCATCCTCGACCGCAACAGCGTGGACGCTATCGAGTTGTTTTTCGCCGTCACCACGGCGGGCATGGTGGCCATCAATCTGCCGAACCAGTTGCCAGAACCTGCCGTGGTGGGCAGTTGCCGCCGTTTTGATGTGGCTGCGATTTTCGTGTGCGAGGAGTTCAAGCCCCTCTGCGGTCAGCTCGAAGGGGTGGGAATAAAAGTGCTGGACACGTCGCTTATGGCCGAGCAGGGAAGTCCTGTGGTGCACGTGGATAAAGATGATACTGCCGCCATTTTCTTCACCGGCGGAACAACAGGTGCCCCTAAAGGTGCCGTGCTGCCCCATAGGGCGCTGATGCGAGGTGCCTTCAACGGGAGCTTTATGCCTGGCAGCGTTATTGGCTGCCATCGTTCCATAGCCATGTTGCCTTTGAGCCATGTGTTCGGCCTTATCAAGAGCACGATGTCGGTGTTCTATATCGGCGGGGAACTTTTCAGCTGCGAGGATATGAAGGCGATATTTATGAAATTGTCGGTTATCAAACCTACATTCCTCACCCTTGTGCCGGGAATATGCGATGTGCTTAACGGTTTGGCCAAGATATATGGCCCTCAGTTCTTGGGCGGCTGTTTGAAGATTATTATCTCGGGTGCGGCCAATGTGCCTCCGAGGCTTATTGCCGATTTTGACAAGATGGGCATAGGGCTGCTGTGCGGCTATGGTATGACCGAGGGGGCAAATTTCACTTCGGGCAATGCTGATGTGAAGACTCGTCCCACCTCGGTGGGCAAGATATATGCCGAGCAGGAAACCAAGATTGTGGATGGCGAATTGTGGATAAGGGGCGACAACCTCTTCACCGGCTATTACAAGGATGAAGAGAACACCAGGGCGGCCCTTACCGAGGACGGATGGATGAAGACGGGCGACCTGGCGGAGTTTGACGAGGACGGTTTCCTCTACATTGTGGGACGCATCAAGAACCTCATCATCCTCGCCAACGGAGAAAACGTTTCCCCCGAATCGATAGAGGAGCCTTTCTACAAATACGACCAAGTTAAGGACTGCCTGGTAGGGGAGGAGGAACTGGGTGGCGACAAGGTGATTGCCATACAGATACTGCCCCAGATGTCGGCCTTTGAAGGTAAAAGTTGGGAGGAGGTGGAGGCCTTTTTCAAGCAGGTGGTGGAGGAGGTGAACGCAACGCTTCCCACTACCCACAGAGTGTCGAAAATAACCGTGCGCAAGGAGGATTTCAAACGCACCGGAAGTTTGAAAGTAGCAAGAAATCAATAAATAATATGACAAATCAAGACATTTTTGCTTCGTTGTGTGAGATTCTCAGCATTGTTAAACCCAAGCTGGATATAACAAGTGTGACCCCTGAATCATCGCTCACTATCGACCTCGGCATCGATTCGTTGTCGATGATGCTGCTGTCGTTGGCTATCGAGGAGAAATACAAATTCCAGTTCGATAATGCTGCCACGTTCAAGACGGTGGGCGATGTGTGCAGCTATGTGGAAAGACAGGTAAAATAAAGGCTATGGCTGTGGAAATAGTGAAAGTGGAGGGCCGCACCCTGTTGAGGGAATTTATCACCTTTCCCGAGAGGCTTTACAAGGATTGCCCGAACTGGGTGCCTGCGTTGAGGGGCGATGAGTTCGACACGTTGGACAAGTCGAAAAATGCGGCGTTCGAGTTTTGCGAGGCCGATTATTTCCTTGCGCGCAAGGATGGACGGACGGTGGGGAGAATAGCTGCGATTATCAACCACAACGCCAACCGTGACTGGAATGAGAAGACGTGCCGTTTTGGTTGGATGGATTTTGTGGAAGACTTAGAGGTGGTCGAGGCCCTCATCGGAGCCGTCTCTGATTGGGGACGAGCGCATGGTTGCGACCTGATTAAAGGGCCGTGGGGCTTTACCGATATGGACAAAGAAGGGTTGCTGGTGGAAGGTTATGAGCACTTGTCGCCGTTCACTTGCTTATACAATTATCCCTATTACGACCGCCTGATGAAGGAGGCAGGATTGGAGAAGGATGTGGATTGGACACAGAGCATAGTGGAGGTGGGCAAGGAGCTGCCGCCGATGTTCCAGTATGCCCCATTGGTGGAGAAGCGTTACGGCATTAGCGTGTATAAGTCGAAGAATATGCGCGAGATGGGTAAGAAATACGGTATGTCCATCTTCCACATGTATAACGAAACTTTCGCTCCGCTGTTTCAGTTCACGCCACTTTCGGACAAACAGATAAAGCGATACCTCAAGACCTATCTGCCTATATTGAGCAAAGACTTTGTGCCGATAGTTATCGATTCGGAAGGCAATCCTGTTGGGTTCATTTTCTGTGTGCCCTCACTTTCGAAGGCGGTGAAGAAGAGCCGAGGACGGCTGCTGCCTTTCGGGTTCATTCGCATACTCCGAGCCCTCAGAAAGAACGACACCCTTGAGGCGCTGATGATAGGCGTGCTGCCCGAATATCAGGGCAAGGGGGCAAACGTGCTTATGTTTAAGTATATACACGAGAACTGCATCAAGGCAGGCATAACAAAGCTGATACTCAACCCCGAACTCGAAAGCAACTTCAGAGCTCAGTCGCTCTTCGAAGAATACAAGACAGAACCTTTTATGCGGAGAAGGGCTTATACGAAACATATTTGAACGTTATGAGAAACGTCCTTTATATATTGATTGCCTTTGTGTTGACACTTGCAGTTTTTGATGCCAGCGGACAAAATACGAAATGGTGGAAGCGACAGGTGGAACGACCAAACACGATGCCTGTTGTTGTGGGAAGTACGCGGTTTGATATGGTGCTGGTGCAAGGTGGCTCGTACATGATGGGGTGCGACCCTCAGTTTTGGGAGACGAGCGGCAAGAACGATGAGATGCCACGTCACGGTGTGCGTGTGGGCAGTTTTTATATGGGTCGCTACGAGGTGACACAACGGCTGTGGACGGAGGTGATGGGTTACAATCCATCCAACTTTGTTGGAGATGACCTGCCTGTGGAGCAGGTGAGTTTTTTCGAGGTGCAGACGTTTATAGCCAAACTTAATGCGCTGACGGGATTGGAGTTTCGCCTGCCAACCGAGGCGGAATGGGAGTATGCCGCCCGTGGTGGCAACATGAGTGGAGGACACCCGTACGCGGGCGATGAGAATGTGATGCAAGTGGCATGGTCGCAGTTGAATAGTTTGGATAGTACCCACATCGTAGGGGGCTTGGTGCCTAACGAGTTGGGGTTGTATGATATGAGTGGCAATGTGTGGGAGTGGTGTGCCGACTGGTACAGTTCGGACGAGTATGCGTGGAATGTGGCTATGCATTTTAATGCTCCGGATTATGTTCGCACACGCGAGGATTTGGCCCGTTTTTTGGAGAGCCAGGATTTGGGTGTCTTCAAGCGCAAACTTTCCGGTACTATGTACGAATGTACGATGGAGAACGAGGATCCGCGAGGTCCCGACACAGGGTCGCTCCGTGTGGGTCGAGGCGGGAGTTGGACGGACGAGACGGAGAATATGCGTGTGGCGTATCGCAACTTTTGGGATCCGCGGATGAAACTCAGCGTGTTGGGCTTCCGGCTGGCGTTGAGCTGCAAGTCGGTTCCTGCTGGGGGGTGGATGCCAAACCAGTATGTGCTTGATTCTGTGGCAGGCAACAACCTGTATGCCACGATGACTATGGATAAGGCCCAACGAATGTCAGAAGGAACGTTGGAGGGATTGTTCAGCGTGGCAAAGAACAAGAAAGTCCGTTTTTCGAAGGGCAACCTGCAATACAACCCTGCCGCCAATCAATTCCGTTTTGCCGAAAGACAGTACGACTTTGTGGGGTGGGACAATTCGAAGTTGGACAAAAACTATGCTGGTTGGATAGACCTCTTTGCCTACGGCACAAGCGGATACAGGGATAAGACGCCGTACTATTCGGTGCTGAACAACACCTATTACGGCAATGGTGAAAAGAATTTGGAGGGGACGAGCTACGACTGGGGTGTGTATAACCGCATACTGGGAGGCGGCGAGAGGGAAGGAATGTGGCGGACGTTGTCGGTGAACGAGTGGGCATACCTTTTGATGCGTCGACCCGATGCGATGCTGCTGAGGTGCATAGCGGTGGTGAATGGAGTGAAGGGCATAGTGCTTATGCCCGATGATTGGTTGGAGAGGGGAAACGATACCTTGGCTGGCAATTTGGCTCGCACCTACAACGTAGCCGAGTGGGGATTGATGGAGGCCAACGGGGCCGTGTTCCTGCCCTGTGCGGGATATGCCAAGATGAACGTCTACCACGTAGGCATTCCATTGCAACAAGAAGACCTGATTGAAGGCTTCAATGTAGGTTACGGTGTGCTTGTGCCGCAAACCAGCGAACCTGTTAGTGCAAAAGCCCAGGGGGCAGGTGGGGCGAATCTCACCCCTATGGAACAGGAATATGGACGCAAATGCAAATTTCGTCCAGCAGTTGAAGACGACTTTCAATCATTAGGATATTATTGGACAACAGTGCATTGGACGAAGAGTGATGCACTCGGGTTCTGCTTCGCGTTTGGAAACTTTGGATATATTATGCCTTTGGAACGTATGACACGGCTGTCGGTGAGATTGGTGCGAAACGAAGGCAAATAGTGGTGGTTTTTTGAGAAATTGGTTTTGGTGACGATGAGTTGATCAGTTATTGTGGGTCAACATCGAAATGAATCTGCAGGGTGGAGAGTTGTTTGTCGGCTTTGAGTTTGTCGGCCATGTCGAGCATTATACGTTTGCCTTCAGCAATGGGTTCGGAACGTTCAAAACGTACCAGAATCTTCTTTAAGTATACCCCACGGATGCGCGTAACATTAGGGTAGACAGGACCGACAACACGGTTGCTGAACACACCACGCAACATGGCGGCATAACGTGCGGCAGCATCGTTGAGCACCTCGCTGTCGCGATGCTTGAGGGTGATGTCCACCAGCCGATGATAAGGAGGGTACATGAATACTCTGCGTTCGATTATCTGACTGTCGTACATCGCATTGTAGTCGTTATCGATGACGTTGCGTATGGCTTGATGATAGGGATTGTAGGTCTGTATGATGACTTTTCCACGATGACCGTGTCGACCAGCGCGTCCGCTCACCTGAGTCATCTGCTGGAAGGCCCGCTCGTAGGCACGGAAGTCGGGGAAATAAATCAAATTATCGGCACTCACGATGCCCACCACGCTCACGTTGTCGAAGTCGAGCCCTTTGGTGACCATCTGTGTGCCCACGAGTATGTCGATGCGACGGTCTTGGAAATCGTTGATAATCTCAAGATAGCGGTTCTTTTGGAGAGTGCTGTCCAAATCCATTCGTGCCACGCGGGCGTTGGGGAATAGGATGGCGAGATCGTCCTCAATGCGTTCTGTTCCAAAACCTTTCATAGTGAGATGTTGCGAATGACAAGCGGGACATTCGGTGGGGACGGGAATGGAATAGCCGCAGTAGTGACATCGCATACTGTTAGTGGCTTTGTGGTAGACGAGCGAGACATCACAATGTTGGCAGGTGGGGCTCCAATGGCAGTCATCACATTCGATGCGGAGGGAAAAACCTCGCCTGTTTTGGAAAAGGATGACCTGCTCGTGATTGTCGAGGGCCTGCCGTATGTGGTCGAGCAAGAATTGAGAGAAGTGTATGTTCTCGGGTTTTAGATTGCGTCCCAGCTCTTTGCGGAGACGGTTGTTCTCCTCCTTCATATCGGCACAAAGCACCTCGGGCATCTGCAATCCTCCAAAACGTTTGGTCATCTGGCAGAAGCCGTATTTGCCTTGCTGGGCGTTGAAGTAGGACTCCACAGAAGGGGTGGCTGAACCCAAAATGGTTTTTGCTCCCCAAAGGTGGGCGAGGTAGATGGCAGCATCGCGGCCGTGATAGCGAGGCGCAGGGTCGTACTGCTTATAGCTGCTGTCGTGTTCTTCGTCGACGATTACGAGCCCCAGGTTTTGGAAAGGAAGGAAGAGTGCGCTTCGGGCACCGAGGAGCACCTGGTAGCGTTCGGAGGGGTCGGAGGCCTGGGTCTTGTTCCACACCTCGGCACGTTGCGAGATGCTGAAACGGGAGTGATAAACACCCACCTTGTTGCCAAAATATTTGCGAAGGCGGTTGATGATTTGGGCGGTGAGCGCTATTTCGGGCAGCAGAAAAAGAACCTGCTTGCCTTGCCGTATGGTGGCATCGATGAGCTTGATATACACCTCAGTTTTGCCCGAAGAAGTTACTCCGTGAAGGAGAGAGACGGACTTTGAGCAATTGTTGAGGTAATCAAACGCAGCTTGTTGTTCTTTATTAAGTTGTATATCGTCAGGTGTGGCAATATTTGAGGCACTTTCCAGGCGTGATTCGGTGTGCTCCTCAAGAACCAGTACCCCATTTCGCACAAGAGTCTTGAAAGCCGAGTCGGACACCACCTTGCCGTTGTCGGTGTTGAGAAGTTCGCGTTTAGACACGGCATTTATGCCCATCTGGCTGAGCTGCATAAACTTCATCAGCACGTCCAGCTGCTTCTGTGTGCTCTTTTTGGATTCAAGGCTGTCGAAGAGGGCTCGAGCAGCCTCGCTGTCAAGGTATTGTGGCGCCAAAGACACATAAACCGAAGTGCGAGGGACAAAACGTTGGTGCATCTCCTCGTCCATCATGATGATGCCACGTTCGATCATAGAGTTGAGAAGGGGCATCATTTTCTGCAATCCTATGGCATGGCTGATATCATCAACGGTCATCACGGAATGCTCGGAAAGCAGCCGTACTACTTGTATTTCCTTGTCGGTCAATTCGGAAAGAGTTCCATCATAATCGGGATGGATGGACACCGAAGATTCGCTTGCCAGACGAAAGGCAGAAGGCAAAGCGACAGCCATAACGTCACCCACATAGCACATATAATAGTCGGCAATCCACTCCCAAAACAGGAACATTTGCTCGTTGACGATGGGGTTGGAATCCAAAATAGAGAGGATGTACTTGACCTTGTATTGCGGCACATCTTCGTGCACACGACGAACAATGGCTGAATAAAGACGTTTCGCACCAAATTGAACAACAACACGTTGCCCTACGGCGATATGGTCGTTATACTCCTGTGGCACCCGATATGTGTAGGTGCCGTGGATATGAAGGGGCAATATGACGTCAGCAAAAAAAGTCTTCATCGTTTCAATTTGCAAAAGTACAACTTTATTTTAGAAGTGAGACCTTTTTTGCTAATTTTATTTTCAAAGATGTGGCGATGATTAGAAAATAGGCAAATAACCAAGGCGAGACTTAGGTGGAAAAGTATACTCTTCTCCCTTGCTTCTCCCAACGTTATGGTATCGTTATCGTATCCTTATGGTATCGTTATGGTATTCGGGATACCATAACGATACCATAACGATACCATAAGGATACGATAACGATACCATAACGATAAAAGAATAGAGGACGGACAAAGAGAATTGGGTGCCATGTTGCAACTTATTTTTTCAATCATTACAATAAAATATGTTTTTTTTAGTTATATAAGGCATGTCTAAACGTATAGTACTGGCTGTTACGAATGATTTGGCGACCGACCAAAGAGTCGACCGTTCCTGTATTTCGCTTGTTGAGGCTGGTTATGACGTTGTGCTTGTGGGACGTAAGTTGCCGGAGAGCCCAAAGTTGGATCCAAGGCCATACACCATGCAACGGATGCGGCTTGTTTTTCGTCGATCAGCCTTGTTTTATGCCGAATACAATTTCCGCCTATTCGTCAAACTGCTGTTTGTCAAAGCCGATGCGTTTTTTGCAAACGATACCGACACACTTTTGGCATGCTGTATGGCTGCTGCCGTGCGTAGGAAGAAACTGTTTTTCGATGCTCACGAACTTTTCCCGGAAGTGCCCGAGTTGGTGGACAAGCCGAGGGTTCGGGCGGTATGGCGACATATCGAGAAAAGGTGTCTGCCTCATGTTGATGCGGCCTTTACTGTGTGTCAAAGTGTTGCAGACGAGTACTATGCCCGATATGGGGTGACGATGACCGTGGTGCGCAACTTGGCTATGCGTTTTTCCGATAACCAAAAGACTGACAAAGAGACGAGTACCACCCCCACGTTGCTTTATCAAGGTGCGGTGAATGTGGGACGAGGAGTTCGGGAGGCAATTGATGCTATGCAATATCTCCCCAAATGCCGACTTGTTGTGGCCGGGGATGGTGATTTGCTCCCCGAATTGCGCGAGTATACTTCCCATCTTGAGTGGGCGGATAGGGTGTGCTTTTTAGGTCGTGTGCGTCCCGAGGAGTTGCATGCAATAACCAGTAAAGCATCGTTAGGTCTTTGTCTTTTAGAGGATTTAGGTCTCAACTATCGTTATGCGTTGCCGAACAGGGTGGGGGATTTCGCCCAAGCGGGAGTGCCTCTATTGGCTACAGATTTTCCCGAGATACGCCGCATATTTGATACATACGGAATTGGAACCCTTACTGAGGCCTGTCCGAAGGTGAAAAACGGAAAGATGTATGAAAAATATGTGATAGAATTGGCCGACACAATCCGTAAGACCCTTGATTTTTGGAACGATATGCCTGCACAAGAGCGTGCTCAACGCTTCAAAAGGGCAGGGGAGGAGCTGTGCTGGGAAAAAGAAAAATCGATATTTGTTGAAAAATTAACACAATATTTTTAACAAATGTCCGTTATATATAATGAATAAAAAATAATTTATGCTATACGACCTGTTCCTTATACTCTATTTAATTGGCTGTTTGTTAGGCCTTTGGTTCGTGTTCAAGAAAGCCGGTGAGGCTCCTTGGAAAGCGCTTATCCCTATTTACAATATAGTAGTGTGGATAAAAGTTTGTGGAAAAAATTGGAAATGGTACATCTATTTCCTTATCCCTGCCATCAATATCTTTGTGTTTCTGCTTATGGTGGTGGAAACTGCCAAAGTGTTCCACCGTTATGGCTTTTGGGAACAGACCTTTTCGGTGCTTTTCCCGTGGATATATCTGCCCATAGTCGGACTCAACGGTTTTGAGTATCACGACCCTACGCAGGAGCCGCCACATAAAGTGAGCGAGGCTCGCGATTGGTTGGATGCCATAGTTTTTGCCCTCATAGCAGCCGTCATCATTCGCGGCAATGTGTTGGAGTTCTATAATATTCCTTCCAGTTCGATGGAAAAATCACTCCTCACAGGCGATTATCTGCTTGTGTCCAAACTTGCCTACGGTCCTCGTGCGGCTATGACACCGCTGGCTATGCCTTTGGTTCATAACGTGATGCCCCTGAGTGGCGGGCAATGCGAGTCGTACCTCAAATGGATAAAGTTGCCTTACCATCGCTATCCCGGATTTGGCAATGTGGAACGTTTCGATGCCGTTGTATTCAACTATCCCGATGGTGATACCGTGTGCACGGCTTGGCAAAGCAATCGCAGCTATCACGACTTGGTGCGCGAAATGGGACGTGATGCCGTCCTTAATGCAACGCAGCTGCCTGTGGGCAATCAGATGGTCGAAAACCATGTCCGTGTGCGTCCTGTCGACAAACGTGAAAATTTTATCAAGCGTTGCATAGGTCTTCCCGGTGAGGATTTGAAGATTGTTGACCAGGCGGTATATATCAACGGAAAACTTATCCAACAACCCGAAGAAAGCCAGCAGACGTATGCTGTGCTCTTCCAACAGGGGCTTAACACCAAGAAAATCTTGGACAACATCGGCGTAAACAACGAGGATTTTGAATATGCCCTGTATCGAATTATGGAAGAAGGCCAAGATCACTACCTCGTGCCGCTCACAGCCGAGAAGGCCCAGCAATTGGCTCAGCGTCCTGATGTGATAGAGGTGAAGCCGTATATCTATCCGCAAGGACAAGACGGTCGAGACCTTTTCCCTCATGCCGAAGGATATGAGTGGAGTGTTGACAATTTCGGACCTGTGCATATCCCTGCCAAAGGCGAGAGCATTCAACTGACCCTGCAGACGTTGCCGCTCTATCAGCGGGTCATAGAGGTATACGAAGGAAATACACTTGAAGTCAAAGACGGAAAGATATTCATCAACGGCGTCGAGACCGACACCTACATCCCACAAATGAATTATTACTGGATGATGGGAGACAACCGACACAACTCGGCAGACAGCCGTTTTTGGGGATTTGTTCCGGAAGACCATATCGTAGGAAAAGCCAGCATGGTGGTCTTTTCAAAGGACAAAGAACATGGCGGCATCCGTTGGAATAGAATTTTCCGAAAAGCATCCAAATTTTAAAACGGTATGACCTCGGAAAATGACTTTTTTTTAAAAAAATTCAAAAGTTTCACAATATTTTGCAATTTTTTAAGTTAAATAGATACTAAAATGGAAAAAAGAAAGTCCCCAAAATTGATACTTTCTTTTGAAAATAATAACATAATTATCGGAATATGAATATAGGTATTAAACTGCTCGTTGCCGAAGATGATCCTAACTTGGGTACAATCCTTAAAGCTTATCTCACTCAGAAAGGTTATTCAGTTTCGTTGGCCGTCGACGGTCAGGCAGCATTAGATATGTATCAGAGCGAAGATGTGGATGCCTGCATCCTCGATGTCATGATGCCTATCAAGGATGGCTTTACCGTGGCAAAAGAAATCCGTCGTGTCGACAAACGCATCCCTATTATTTTCCTCACGGCCAAAAATCTCGAATCCGACAAATTGAAAGGCTTCGAAATTGGAGCCGATGACTATGTTACCAAACCTTTCAGTATGGAAGAACTGTTGGCTCGTATTAACGCCACAATTCGCCGCTCGTTCGATGAAGGGAAACCCGACAAGAACATATTCCATATTGGCAACTTCGTGTTCGACTACGGTCACCAAACCCTCACATGTGGCGAAAATGTTCAGCGTCTCACCATGAAAGAATGCGAACTGTTCCGCATGTTCGCTATGAACTTTAACCAATTAGTCGACCGCTCAAGTACTTTGCAGAAAATTTGGAAAAGCGACAGCTATTTCAACGCCAGAAGCATGGATGTATACATCACCAAGTTACGCAAATATCTGGCTCTCGACCCCCAGGTGCAAATTATCAATGTCCACGGTGTCGGTTTTAAACTGACGGTGAAGAACGAATAATGAAATTGACTTTTTTAGGGACGGGTACTTCACAAGGAGTGCCCGTTATTGCTTGTAATTGTACCGTTTGCCAGTCGGAAAATCCTCGCGATAGGCATCTTCGTACATCGGCTCTTGTTGAAACAGACCTGTGCGAAAATATACTCATAGATATCGGTCCTGATTTTCGAGAGCAGATGCTCCGCGAAAAGGTCACCCATCTTGAGGGAATCCTCATCACACATGCTCATCGCGACCATGTGGGAGGACTTGACGACATACGCTCGTTCAACTATGTCCAAAAACGAAAGATGGACATCTTTTGCAATCGAGAGGCCCGAATAGCCATCGAACGTGACTACCACTATATTTTTGACTACCACGAATTTCCAGGCCTTCCTGAAGCTGATATGCACGAACTGACTGGTGACCAACCGTTTGTCGTCGCTTCAACAGAAGTAATCCCTATAAAAGCCATGCACAAAAACCTGCCTGTGTTGGGTTATCGCATAGGAAAACTGGCATATATTACCGATGCCAACTATATTGCACCCGAACAATTCGACAAACTCGTAGGTGTGGACACGTTGGTCATCAACGCATTGCGTAAACAAAAACACTTCTCGCACTTCTGTCTACCTGAGACTTTGGAAATTATCCGTAGGGTCCAACCACGCGAAGCTTATATCATCCATGTGAGCCACGAAATGGGACTTTATGACGAAGTGTCGGCCGAACTCCCACCCCATGTCCATTTAGCCTACGATGGCCTTAAAATAACAATATAATATTGTTGATGCTCAGTATCTGCATACCCATTTACAACCGCGACTTGCGTGACACCGTGTGCCGTTTGAACGCACAGGCTTCCATGCAAACAATCCCTGTTGAAATAATCTGTATCGACGACCATTCAGAAGAATCCTACCACCAACTCAATCTCCAAATTGCCGACAAGGCCAACTATATTCGGCTGCCTGAGAATGTGGGGCGAGCCCGAATCCGCAACCTCTTTCTCCAATATGCCCAATACGAATACCTGCTATTCCTCGATTGTGATTCAATAATTCCAGACAATTTTCTTTGCAACTATCTTGCCCTGCTTCAGCAGAATCCCAGCGTGATATGTGGTGGAAGGGTGTACGATAAGCAAGACGATGACAGAGAACATCATCTGCGTTATCTTTATGGGATGAAATGTGAGTGTAAAAATGCAGACGAACGAACCTCTCAGCCTTATAAATCATTCATGACCAACAATTTTGTAGTACATCGCAAGGTATTGCAGCAGATCCCTTTTGACGAACGTATTAGTCGTTATGGTCATGAGGATACACTTTTTGGCTATCGACTAATGCAGCAAGGTGTGCCCATTCTTCACATCGACAATCCTGTGATAAATGGTGATGTAGAAGAAAATGGAGAATTTTTACGCAAAACAATCGACGGAGTCAAAAGTCTGGCCGCCATATACAAATGGCTTGGTGGTAACCCGCAGTTTTGTGAATTAGTCTCCTTGTTGCGTTTCTACGTCAAAGTAAAACAATTTCGTATGACATGGATTGTCACGTTTGTCTATCGATTAATAGGACACCAACTCGAACGCACATTCATTTCAGGCCGCCATATCTCCATGACAATGTTTTCCTTCTATAAATTGGCCCTTTTGATCGAGAACACAAATAGCGATAGGAATTAAAAATCCGTAACAAATACCCGAAGATTATTCGTTTTTCGTTTTCGTTCTTCTTCGTACGAAGTTATTTCGTTTACGTTTGGTCAAGCCGGATCTGACAATAAAGCAATGCGAGACAACCATTATCAGTGTCTTTCGTGAAATTCGTTGTTAAATCATAAATCAAGCAGCATCCGCCCACTCATAAGACATCATTCATAACCCATACTCGTTCCATGTGAGATATAAAGCATCATGCATCCAAAGAGAAGAATTCTTAAAGAGACAAGACATCTTTGAAAGGCTTCAGATCAAAATACATCAGACGAGTATCGTCATCCCTATCGCTTTCGGTGAAGATACAAAATTACAACTTTTTCGTGAAATAGGCAAATATAATTTTATAATTGTAAAAATTTCCGAGAAACAGGTTCAAAGTTGGATCCATGTTTCATGTCGAAAAAAATCTCAAGGCTAACCGTCACCAAGTCTTCCGTGATTTGAGTAAAAAGTAACCCCATCTGTTCCTGAGCGAAGTCGAAGGAGGTTGGTGAGCTCGGTTAGTGAGCATGCCGAACTATGTCAAACCATCGTTTTCGTTACAAAGCCTCAGTCGCAGGACCGTGGCTTTTTCTTAAGGTGGGTTCTATAAATTGATTTCTTGGGATTTTGAGTTGGTTTTGGAACAGATTGCTGAGCGGAACGAGGGAGTGTAGCGGGCTACATGACCGAGTGACAAACAGCAAGATGACCAAAAACGGCCAAAATCAC
>JAZUIX010000061.1:0-11403 GCA_045642445.1 Bacteroidales bacterium | reverse complement strand
TTTGGTGGCTGCAAGAAGGACAATCCCTTAGAGGGCACCGACTACAACACCATCATCACCGTCAAGAACAGCGATGCCAAAACCCACTACAACCCCGAAACCCACGGCGTGGAATGGGACGAAGATGACCAAATCAGCGTGACGCGAGGAAGCAACACCTTCTCGACATTCATTTTGTCCGACCTCTCCGACGGTGTGGCCACCTTTGTAGGAACCATCCCCGATGAAATTACCGAAGGGTCGTACTACGGCATCTATCCCGCCCAGGAAGGACTCAGCATCAACGACGACAAACTCAATTGTGTCGCCATCCAGCCAATCCAAACTCTTACCAACAACACCTTTGGCAAAGGCAACAACACCGCCGTTGGATGCAACAACAGCACAACCATGCAGTTCCGCAACGTAGGAGGTTTGGTCAAGATTGCTATGAAAGGCGACCTGGCCATCAAGAGCATCACCATCACCGACGAAGACGGGCAGAAACTCTCTGGCCGCGGCACCATCAACATCTTCCCCAACAGCAACCTGGCCATCACCTGGGACAATGACAACAGCAGTAGCACCGTCACCGCCCAGGCTCCGGATCAAACCAACGGCATCTCCATTAACGGCGGAAAATGGTTTTACATCGTCCTTCCCCCCTGCACCCTGAACCACTACATCATTGACATCGTCGACCAGGACGGCGACCATCACACCAAGCACTTCTCCACCCCCATCACCATCTCTCGGCGTACCGTCACCTTCCTCGGAGGCTTCGATATGACCGAAGAGTACAAACAAATCAGATACACCAACGGAAGCACCACAATTCCTACCACCTCACCATTTCTTAATAATGCCATAAGCCAGGTTTACGACAACGACAATAATTGTTGGGTTGCCACCTACAGCAGAGTAATCACCGCCATACCGGACGAAGCATTTTATCAAAGTTACGACCAACATAGCGACATCACCTCCATCGTGATTCCCAAGAGTGTCACATCCATTGGGGACTATGCATTCAAAAACTGCTCAAATCTAACTTCCCTTAACATACGCAATGCAACCACTTGCGGCACTGAAGCATTCCATGGATGCACAAATCTGACTTCCATTGATATACCTAAAGCAACATTTATTGGGGTATCAGCATTCTCTCAATGCTCGAATCTTTCATCTATCACGTTGCCCAATATCACATCAATATCGTCATCCACATTCTATGACTGCACAAGTCTGGTCACCGTTGAGATACCCCTCGTCACCCGTATAAAAAGGTACGCATTCTATCATTGCACAAGTTTGCACGATGTTTATTCCACAATAGCGGCTCCCACCATAGGTGAAAACGTCTTCGACGAAGTCCCCATCAACGCCATACTGCACCTCCCCGACACCTGCGACCATACCTTAGTCAATTGGGGAGATTGGCCAGGCGGGTACTCCTACGACTACTAAAAATACTACACGATTAATCCTCATACCTCGGATTTGATATTTTTTCATAACAAAGAGGGAACCCCCCATTTTTGGAGTTCCCTCTTTGTTATGATCGAATATAAGGGGTCAGCAGTATTCGCGGAGTTCTTTTTTGATGAACTCGAGGGCGGAAGCTGTAGGAAGCTGTGTCTGTGCCACGGCGGCAAAGATGCTGCCTGCCAAACGAGTGGGGTCGGCACCAGCAGGGATGTTGATGGCAGCAGAATTGACGACGCCTATCATCTCGTCTTTAGCGTTGCGGATACGCTCCCATGCCTCGCTGCTGAGGTAGATCTGCTGGCTGAGGTTGTGTTCCCACTCGTCGCGGATAGTCTTGGTCATGACACCTTGCAGCACCTTGGTATCGATACCTGGCTGATAGCAACGAAGCACAAGGCTGTCGGGCGAAATACGTTCCAGGAACAAAGCCATGCGCTCGTAGGCTTGGAGGCGAAGAGGGGTGACGGTTTTGACCGTTTGGCTGTGTTCGTCGATGCGCATCTGCAACATCTGGGTCTTTTGCTGGTTGTCGAAATAGCGCTTGGCCAAACGATAAAAGATAACGCCTGTAATGGCCATAGCGGCAAGCACTGCTACCACAAGTATGAGTATGTAAGCGATGAATTTCATAAGATTTATTTTTAAATTTCTAATCCAATTTGAGCACAGCCAGGAAGGCACTTTGGGGCACTTCGACGTTGCCCACCTGACGCATACGTTTCTTGCCTTCTTTCTGTTTTTCGAGCAGTTTGCGTTTACGGGTGATATCGCCACCATAGCACTTGGCTGTGACGTCTTTGCGCACCTGACGCACCGTTTCACGGGCGATAATCTTGCTGCCTATAGCGGCCTGAATAGCCACATCAAACTGCTGACGAGGTATCAGATCTTTCAACTTCTCGCACATGCGACGACCTATGGGGTAGGCATTATCGACAAAGGTGAGGGTGGAAAGAGCATCAACGGGGTCACCATTGAGGAGAATCTCAAGTTTGACCAGTTTAGAAGGCTGGAAACCATTGACGTAATAGTCGAAAGAGGCATAGCCTTTGGAAATGCTCTTCAACTTGTCGTAAAAATCGAATACCACCTCGCCGAGAGGCAAATCAAACGTTATTTCAATACGGTCGGTAGTGAGATAGGTCTGATTTTTGAGTATGCCTCGTTTGTCCATGCAGAGTTTGATGACAGGACCTATGAAGTCGGCTTTGGTGATGATTTGAGCATGAATATAAGGCTCGTAAACTTCGGCAATATTGTTGGGTTCGGGCATCCCCGAAGGGTTGTAAACGTCGATCTCGTCGCCATTGGTGAGGCGGACTTTGTACTGGACATTGGGGACGGTGGTGATAACGTCCATGTTGAACTCGCGTTCGAGGCGTTCTTGGACAATCTCCATGTGCAACAAGCCGAGGAAACCACAGCGGAAGCCGAAGCCGAGGGCCAAAGAACTCTCGGGTTCGAAGGTGAGGGAAGCGTCGTTGAGCTGAAGTTTCTCGATACTGGCGCGGAGTTCCTCGTAATCATCCGTATCTACGGGGTAAACACCGGCAAAGACCATAGGTTTGACCGCCTCAAAGCCCTCAATGGCCTTCTCGCAGGGAGCCTGCATGTGGGTGATAGTGTCGCCCACGCGGACCTCGCGGCTGGTTTTGATACCGCTGATAATGTAACCCACATCGCCTGCACGGAGCTCTTTACGAGGCTCCATGTTGAGTTTGAGGACACCGATTTCATCGGCATGATAGTCTTTCTCGGTACTTACAAACTTGACCCAGTCGTTGGTGCGGAGGGTGCCGTTCATGATGCGGAAATAGCTGATGATGCCACGGAAAGGATTGAAAACGGAGTCGAACACAAGGGCTTGAAGAGGAGCCTCTGGGTCACCTTCAGGGGCGGGAACGCGGTCGACGATGGCCTGCAGAATTTCGGGCACACCAACACCTGTCTTGGCACTGCAAGAGAGGATGTCCTCGCGTGAACAACCGAGGAGATCCATAATCTCATCGGCGACCTCTTCGGGCATAGCACTGTCAAGGTCAATTTTATTCATCACGGGAATAATCTCAAGGTCGTTTTCAAGAGCAAGATAGAGATTAGAAATAGTCTGTGCCTGAATACCTTGAGTAGCATCAACCACAAGCAGGGCACCTTCACAAGCGGCTATGGAACGGGAAACCTCGTAACTGAAGTCCACATGACCTGGGGTATCGATAAGATTGAGGGTATAGTCACCAAACTTCATCTGGATGGCGTGGCTTTTGATGGTGATGCCTCGTTCCTTCTCCAGTTCCATATCGTCCAACACCTGGTCCTGCATCTCACGTTGAGAGACGGTGTTGGTGTACTCCAGCATACGGTCGGCCAAGGTGCTTTTGCCGTGGTCAATGTGAGCGATGATGCAGAAATTGCGGATATTCTTCATTGATTATTATAGGTGTTAGAGGGTTATGAACTGGATTCAATTAAAGTGCAAAGATACGAATATTTTGTTAAATGTATCATATTTTTATGCGTATGTAAATTACTTTTAGTATTTTTGCAAAACGAAAGAGACACTAATATTCACCGAACACACACATTGTGAAACACATATTCGTTATCAACCCCTGTGCAGGCAAATACGATTCGACTGCTGAAATCACCAAAAAAGTAGAAACCTACGCCTCGGAACACCCCGATTTTGACTACCGCATATACGTTACCCAAAGTGCCGGCGATGCGACCGAGTTTGTGAAACGCTGGTGCGACCACCACATCGACCAACCTGTGCGCTTCTATGCCTGCGGGGGTGACGGAACCCTCAACGAGGTGGTCACAGGCCTCATCGACTACCCCTTTGCCGAGGTCACCGTGGTAGCCAGCGGAAGCGGCAACGACTATATCAAATACTACTCCACCCACGAGGCCTTCAACGACATCGCCCGCCTTGTGGAGGGCGAGACGCACAAAGTGGACGTGATGAAAGTCAACGAACGCTACAGCATCAACGTCTGCAACTTCGGCTTCGACGCCATGGTGTGCAAAATCGGCAACGATGTGCGCCGCAAACCCATCATCGGCGGCAAACATTCCTACACCACGGGCATCATCAAGAGCATCTTCACCTCGCGCACCAACTATGTGCGCATGAGCGTGGACGGAGAGTCCTTCTTCGACGGCAACATGCTCCTCACCACCCTCAGCAATGGCCGCTTCAACGGCGGATGCTACATGTGCGCACCCCTCTCCAAAAACGATGACGGCCTTCTGGAAGTGAACCTTTTCAAACCCATGTCGCTCTTCAAATTCGCCAGCCTCATCGACGACTACAGCAAAGGCACCCACATCAACCGCCCCGAAGTGAAACGACTGATGAAATACCGCCAGGGAGCAACGGTGGAGATTGCCAGCAACGAACCCTTCTGGCTGGTCATAGACGGCGAGATGATGCACAGCAACCACTACCGTGTGCAGAACCTCAAACATGCCGTCACCTTCGTCTCGCCGAAGTGACGCTCTTTTGTCGATCCCTGCGAACGAACCTACAACGAAGGTGCAACGAACCTGCAGCGAAGGATAAGCGAAGGATAAAGAAACAAAAGAGGACGCATTTCGGGCGGAGGGCTTTAACTTCATTTAACGAGAGGGAAAGGACGATTTTCACACCCTGAGGGAACAAAAGTGTGCACAAAACGTCAAACAATCAAATTATTGCGGATTTGATTTTGCCATACGGAGATTTTTTCGTATCTTTGCAGAATTATTATGAAAAAATACGTATACTATATTATATTAATCCTCATGGTGGCAGTACCTTCGACAATGTCGGCACAGGTACACAATTCGAATTCCAAACGTTCGAAAACCACAACCGCCAAGACCAAGGAGCACAAATCAATACAAGTCAACAAATTAGAAGTAATCGACCCCGATGATGAATATTCGGGCGTGGTGAACGACCGCAACATCGAGACGGAAGTCACCACCGACGAGGGCGACATGCCTGACTACGACGACAACGAGCCCACCTATCAGCGGCCCTTCATCATCAACCCGCCCGACCCCGAGGAGGAGGATGTGGAAACACAATACTACCTCTACCAAACCGCCAGCAGTGGCGACGAGGGTGCCGAGAGCGAGGATGAGATTCTGCTGGCCGGCGACTCTACGCTGATTCACACCCCCAAGATGGACCTCAGCGAACTGACCCAGCCCCTGACAATACAGCTCACCAACCCACAAGCGGGCGAAATGTTCGTGTTCCCCACACCCCCCGAGGCTCGCGTATCGTCGCATTTCGGCCCCCGCCGCCGCAGGTTCCACTACGGAGTGGATTTGGCCCTGCACACGGGCGAACCCATCTATGCCGCTTTCGACGGAGTGGTGCGCCTGTCGAAATACAACGGCTCTTACGGCAACCTCATCGTGATACGCCACAACAACGGCCTTGAGACTTATTATGCCCACCTCTCCAAACGCCATGTCACCCCCGGCACACAGGTGCGGGCGGGCGACATCATAGGCCTTTGCGGCAACACGGGTCGCTCCTATGGCAGCCATCTGCATTTTGAAATCCGCTATCGCGGCAACGCTATGAACCCCGAGAACGTGATAGATTGCGACAGCCGCACACTATTGTCTCCCAATTTGAAACTCACCAAGGATTCGTTCCGCAAGGTGGCAAAGAAAGGGGTGGAGAACCGCTCTGCCAACACGCGGTCGAGACGTTCCGACGCGGGCAACTACAGCGGCAACGGAAAATACTACAAGGTGCGCAGCGGCGACACCCTCAGCCGTATAGCTCAACGCAACGGCACCACCGTGAAGAAACTCTGCCAGATGAATGGTATCAAGGAGACCTCGCTGCTTCAGCTGGGTCAAAAAATCCGCGTGAAATAGTATGCGACTCGATATTCTCACACTATTCCCGAACATGATGTCGATGTTCTTCGAAGAGTCCATTTTGAAAAGGGCTCAGAAGAAAGGCATTGTCGAAGTGGTTTTCCACGACCTGCACGACTATTCGCTCACCCGCTACGGCAGTGTGGACGACTACCCCTACGGAGGAGCCGCAGGCATGGTGATGGCTGTGGAGCCGTTGGCCAACTGCATAGAGGAGCTTCAGTCGCAACGCCACTACGACGAGGTTATCTACACCGCCCCTGACGGCAAGATGCTCGACCAGGGCATGGCCAACACGCTGTCTTTGCAAGAGAACCTGATGATACTATGCGGACATTACAAAGGTGTTGACGAGCGATTGAGGGAGCATTTCATCACCAAGGAGATTTCGATTGGCGACTATGTGCTCACCGGAGGAGAATTGGCTGCAGCGGTGATAGCCGACACGGTGATAAGGCTCATACCTGGAGTGATTGGAGATGAGCAATCGGCTTTGGGCGACTCGTTCCAAGACGGCCTCTTGGCTCCGCCCGAATACACACGTCCCCCCGAGTTTCGAGGCTGGAAGGTGCCCGAAGTGCTGCTCAGCGGCAATCACGCCAAAATAGAGCAATGGCGCTACGAACAGGCTTTAAAACGCACCCAGGAACGCCGCCCCGATTTGATAGAGAAGTTGAATGGGAAGAATTAATGGGGTAATATAGATATTAATCATCAATTAAATATAACATGACCGAATTTGAAAAATATGCCACCAAACATTGTGGCATCAGTAGCACGACCTATGCCAAGTACACCTCGGCTATCAACAATTCGCTGACCCCCTACATCGTTGAGGAACGCCAGCTCAATGTGGCCCAAATGGATGTGTTCAGCCGCTTGATGATGGACCGCATCATCTTCCTCGGCACAGCCATCGACGACTATACCGCCAACGTCATCCAGGCTCAGCTGCTCTTCCTTGAGAGTGTGGACAGCCAGAAGGATATTCAGATTTACCTCAATTCGCCGGGAGGCTCGGTGTATGCAGGTTTGGGCACCTACGACACGATGCAGTATATCCAACCCAATGTGGCCACCATCTGCACGGGTTTGGCCGCCTCGATGGCCAGCGTGCTGCTCTGTGCCGGTGAAAAAGGCAAACGTTGCGCCCTGCCCCACAGCCGTGTGATGATTCACCAGCCCATGGGTGGCGCCGAAGGCCAAGCCAGCGATATGGAGATTACCTGCCGCGAGATTCAGAAACTCAAGAAAGAGCTGTACGAAATCATCGCCAAACACAGCGGACAGGATTACGACAAAGTATATGCCGACAGCGACCGCGACCACTGGTTCACCGCCGAAGAGGCCAAGGAATACGGCATGATTGACGAGGTTCTGACACGATAATCATTCAGCAAACACCATTATGAAGGTCAACATCATCAATCGATCGCATCATCCTTTACCAAAATACGAGACCTGCCAATCGGCAGGTCTCGACCTCAAAGCCTATCTGCCCGAAGGCCCCATCACCCTGCAACCTTTGGAGCGGGGTATGGTAAAAACGGGTCTTTTTATGGAATTGCCCGCTGGTTATGAGGCCCAGGTGCGTCCACGAAGCGGTTTGGCGCTGAAAAAGGGTGTCACCGTGCTCAACTCGCCTGGCACCATCGATGCCGACTATCGTGGCGAAATATGCGTGCTACTCATCAACCTGTCGCAGGAACCTTTCGTCATCAACGACGGTGAACGCATCGCCCAAATGGTTATCGCACGACATGAACAAGCCGAATTGGTAGAGGTTGAAGAACTCAGCGACACAGAGCGCGGCACAGGCGGTTTTGGTCACACGGGAGTGCGATAAAGAAGTATGAAAAATCTGTTATTTTCAGCATCATTTCGGAATAATGTTGTACGAGCAAGTGCAATCGTGTTATTCTTGGCTGTGATATCTGTGGCTGAGGCTCAGGAAGAACGAATCGTTCCTGGTGCTGAACGAATAGATCAGTACATACAATATACAAGGTCTCATACTACCGCAGTGGTGGCCAACCACACCTCGATGGTGGGTACTACTCATCTGGTAGATACTCTTTGCTCCCTCGGTGTTGACATCGAGACAATCTTCTGTCCCGAACATGGTTTTCGCGGCACAGCTGATGCAGGAGCCCACATCGACGATAGTGTCGACCCAAAGACAGGCATCCCCATCATATCGCTTTACGGCAACAACACAAAACCCACCCACCAACAACTCAAAGACATCGAGATAGTCATCTTCGACTTGCAGGACGTGGGGTGTCGTTTCTACACCTATATTTCCACACTCCAATACGTTATGGAGGCTTGTGCAGAAGATTCCATCCCCCTCATTGTGCTCGATCGACCCAATCCCAACGGCCATTATGTCGACGGGCCTGTGATGGAGAAGAAATACACTTCGTTTGTGGGTATGCAGGAGGGTATTCCCGCTGTGTACGGCATGACTATAGGCGAATATGCCCTCATGCTGAACGAGGAGCACCGATTGAAAGACAGCCTGAAATGCGACCTGCGGATTGTCAAAATGCTGAATTACAGCCACGACTCGGCCTTATGCCGCAGCATTGTGCTGCCTGTGGCTCCTTCGCCCAACTTGCGGACACCCCAAGCTGTGGCCCTTTACCCCTCGCTCTGCCTTTTTGAGGGCACCAACATCAGCGTGGGGAGGCAGACGCCCTACCCTTTCGAGGTTCTCGGAACGAACCTACAACGAAGCTACAACGACTTCTCTTTGGACAAATGGGTGGACTTGCGCAATGTGGAGGTGGCCTCAAAATTCGACCTCCAGTATCTGAAAATGATGTATCGGAAGGTGGCAAAGGGCAAGTTTTTCCTCAAAAGCAACTTTTTCGAGAAACTGGCAGGCACCGCTACGTTGCGAAAACAGCTGATGCAAGGAGCCAGCGACGAGGTGATTCGCGCCTCGTGGGAACCCGCTTTGAGCCGTTTCAAAGAGCTGCGGAAAAAATATTTGCTATACCCTGAAGAAGGGTTGTAAAAAAAATTTTTTCGTTAATTCAAAAAAAATGTGTATTTTAGCACATCAATAATGTGCATTGTGTCCGTTTTTTTTCGGTTTCAATGTACTAATGTTGACATAATTACGTTATAGAATAAAATAATAATATATACATGAAAACACTGAAAAAAGGTTTCGCATTGCTCATTGCAGCACTTCTTTTCACAAGTTTGGCCATGGCTCAGAACACCACGGGACACAGTATTGCCGAACGTGCCGACATGCAGTTTAAGAACAAGCAGTACACCCTTGCCCTCGAGAGCTACGAGCAGGCCTATAACAAAGTTTCCAGCAACAAGGCTGAGAAGAACCGCATCTATTTCCAAATCGGCGAGTGCTACCGATTGATGTACAATTACCCCAAGGCTCAGCACACTTACGGCCGACTGATTGAGGCCAAGTACTACAACACTGAGCCGAAATTGTATTTCTATATGGCGGAAATGTGCCGTTTCAATGGCGAATTCAACGATGCTGCCGACTATTATGACAAGTATCTGCAGTTGGAGCCCAACGACAAGCTGGGTATAGACCGCCGCAAATCGCTTATTGATGTGACCCGCTGGGCCGCTGACCGCAGCCGCCATGTCATCACCAAACTGGTGGATTGGAGCACAGAATACAACGATTGGGCTCCCCGCTTCGTTGGCGACGATACCAATACTTTGATTTTCACCTCTTCCCGTTACGGCGTTGGTGAAGATGGCAAGGATATTTGGACTGGTCAGAACTTCTCGTCGCTCTATACCGTGTACAAGGACCGCAACGGCGCTTGGTCCACCGACCCTGCCTCGTTCGACAATACCGGCAAAATCAATACTTCGAGCAACGAAGGTGAGCCTTGTTTCTCGCCCGACGGCACTACGATCTACTTCTCGCGCTGCGATGTGGTAGAGTATGAGGAACACGGTTGCGCCATCTATACCTCCACCAAGGCCGCTACCACCGACAAGAAAAAGAAGAAGACCACTACCAAAAAGACCTCTTCAAAGAAAAGTACCAAGGGCAAAAACGACAAGGGTAATTCCGAGGAAGATACTCCCGCCGAAGAGTTGGCTCCTGGCGAATGGGCTACCCCTGTTCGCATCAACTTGGGCGACACTAACTACAACTACCTCTATCCCGCTATCAGCAGCGATGGCCTTACCCTCTATTTCTGCTCGGATATGCCCGGCGGACAGGGCGACTACGACTTGTGGAAAGCCACACGCAAATCGCTTGCTGCCGACTTTGACAAACCGGTCAACATGGGCACGGTGGTCAACACCCCCGGCCGCGAATCGTTCCCCGTGCTGAGAGACGACTCTACGATGTATTTCTCCTCCAACGGTCTGCCTGGCATCGGAGGTTATGATATTTTCAAAACCAAAATTGGCAAACGCATCTGCTCCAAACCCGAGAACCTCGGCGTGCCCATCAACTCCTCGTATGACGAAATGAGCATTGTCTATTTTCCCGATAACGAGAACAACCAGATGATGGAACGCGGCTATTTCTCTTCTAACCGCCCGTTTGACGATCCCCTCAACAAGAACACCGACAAAAAGGGCAAGAAGATTCCTCTGCCCAACCTCGACCTCTATAGCTTTGAGCTGCCCCCGTTGCTGTATACTATTGAAGGTACTGTGCGCGATGAAAAATCGATGCAGCTGATTAAGGGCGCCAAAGTCAAGATTGTGGGTTCCGACGGCTCTGAAGCCGAAACCTACACCGACAAGAAAGGTTTCTACAAATTCACCTCAAACCAAATCCACGGCCAGGTGGTTTACAAAATGTACCTCTCCAAGGTCGATTATTTCAGTCTTGAGGGTTCGGAGAGCACCATGGGTTACACAGTCGATAAAGGCATCGTCCACGACTATCGTATGGAGCCCGTGCCCCAGCAGCCCGTCGTGCTGCCCGAGATTCGTTACGATCTCTCGAAGTGGGATCTCAAAGAGGAGTTCATGGATTCGCTCATGGACCTCTACTTGGTCATGATGAACAACCCCAACATCGTTGTTGAGATT
>JAZUIX010000060.1:0-8784 GCA_045642445.1 Bacteroidales bacterium | reverse complement strand
TCGTTATGGTATCCTTATGGTATCGTTATGGTATCGTTATGGTATCGTTATCGTATCCGGGATACCATAACGATACCATTACGATACGATAACGATACCATAAGGATACCATAACGATCGAAGAAGCAACGACGGATAATGGGAGTTGATTCGTATCAGCAATTACTTTTTTTAAAATATTACTATATTCTGAATTTTTAATTCAAAAAAATTTTCGTACCTTTGCAAAAAATATTTTCGCCATGTCGCTCAAGCAACTTTTCAAAAATATTGCACCATTTGTAAAACCCTATCGCTGGCTGGTGGTGCTCACACTTGTGATGACCCTGATCGGGTCGCTCACGGCACAGGTCAATGCCGTGGTGCTCGACCGCACCGTTGATGCCATCAACGCCCTGCTTCATGCCGACAACTTTGTATGGAGCAAGGCGGTGCGTATCCTTGTGGTCATCACCGTGGTGCTGCTTTCCAAAGAGGTGTTGTCCGCCTTCATCACCTTCGCCCAACGCTATTACGGCGAGCGGATGCGTATCCTCGTCTCGCGCGATTTGGCTCAATCCATCATCGAGCGGATGCTCACCTTCCGTGTGGCCTTCTTCACCCAGTCGGGCAACGAGCCGGGCAAACTCCAAACCCGTATCGACCGAGGTGTGGAGAGCCTCTCCAATACGGTCAAAAACTTCTTCATCGACATCCTGCCCCTCGGCACGAGCGCCATTCTGGCTCTCATACTCATGTATGCCGCCAATGTGTATGTGGGACTTGTGGCCACCTGCATCGTGCCCATCTATTTCTACATCACCTACCGCCAGGCAAAGAAACTGCAAGGCTGGCGTCGTGATATGAGGGCCAACCGCGAGGCCAAGTCGAACGGCATCATGAACATCATCGAGAGCATCACCGTCATCAAATCTTTCAACCGCGAGCGGATTGAAGGCAACAAGCAGCTCGACCTTCAAAACCGCCTCACCGACAACCAGATGCAGACACGCAAGCTGAGTTTTCTCTTCGACGGCCTCAAGAGTTTTACCGAGCAGATAGGCACCGTGCTCATCATCATCCTCACCGCCTACCTCGTCCTCACCGACTATCCGGGCATGTCGATCGGTAAAATCATGTACCACGTCATGCTCTTCTCCAATGTTTCGGCGCCCATACGTCAGCTTCACCGCATCTACGACGATATGAACGACGCCCTTATCTATGCCGAAGGGTTCTTCGACATCCTCCACGCCGACAAAGAGGTGGAGCACACCGGCACCTACCGCCCCGAGAAGGTTTTTGGCAATTTCGGCCTCAAGAATGTGGAGTTCACCTACCCCAACGGCAACCATGCCCTCCACGACATCAACATGGAGGTCAAGGCAGGCAAAATCACCGCCTTTGTGGGCCTCTCGGGTGCCGGCAAAAGCACCATCATCAACCTCCTCGACAAATTCTATGCCCCCAGTTCGGGCAGCATCACCCTCGACGGGGTTGACCTCCACGAGTGGGACACGCAGTATCTGCGCGACAATATCGGCCTTGTGCTTCAGAAGAACCATATCTTTGACGGATCGATTGAGGAGAACATCAAATACGGCAACCCCGATGCCACCCACGAGCAGGTGCTTGAAGCGGCTCGCCAGGCCTATATCTACGACCAAATCGTCGAACTCCCCAACGGTTTCGACACCAAGGCCACCCTCCTCAGCGGAGGCCAGCAGCAGCGTATAGCCATCGCCCGCATGTTCATCAAAAACCCGCCCATCATCTTCCTCGACGAACCCACGGCATCGCTCGATGCTGTGGCCACCGAGCAAATCAAGAACAGCCTCGACGCCATCAAACAGGGCCGCACCGTCATCATCATCTCGCACAGCCTTTCGCAAATCATCGATGCCGACGAAATCTTCGCCCTCCAAAACGGCCATGTGGAGCAAAGCGGCACCCCCGACGAGGTATATCAACAGGGCGGCATTTACAAGCAAATCTTCGACGCCAGCGCCCGAAGCCTCAATATCGACAAAATATCACGAACACTCAATAATAATTAATGTGACTTGTGATTAGTGACTTGTGATTCGGCGGCTACCGTCCTCCCAGTCACTAAACACTAGTCACCAGTCACCAAAAACAACATCAATCATGAAACACCTCTCCGCAATCCTCCTCGCCTTGCTGCTCTCTTGCAGCTTTGCCCTTCAGGCACAGAACACCCCGCAGGTCGATATCACCATCGACTCCATCACCACAACAACCTTCACCGTAAGTTTTGCCAAAAACGATGCCTGCACACACTACAGCATTTTGACCGATGTTGTGGGCGGCCTTGAGAGCTACCTGCCCATGTTCGGCTCGCTCGAAGCCATGATTTCTGCCTGGGGCATCTCCTACACCACCGATGCCACCTACACCTGGACACAGATGATTCCCGCCACCGAATATGTGGTTTATGTCCTCGCCTCCGATGATGAAACCAATGTCATCTACACCGACACCCTCAGCACCAGCACCCTCGGCGGCCACGGCACCAGCATCATCACCCTCTCCGTAGATAATATCGGCGACACCTGTGTAACCACTACCGCCATAGCCAACGACCAAACTGCCTTCTTCAAAGATTTCATCATCGAGAAAAGGGCTTTCGACACCCTTCCCCTCGACACCGTTCTCTCCTGGCTCAAGAGCCAATACGAAACTCACTACGAAACAGACGTCTGGCAATGGCTCACCTTAGATCCTGGCACCGATTACTATTTCTGCGCCATAGGTGTGAACGCCGACAATGTTTGGGGCGACCTTGCCACCTTAGAGTTCCGCACCACGGGTCAGTCGGGCATTGAGGGCATCACCCCCGTCACCTTCACCACCTACCCCAATCCTGCCACTACGCAGGTCTCGCTCCAAGGCATAACCCCTGGCACCGAAATACGCATCTACGACCTCCTCGGCACACTCCGCCACAGCCAACGCTACGACGGCACCCCCATCGACCTCTCCCCCCTGCCCACCGGCACCTACCTCCTCTGCACCCCCTACGGCACAACAAAAATCAGTAAAAAATAGATGTGTGAAATGTGCAAAGTGAATTGTGAAATGAACGATCACAGATCACAAAAACAACAAACCATTATGAAAAGACTTTTACCTATTATGTTGGCGGGATTGCTGTGTTTGGCTTCCTGCTGCAAGAAAAACAACGACACCGCTATGAGCAATATTGACGAAAAAACCGTTCAAGCCACCGTGGCGGCTTTGGTGGAGAAATACGGCAACGACTGCAAAGACCGCGTGGAACGCTCTGTGCCTCAAGCAGCCTCGCTGTGGACTTCCGAAGATGGCACCCCCGAGGAGTTTCAGGCTTTCTGCCTTGAACATTTTGTGGCCGATAGTGCCGAGCTGCACCGCATGGCCGATATTCTTCAAGCCAATTTGGAGAGCCTTTGGGGCTGCTTCAACAAAATCAGCGTCGACTTGAAACTGTCGCTGCATGTCACAGGTCCCGAACCCACCGCCTTGGACGAACTCTTCGGCGGCTTCGACCCCTCGGCACATTTCGACGACGATATGTATGAGCAAAAAATCGCCTTCATCGTGGTGCTCAACTTCCCCTTCTACTCCCTCGATGAGAAGAACCAGCTGGGTAAGCAATGGAGCCGCGAGCAATGGGCTTACGCTCGTTTGGGAGACCTGTTCACCTCGCGTGTACCCGCCTCATGCAATCAGTTATTGGCCAACCAACTGGCTGCCGCCGATAACTACATCTCCAACTACAACATCATGATGGGTCAGCTGCGTGACGACAAAGGCAACACCCTTTTCCCCGACATGGCCCTCATCACCCACTGGGGCCTCCGCGACGAACTGAAGACCCACTACAACGAAGGCGACACAGGTCTGGCCAAACAACGCATGATTTATCAGGTGATGCGCCGCATCATCGACCAAAGCATCCCCCAGTGTGTTATCAACAACGCCGACTACACCTGGAACCCCTACAGCAACCAGGTGATGCAAAACGGCAAAGAGGTAAAGGTCGAGAGCGAACCCCTGACCCGCTACCAGTATTTCCTCGACAATTTCCACGCCATGCAGCAGGTGGACCGTTACAACCCCATGTACCCCACCGCTTTGTCGCGTGCCTTCGACCAAGACATGGAGGTGAGCTATGCTGAAATCGAACAGCTTTTCACCACCTTCCTCAGCGCCCCCGAGGTGAAAGAGGTGGCCGACCTCATCAGCCAGCGTATGGGTCGCAAACTTGAACCCTTCGACATCTGGTACGACGGTTTCAAGAGCCGCAGCAGCATCAACGAGGACGAGCTCACCGCCATCACCCAACGCCTCTACCCCAACAAAGAGGCTTTTGCCGCCAAGGGTATGCCCTCCATTCTGAAACAGCTGGGCTTCAGCCCCGAAAAGATACAGTTTATCTGCTCACACGTTACCGTTGACCCCTCCCGTGGGGCAGGCCATGCCTGGGAGAGCAACATGAAGAGCGACAATGCCCGCCTCCGCACCCGCATCGGTGAGAACGGCATGGATTACAAAGGCTACAACATCGCCGTCCACGAGTTCGGCCACAATGTAGAACAAACTGTAACACTGCACGATGTGGACAGCTACATCATGAAGGGCGTTCCCAACACCGCCTTCACCGAGGCGTTGGCCTTCGTGTTCCAAACCCGCGACCTCGACTTCCTCGGTTTCAAAACGCCCCAAGCCGCTGAAAACTCCGAGGCTTTGATGACCCTCGACATCTTCTGGGGATGTTACGAAATCATGGGTGTGAGCCTCGTCGACATGTACTCCTGGCACTGGCTCTACGAGCACCCCGAGGCCACTGCCGAGCAACTCAAGGAGCAGGTCATCAGCATCGCCCAAGAGGTGTGGAACAAATACTACGCCCCCGTCCTGGGCGAGAAAGACTCCCCCATCCTGGCCATCTACAGCCACATGATCGACTCGCCCCTCTACCTCGCCAACTACCCCTACGGCCACATCATCGAATTCCAGCTGGAGCAGCAGCTCAAAGGCAAGAACATCGCCGACGAAATCCTCCGCATCTACCCTGCGGGCCGTCTCACGCCTCAAAACTGGATGCGCCACGCCGTAGGCAGCGAAGTGAGCACCCAGCCCCTCCTCGAAGCCGCCAAAGAAGCATTGAAAAATGTCAAATAAATGTGAATAGTGAATTGTGAAACGACCACTCACATTTCACAATTCACTATCTACTATATTGCAAATCATATTAATACAAGTAACACAAAGTTGTGTGATACAAAGTTGTGTAACACAAAGTTGTGTTATTCAAAAAAAAAATAGTATTTTTGCACTTGATTTTATAGCTAATAGGTGGAATGAATAGACCTTTTGTTTTTGGCACAGCTGTGGGCAGCGACCATTTTATTGGCCGTGAAAAAGAGGTGCGCCATCTTCGCGAGAATATGCTTCACGGCATAAACACCATTCTCATGTCGCCCCGCCGTTGGGGAAAGACCTCGCTGGTGAACCTGGTGGGGAAAGATGTCGCTTCGGAGGATATAAAGGTGGTGTATGTAGATATTTTCTCATGCCGTGACGAATATGATTTCTACAATAAGTTTGCCGCCAACATTCTGCGGCAGACCGAAAGCCGAATTGACGAGTGGAAGAATTTGGCTGCAGATTTTCTAATGCGGCTTACTCCAAAGTTGTCGCTCAACGTGGATCCCGGAAACGAATATTCGGTGTCACTTGGCATCACACCACAGACACACCAACCGGAGGAGGTGTTGGAACTTCCGCAGCGTATTGCTGAAAAAAAACATTGCCATATTGTTGTCTGTATTGACGAATTTCAGCAGGTGGGCGAATTTCCCAATTCCTTGATGGTACAAAAGCGGATACGTTCGGTGTGGCAGCACCAATCGGACGTGTCCTATTGCCTGTTCGGCAGCAGACAGCACATCTTGGAAAGCCTGTTTCTCAAATCCAGCCATCCATTCTACAAATTTGGCGACGTCATGTCCCTATCGCCTATTGCCACCGACTTGTGGGTGCCATACATACAGCGTGGATTCCAAAGCGAGGGAAAGACTATTTCGTCATCGCTGGCGAGCCAGCTATGCTCTATGGTGCAAAACCATCCCTCATACGTGCAACAGCTGGCGTGGCTCACATTCCTCAATACCGACATGGAGGTGACACCCGACATACTTGCTGCGGGTTTGTCCGACTTAATCGATGAAAACAACATGCTGTTTGTCCAACAGACAGAGAGCCTTACCACATACCAACTTAATTTCCTGCGCGCTGTGCTGGCAGGCGTTCATGACGACTATGGTAAAATGTCTGTCCGTGAAACATATAACTTAGGCTCGTATGCCAATATCGCCCGCATTAAAATGGCTCTGACTAACAAGGAACTGATACGAGTAGAACAAAGAGCGACCATCATAGCCGACCCCGTCTTGGAGTTATGGCTGAAACGTGAGAACATTTAGAAAACACCTTGATGTCTCCAATTTAGAAATCAAAAAAATTAAAATATCATGAAGAAAACATTTACACTTTTAGCAATGATTGCCATGTTGCTGCCTGCTGCAGTGGCCGATGAGGGCATGTGGATACCCATGTTGCTGGGCAAAAACCAGGCCGCCATGCAGAAAGCAGGTATGCGCATCACCGCACAAGACATCTACGACATCAACCACGCCTGTCTCAAAGACGCCGTGATACTCTTCAACCAAGGCTGCACCGGCGAGTTCGTCTCCGACCAAGGCCTCTTCCTCACCAACCACCATTGCGGCTACTACTACATTACCTCCAACAGCACCGTCGAACACGACTACCTCACCCACGGCTTTTGGGCCATGACCCGCGAACAGGAGATTCCCTGCAAAGGGCTCACCGCCACACGCCTCGTGCGCATGGAGGATGTCACCAACCAAGTGCTGAAAGGTGTTACTGACAATATGCTCGAAGAGGAACGCGAGCGCATCGTCAAGCAAAACATCACCATCATCACCACCGAAGCCGTGGCAGGCACCCACTACAAAGCCATCATCAAACCCTTCTACTACGGCAACCAATACTTCATGTACATCAACGAAGTGTTCACCGACGTGCGCCTCGTGGGTGCCCCTCCAAGCAACATAGGCAAATTCGGCGGAGATACCGACAACTGGATGTGGCCCCGCCACACAGGCGACTTCTCCATGTTCCGCGTCTATGCCGACAAAGATGGCAAACCCGCCGACTACAGCAAGGACAACAAGCCTTACAAGCCCCTGAAGCACCTCGACATCTCCCTCAAAGGCGTAGATGAAGGCGACTTCACCTTTGTCTTCGGCTATCCCGGCACCACCCAACGCTACGTCACCCACGACCAGATGGAGCTCCAGGCCATCCAAGAAAACCCCATCCGCATAGCCCTCCGCGACATCCGCCTCAACCACTACAAAAACGCCATGGAGCAGAGCCCCGCACAACGACTCAAATATGCCTCCAAGGTGGCAAGCATTGCCAACGGCTGGAAAAAATGGCAGGGCGAGACCCTGGGCATCCAACGCCTTGACGGCGTCAACCAAAAGAAAGCCCAAGAGGCAGCCTTCCAAGCCTGGGCCGACAACCGCGACGAATACCGCAATGTCCTCCGCGACCTCAACCGCGCCTACAACCGCATACGCCCCATAGAAATCGAGTGGACCTACTTCAACGAAGCCGTCATGGCCTCCGACTTCATGAACCGCGCCTACAAGCTCTACCAGCTCTCCAACAGCGACGACGACAACACCGCCCGCACCGATGCCGACAAACTTCTTGCCGCCAACGAGACCTTCTTCTCCGACTTTGACCTCCACTCCCCCGTCGACCGCGCCATCTTTGTCGAAACATTCATGTATATGTGGAAAGCCGGCCATGCCCCCTACCTCGACACGAAGGGCAAAGACCAAGCCGCCGTGCAGAAAGCCCTCGAAAACATCTACGACAAATCCATGCTCACCAACCGTAAAAAGATGGACGATCTCCTCACCAAATACAAAGTCAAGGATGCAAAGAAGATCACCGACGACCCAGCCGTCGACCTCTTCATCACCGCCTATGCCCACAGCTACACCCTCGACAACGAATCCATCTACGACGCCAACAAACGCGAAATCAGCCGTCTGATGCGTACTTATGTGAGAGGCATGATGCAGCAGTATCCCGACAGCAACTTCTTCCCCGATGCCAACCTCACCCTCCGTGTGGCTTACGGCCATGTGCAGGGCTTCCGCCCCAAGGATGCTGTGTACTACACCCCCTACTCCACCCTCGACGGCATCATGGAAAAAGAGAACCCCGACATCTACGACTATGTCGTCGAACCCAAACTCAAAGAACTCTATAAGAACAAAGACTATGGCCGCTACGCCAACCTGCGCGGTGAAATGCCCGTAGGCTTTATCGCCACCAACCACACTACCGGAGGCAACAGCGGCAGCCCCGTCCTCAACGCCGACGGCCAACTGATAGGCATCAACTTCGGCCGCTGCTGGGAAGGCACCATGAGCGACCTTCTCTTCGTCCCCGACTATTGTCGCAACATCTCTCTCGACATACGCTACTGCCTCTTCATCATCGACAAATTCGCCGGTGCTACCCACCTCATCAACGAGATGACCATCGTGGAATGACTAAAGGTGGGTTCTATAAATTCAACGTAAACATGAAATATTTTGAAAATATACTTTTCTGTGATTTTGGCCGTTTTTGGTCATCTTGCTGTTTGTCACTCGGTCATGTAGCCCGCTACACTCCCTCGTTCCGCTCAGCAAT
>JAZUIX010000059.1:0-5054 GCA_045642445.1 Bacteroidales bacterium | reverse complement strand
CTGTAAAAGAAGTTAAATAACCTAAAAGGTGGAACAAAGGGTTCTATGCCATCTTTAGGTCAAAAAATGAATTTATAGAACCCGCCTTTATCTATTTCATTCCCAAACAGCTGAAAATCAACCACCTCCCCCCTAAACCACCCATTATCTCCACCCCCCGTTTCTCGTGCACCCCAGCGGCATTCTTGCCGCCGCCATCCCCTCACCTTCGTCCCCGAAAAAAAATTCAGCAACAAACACCTAACAATCAGCCTTATCCAAAGACTGCCGCAAAAAATTTTCAATTTCCGTGTTACTTTTTCGTATTTTTACGACTAATATAATAGAGAGGGACGAAAACTGCCCGACCAAACCGCCCGCAGTCCGCCCCCCGAAAAAAAGAAGAACGCGAAAAAAAGAGACCAACACCATAGGGAAAAGAAGAAAGCAACATATGAAACACCGTGCCGGACCGAAACACGCTTCCAAAGCGGGTCATACCCTATTTGACCTGTTCAGGCCCGATTTGGTCCGCGACGGCGACAACACCGAGTTCCTTGAAATGCTCTCACGCTCCCAGCACACCATCTTCCAAATCTGCCTCCACTTCACCGACCACCAGCCCGAACACATCCGCGACCTCTACCAGGAAATCGTCTGCAACCTCTGGGAATCGTGGCCCGACTTCCGGGGCGACAGCAACACCGACACATGGGTACGCCGCATCGCCCTCAATGTCGCCGTCACCGAGGTCCGCAACCATGTCAAGCAGCCCCGCTTCGTACCACTCGAGGATTGGATGTACGACACCATCGCCGACCAAGAGACCTTCGCTCCGCCCGACTACTACCATCTGCTCTCTCTCCTCGAACCCGACGACCGCGCACTCCTCTACCTCCGCCTCGACCACCTCTCCATCCGCGACATCGCCGAAACTCTCTCCACCACCGAAGCCGCCGTCAAACAACGTCTCTACCGCCTCCGTAAAAAGATTGACACCCTCAAACAACAAGATAGTGATTATGAGTAAAGAAACAAATAAGAAAAACCATCCGCGAAGCGAAAATCTACCAGATTTACCAGATTTCGCAAGCGCAACGCAGCAGGAGATTAGTTTCGATGACCTCCAGCCCCTCTTCGACGCCCAATCTCGCCGCCTCGACGACCTCCTCTGTCGTCCCGAGGCGCGCCCCGCTTCCCTCAACACTCGCCACTCACGCACTTTCCGCACCCGCATGTTCTATGCCTGGGGCATTCTTGCCATCTATTGTGTCGCTGCCGCCATCTATTGGGGCATCAGCCTTTGGCACTACCAGTACGACATCTATTTCCGCATCTACACCCTCTTCCTCGAAGGCTGTTTCCTCTTCCTTGCCGTCGACACCGTCAGCACCACCCTCGCCATCCTCCGCCACGACCCCGCCAGCACCCCCTTCGACCGTATGTTGCGCTATTCCCGCCGTTTCGGCATGCGCCCCCTCTACCTCCCTCGGAAGAAATCGCGCCTTGCCACTCTCATCGCCCACCTCCGTGCCCGCCGTCGGACAACAATCATACCTCAATCAGTTTTCAATTTCCAATTTTCAACTTTCAATTTTAGCCGCACCGCCACCATCGTCATCGCCGCCTCCTTCACCCTCATATTGGTCTCCTGCGCCCCCACCGTCGGCGATGGCCACACCCTGACGCAGAACCATCCAGCCCGTATCGAAGCCGTCGAGAGCGTCACAAACATAGTAAACAATTTATGAAGAAATCCTGGCCCATAACCATCCTCGTCTGCCTCCTCATTCTCGGGGGAGGGGGGCTTATCCTTGGCTGGCCCCGCACCGTCCCCTTCGACCAATGCAGCGACGTGTACAAGCGTTATGCAAAGATGGATGGTGTTGATGCCACGTTTATAAAGGATTACAAAGTCAATGATAGTGTAGTGGTTAGCGCGACATTGCTTGAAACCGAAGACACCTGTATGTGGGAAAAATTGTGCGAAGACATACATGTCCCATCTATTACAATAATCCCAGAAGAGTTCAAAGATATGTTCTTTTCCGAGAAAACCTTCGAATACATAGTAAAGAAGGATTCCACATTTGTTGACAGAAAAGACACATATCTCAAAAATCTCTATGTGTATTCTCGGAAAAACATGACAATCTGTGTATTCCATTCTTTGACCGAAGAACAATATGATGCCATAATTGACAAAGAAATAGATGACATATCTTTTTAACTAAAACATTAAAAAAATGAAGAAACAAGTAATCTCAGTAGCACTGTTCGCAGTGCTGGCAACGATGGCAGTCAGCTGCCAAAAGGAAAACTTCGTGGAGCCTCAGTCCGCAGTCGCGGAAGTTGGCACCGTACGTACGGTGAGCTACGCCGTTGACGGCGTAGCTCACCAAGTCACTTTACATGGCGATGCGGAGTGGGATGCATTTGTCGACAGCATGATATCTCTCTCCGAACAAGGGTGCGATGTCCGTATCATCAATGAGAACGCAGCATCACAATCCCCCGCGACGAAAGACGTGCAAACAATCACTACCACCGACCGCAACGAGGCGAAAGCATGGGCAAAACAAAAATCGGATGAAGGCTATGCCGTGGCGATAAATCACGATAATGGGGTATATACATGCGTAGCAGTCAGTTAATCGATAACTGCAAACTCCCAATAGTGCCGTTTGCACAAAACCTGTAAATCGTATGTATTTCATCTGACAATGCCCCGCACAAGTTTGGTGCGCCGTTGTGTTGGGGCAAAAGGAGCGGGCGCCAAAGCAGGGAGAGTGTGATTGTATTTTGAAGCTCGCAACTCACTCTTCCCTGCCGTCCCGCACCCGAGGCATAGAGCAGTCGCTCTACACATTTCAATAATGTGTATCAACCGACTTTATTGTGTGATAAATTATCAAGTCTGGATTTATTATATGGCACCACATCAGACTATATTCAAGAATTAAAAAGAAAAGAACAATGAATATCAAAACAGTAATAATAATCGCATTACTCTTTGGATTAACATCGTGCAATGCCCAGATACAGATACCAACTGATTATTGTGGAAAATACAAAGCGTCGTTAGATAGTAAAAAACTATTGAAAACATTAGCCGATCCAATATCGGATACGAGCACCGCTTCTTCTGTTACAGTGAAACGTATCAATGGTAGTCCCGATGTGGCTGAATTCCAAAAAGAGGCCCAACGAAAAGCTCAGGAACTCATTGACAGCTATACGTCGAAAGGCTATATCTTGGATTCGTCCAGTATGTCCATGAAGACGAAAGCATACGGCATTATCACGATAAAACGTAATTCCATCGAAAATGAGAATCCAATGACGAAAAAGACAGAGGTTCTTTACAGATGGAAAGACAGCGATGTTTCTTGTCTCGAAAGCGGATACAGCATCAAAACATACGAAGGTACCACTATCACATTAGAACGCATAAATGCGACAGACATTCGCATTCCAGAATTGTATCTCATTTTATCTCAAAACTAAAGTAATTAAGTATGAGAAAATTCATGATACTGATGGCTGCTATTGTAGTTACAATGATGCCATCTATAGCAAAAGCATCTACTACTGTTGGCGTTACCGTCTCTAACATTACAGACAATTCTGCGACCGTAGTGTTCGACAAATCTGAGTCGGATTATGGCTACTACGCAATGATAGACCGTAATAATTCTGTATCAGAGATGGTGCAGAACTATGCCAACATGGGTATTACGAAAACAGAACAGGAAGTATTTGAGATGTTTGTCAGCCAATACCCCAGTGGATTCTTGTATCTGGCGGACACCACTCTGCACATTACCGGCTTGAGTGCCGGGACGGAAATACCCATATACACCATTTCGATTGACAATGCGGGTGAGCTAACCGGGACTTTTGGCAAGACAGTGTTCGAGACCACATTGACAACGGGAGGTACAGGGCTGGCCGAAATCGGCTTGTCGATAACCGACGTCACGTCTTACGGCTGTCACCTTGAGACATCCATGAATGACCAGACGGCTTACTTCTATTTCATAGCTGGTAAAACCACAATATTTGTCAGTCACAACCTCACGGATGCGGAGTCTATATTAAACTACCTCATAGACAACAGTTGGGAGACCTGGAATCATGACCTTATAGGCAGTTACGGCACCGCAGACGAACCGTTATCTTCAAACACCGAGTATCAAGTATGGCTCTTCCCCTTTAACCAAAACCGCGAACTGGGTACACCCACCAGCCAGACCTTCACCACCCTCTCCTCGTCAGGTATCGACGATGCCGATGTCATTCAAGTCTCCATTTATCCTAACCCTGTACGCAATCTCCTCACCGTCAAAAATGCCGAAGCCTTTAGTCGGGCTGAACTCTACAATGCCGCTGGCCAGTTGATGCTTCGGCAATCAGTACAAGGTTCATCCTGCACCCTCGATGTCAGTAATCTCAAACGAGGCGGCTATTACCTCCTTCTTACAGGCACGAAAGGAACGGTTGCTCGTAAAATCATAGTGGAATGATGGAATATGTTTTTATTTAACTGTAATTATGCTATACTTTACTATAACATAACCAGTTATTCGCCACGGCAGGCACTCGTTGCGCCTGCCGTGGTTTATTTTTATTGTTTTGCTGGCGACTCGATGCATAATATGAATCTTTCCTTGATTCTAATTCCGGCCTCCGGGCCTATTGTTTCATTTAAATTTTCAATATTATGTACAAGTTCAAGCAGGACCTTGCCATGGCCTATTTCGACGGCTGTAGCAAGAAAACTGCGAGCCGCCTCCTCGCCCGTGAAATCAACCTCACCCCAGGCCTCCTCGACGCCCTCCGCCCCACCGGCTACCGCCCCGCCCAAAAACGCCTCTCCCCCCGCCAACTCCAAATCCTCTTCTCCTTCCTCGGCGAACCCTAAAGTAATCTCCTGGAGGATGGCTTGGCGCTGGTGGCCTATCCCAATCCCTTCCGGCAGAGCGTAAGGATTAAGGTGCAGGGCGGACAGCTGAAAGAACACAACGGCACCGTCACCGCCATCCTCATCGACCTCTCCGGCCGCCGCGAGGAGG
>JAZUIX010000058.1:0-2655 GCA_045642445.1 Bacteroidales bacterium | reverse complement strand
TTTTCCCGCTGTCTTGATATGCAGTCACAACGGATCCTATAGCATTATAGATGGTTACCGACACTGACCGCGTATTCTGCACCGCGATGTTATATTGGCCGATGGTTGGATTCGGATAGATTTTGCTGGATATTCTGCCGTCTGCTTCACCGTTTTCCGTCATGTTGCCAGCAGAGTGTGATTTCGAGGCCTGCCACAAATCCCTCCCTCGGGCAAAGACCAGAATTGATGTGTCCGATATGAATCGGATGTTGCTGTAGCAGACAATATCGGTCGATACGCTGTCAGGATAGTATGGAATGCCATCTATCAGAAGCACCAGACTGTCGCAATCAGAAGGAAGAAGCCTTGTTTCAATAGTTATTGAGTATCGTGCATCAACATGGTTTGTGTCTCCGTGTGTGACGCAGGCCTTCCATTCTCGCTGCAAATATTCTACCCCGCCTACAGATACAAAATCCAATCCACCATCATCGTCTCCTATCAGGCAATAAGAGCCTTCTCCTAAGCTGTCTGCCGAAAGGATAATCAGGGCACTGTCACATTCGCTGCGGCTTTTCATCTGCAAAAGGCCGTATGTGCTATCGCAACCGATGCCTGTGATGCGATGATGGTGGCGTTTGCAGTGTTTGTGGTTCCACACTATGCAGCCATTGCCACCGACATAGTCGACAGGGCCGAGTGTGACTCCGTATTTTATGGCCAGGTAGCTCTGCACTGGACGGAACTTGCTCTGTGCCACATGCTGGTCAAAGTACATCAATTCCGACAATTTGATACAGCCCGGCAAACTGTCATGGGCACCCAGATTCAAGCGACACCACTCTGGAACGCTGTCCATGAGAGGAGCTGTCTGCTGCAGCGTGTTGACGATGGGCACAGACCTGTTCTGCTCGCAGTATCGGATTCTTGACTTGTCCAAGGTTATCTGCTGTGTGGTCAGCCCTCGGTGCGCACTGTCGCCAAACTGCAAATCCCACACGGCACTTTCAACGGCACCATTCATGGCCTTGTATGCCACTATTATCGTGTATTCGTCCGCATACGGAATGCTGTCGAAGTTCGCGCTCGTACTGTCGAACTGCACGGAAGGGTTGAAATTGAATATGGTGTTGCCACTATCGCATTGCCACCAGTAGGCTGGCTTGATCTGGGCATACGTCGTTGTGACGACATTCGAAAGCAACAGCAGAATAAGGAAAATACGGATGTTTTTCATAGGGTTGGTTTTAGGTTGATTTCGAATGCAAAATTACATATTTATTTTAATTTGGCAAATATTTTTTTCGATTTATTTGATGTTAAACATACAACTAATTGATTTTTACATGTTTATTTGATTTTATCACGCTCGTTTCCTCTGCGGGTTCCCAAATATGGCCAAGTCTGATATTCTGTTTACGGCCTTCTTTTTGCTACTGTCCATCAAATCGGCATAAACCTGCGTGGTACGGATGTCGGAATGGCCCATCAATTTTTGCACGGTGAATATTGGTATGTTGTGCGACAGCAGTCTCACACAGAATGTGTGCCGGCTGCTATGGTATGTGATGTGCTTCTTTATGCGGGCCGATTTGCTCCATCGCCTCAGCACCTTGTTGGCATGCTGGTTGCTCTCGTACTGGAAAACCATTCTGTTTTTGCTCGCCCCCGATGGTTTGAGTCGGTGCAGTAGTTCTTCGGCTTCGGTACACAGGGGCAGATATTCGTGCGAATGCGTTTTCTGCTGGGTAAACTCAAGGCATAGCCGGTTGCCGCAAGCCTTTATGTCTTTCCATTGCAGACGGCGGACATCGCCGAACCGCAATCCCGTCAGGCAGGAGAAGAAAAACATGTTTCGGAGGTTAGTGTCTTCCTCTGGCAGGTCAACGGTCGCCAGCCGCTTCAACTCAGACTCGGTGAGAAAGCATTTCTTGGAGGCATCCCTTTTCGGACGGGTGACACGGCTCAGCACTCGGCTGTCGAAAAGCCCTTCACGGTCGGCATCGTGCAGCACGCTGGCGATTTTTTGGAACAGGAGACGCTGGGTGTTGGCTTTCAGCCGCGTTTGGGATAGATACGTCACGAATCCCTGCAGGTATTCCGTGGTGATGTCGTCAAGGCGACAGTCGCCGTAGGCGGTCAGGTGCTGCATCATGTGACGGTAGGTCAACACGGTCTTTTCTTTCAGTCCTTTCTTGGCAAGGTAGGCCTCTGCGTGTTGCATGAGGGTGACAACTGGCTTGGCGGACGACTGGCCGCTACCCAGGTCAATGGTATAAGGATAGGTGCATGAAGTGCTTCCATTGACGGATTCGATACGGATTTCTATCTCTCCGTCCCGTTTGTATCCGATGCTCGTGACGGAAAACGGAGCATTCGAAATGATACTTATTTTCATTGTAAATATATGGTATTGTGATTATTGGATGATATTTGGCGACTTTTTTCGAATCGTAAAATTACACTTATTTTTTGTATATCACAAAATCTGCGTATCTTTGCAGTTGTCAAACCGTCTTTCCATGACCGTCTCAAGCACATACTCCTGCATCGTATCCTCCCCCGCCAAAGGGATGGTCGGAAGTGTGGGAAAACAAGCATTTTTTCTACCTTTTGTGCAGAGAATAGACTATGTGAAAAGTTGTTATCTTGCTGTTGGTTATATCAGTTATG
>JAZUIX010000057.1:0-2011 GCA_045642445.1 Bacteroidales bacterium | reverse complement strand
TATGAGAATAATGAATGACAACATACTTTTCTGCGATTTCGGGCGCTTTTCGGCATCTTGCTGTTTATCACTCGGTCACGTAGCCCGCTACGCTCCCTCGTTCTGCGCAGCAACCTGCTCGAAAACCACTCCGAAATCCCAAGAAATCAATTTATAGAACCCACCATTAATGATTTGTGAATTGAGGTAAAGGTTATTGGTTATCGTTGGGCTGGAACCATTCTTCTTCGTTTTTCGTTTTGTGACATAGGTAATTCGTTTCATGCCAGTATGTCGTTCTTAACTCTTAATTCTTAATTCTTAACTCTTAACTCTTAATTCTTAATTCTTAACTCTTAACTAAAAAGTGGCACGCCCAATTTTCAATTCCCAATTCCACATTCCCCTGCTGCTGGCGGTTTTCATGATTGCCGGGGGATGTGCCGGGGTGCGCAAACCTCAGCCATACGGTCCTTGTCCCACGCCTCAACAGGTGGCGTGGCAACGGATGGAGATGAACATGTTCTGCCATTTCGGCCCCAACACCTTTTCGGGTTTGGAGTGGGGCGAAGGCACCGAGGCCGAGAACCTCTTCAACCCCTCTGCCCTCGACTGCCGTCAGTGGGCTGCCGTGGCTCGTGCCGCAGGCATGAAGGGCATCATCATCACCGCCAAACACCACGACGGTTTCTGCCTTTGGCCCAACCCCGAGAGCACCCACACCGTGCGCGAGAGCGCCTGGCGAGGGGGCCGAGGCGATGTGTTGCGCGATTTGTCTGAGGCCTGCCGTGAGGCAAGGCTCAAATTCGGTGTATATATCTCGCCCTGGGACCGCAATGCCCCTACCTACGGCACAGATGAATACAACCAAACCTTCGCCCGCACCCTTGAGAGCGCCCTCACACAGTATGGCGACATCTACGAACAATGGTTCGACGGTGCCAATGGTGAAGGCCCCAATGGTAAGCGTCAGGTCTATCGGTGGCCCCTCTTCAACGGCATCGTCAATCGGTTGCAGCCCCAGGCGGGAATCTTCAGCGATGTGGGTCCGGGATGTCGCTGGGTGGGCAACGAACAGGGCTTTGCCGGCGAGACTTGCTGGTCGCGGTTGGACGTGGCGGGCTTCGAACCTGGCGCCAAAGCCCCATGCACCGACACCCTCAATAGCGGCAATTACGATGGCGCCTTGTGGATTCCTGCCGAAACCGATGTCTCTCTCCGTCCGGGGTGGTTCTATCATGCCAACGAACAGCCCAAGAGTTTACAGCAGTTATTGAAGATATATTATGGCAGCGTGGGACGCAACTCATTGTTGCTGTTGAATGTTCCGCCCGACACCCGAGGACTGATTGATGCTGCCGATTCCTTGCGATTGGTGGAGTTCCGTGCTGCCCTCGACAGCATCTTTGCCCACGACCTCGCCCAGGGTGCCACCGTCAAAGCCTCCTCCACGCTCCATCGCCGATACAAAGCCGCCAATGTTCTCGACACCTGTTATGACACCTATTGGACTCCAGCCGATGGTGGCATCTCTGCCGATACCCTCACAATCTGTTTCCCCCGCCTCGTTGGTTTCAATCGTGTGATGCTGCAAGAGTATATCCCCTTGGGGCAGCGGGTCGAGCGGTTCCACGTGGAGTGGTGCGATGCCGATGCAGTTTGGCATCCCCTCCAATCGGCCACCACGATAGGTTACAAGCGCATTCTCCTCACCGACCCATGCTCCGCCGTTGCCGTGCGCGTGATCTTCGACCAAACTCGTGCCTGTCCCGTAATCAACCGCGTAGCCCTCTACGACGACAAAATTTATCAGAAATAAAAGAGTAGGCTCACCAGCCAATTCAAAAAACAAAGGGCTGCCCCAAAAGGCAGCCCATTTTTCAATTTTCAATTTTTTAGGTGGGTTCTATAAATTGATTTCTTGGGATTTTGAGTTGGTTTTGGAACAGATTGCTGAGCGGAACGAGGGAGTGTAGCGGGCTACATGACCGAGTGACAAACAGCAAGATGACCAAAAACGGCCAAAATCACA
>JAZUIX010000056.1:0-21667 GCA_045642445.1 Bacteroidales bacterium | reverse complement strand
CAATTCCACTTTGAAAATAATCTACAAGAATATAATGATGCTGTTTTTTCTAATCAGATGGAAAACAAGGCATACAACCTCGATGTGTATGATGCAATCGAACAGATAAATGCTGATGTTATTTATTTGGATCCTCCCTATGCTGGAACAATGAATGACTATTTTGGCTTTTATGGGTTAATAGATGCATATATTGAAGGGAGGAAACAATCACCTTTCGACAACAATTTTATCGATAAGAATTCCATAAAAGATCAATTTGATAAACTATTTAGCAAATTGGATAAATACAAATATTGGATGCTAAGTTATAATAGTAGATCAAAACCAACTAAAGATGAGATTTTGAGTCTGATTTACAAGTATGCTGATAGCGTGAGTGTTCACGAAATGCCCTACGTTTATCGAGTTACAGGTAAAGAAAAAAAACAAAAGGACGTAGAGTATTTATTTGTCGTAAAAAACTGCAAAAATGAGAAATAGAGAAAATCAAATATATGAGTCATATTGGAATTATACGGCTGCATTTACAGATTTTTCAGGTGATAAATTCATAGACACATTAAGGACATGTCTTAACTTCATTGATGCTAATGATGGGCGATATTCTGAGGAAATATACGCCACTCTTCAAAATGAATTACAGATGAAAGTCCCGATGACTGGTAACGGATGGGATGCTTCTCAGAGAAAGCGGATCAACCAACTGGTCAAGTTGGGTTTTATATTCCCTTTTTTGGCAGGTTATCCACAAGAGAGTCGTGAGTATCTCTGTGCCCAAACAGGTCGTAAGAAGAAGAATATTCTTTCTAAAATAGTGTATAAGTATGCAAATTTTTGCAATTCAACAACAGTTGATGTACATACGTTGCAGTTAACATTCTTTCTAAAGTCACTTGAAGAAATCGGTTGTTTTTCAGAAACAGACCTTGCCACACTTATGACGATTGACCTTGCCACATTCAGAAATGAATTTGCCTCAAGAGAAGACCTTGACAGACAATATCGTGATGTTGATGTGGAAGGATTTATATCAAGGAAGTACAATCAGGTAAGTCACTTGAAAAATGTACTAGGGAAATTGGAGGATTTGACAGTTCATGATAATGCTATTTATTTCAAAACTGACGCAATTAGATTATTTGGTGGAGATGAAGAAGCTCGTAAGACGGTACGAGATCCTTATTTGCAACGAGTATACAAATCGGAATTGGAGGAAGAAAGTACAATACATTTTGGATGTGGAACACCGAAGTGCATGTTGGAAGGTCTGTCGCACCCAGTGCTGATTGCAAGCCATATTAAACCTTATAAATGTTCGAGTCCAGATGAAGCATTTGATGTTAACAATGGCTTGCTATTAAGCAAGAATACAGATTTACTATTCGATTTAGGTTATATGACCTTTGATGATTCCGGCATCATCATTCCGTCTAAAGTTCTTGATGTTGATATGTGTAATTATCTTTCACAATTCCGACTTCATCGAGATTTCATAAACCCAAAACGAATGGATTACATGAAGTATCATAGAAGCCATGTGTATGAAAAGAGATTTTCATCAGCGAGTGTTCGTAGATATGTATTTGAAGATGATCCATCAAATATGGAAATGGCGGCAGAATCACCTCAACAATTTAATTCAAACAGACATTGATATGGCACAAATATATGAACAATACTGGAGCTATACGGCTGCATTTACTGATTTGTTTGGAATCAAAGCTATTAATTCGTTAAAAACGTGTGTGGAGTTTCTAGACGGACGCAAAGGAAAGTACTTTACGAAAGAGTCTTATGAAAATCTTCAAAATGAAATCCAGTCTGTGCTAGGTATTGATTTGATTTCCGTCCGGAAAGCAATCAATCAGTTCGTAAAACTAGGGTTCTTGAAACCGATGTTGGCAGGCTATCCAAGTGAAACATTGGAGTTTCTTAATGCACCATCTTCAGCAAAGAGAAAAAGCATTATGTCAAAAATTATTTATAAGTATGCAAACTTTGACAACTCCATGACCAAACCTATATATTCCAATAACAGACAAATAAACTTTCTTCTAAAGACCTTGGAAGAGATTGGTCATTTGTCTGAAAAGGAATTAACAGCTATGATGACGGTAAACATTACACAACATAGAAAGGGATTCTTGACTCCAACAGAGCTGGGTCAGTATTACAGAACCGCAAATTCTGTGGGTTTTATCGACAGAAAATATAACCAGATAGCACATCTAAAGAATCTTCTCGGCAAACTTGACGATTTGGTTTCAATGAATGGTACTATCTACTATGAGACTGATGCCAGACGTATATTTGGTGACAATTTGGAAGTCAAACAGATTGTTCATGAACCATACCTTCAAAGAGTCTATAATTGCGAACTGGTTGGAGAAAGTAAACGTATTTTTGGCACCCCGACACCGAAAAGTATGTTAGAGGGTGTCTCCACAGAGATTCTTGTACCAAGTCATATTAAGCCTATAAAAGTTGCTACTGAAGATGAAGCCTTTGACGTGAATAATGGATTATTAATTCCAAAACAAGCAGACAATCTCTTCGATCAAGGTTACTTTACGTTTAATGAAGATGGAACGATTGCAGTTTCCTCATTGTTAGGCGAAGAAATGCACCAATATTTATCGCATGCAAAATTGCATAGGGCATGTTTGAATGAGAAGAGGCAAGATTACATGGAATATCACAGAAAACAAGTATATCTGGATAGATAATATGGGAAACGTGGATTTTGAAATTCTGAAATACTCCTCTGATACCTCCCTTAGACCATATCAAAAAGAAAACAAAGAGAAGGTTTACAATGCGTGGAAAACCAAACGCTCTGTCTTGCTACAAATGCCGACAGGTACTGGTAAAACCCGTCTATTTTCATCTATTATTAAGGATATAGAGAACTATTCTACCAAGCATGAGCAAGATTTGTCGTGCCTGGTTGTGGTCCATCGAATGGAATTGATAAATCAAATTGTACAAACTTTGTCAGAATTTTATGGGTTAGAATCGGGTATCATACAGGCGGGATTTCGTCAAAAAACAGAACTGAGGTTGCAAGTGGCTTCTGTTCAGACATTGAGTAGAAGACTTGAAAAATGGACAGATAAGCAATTCGATTTCATCATAGTTGATGAAGCTCACCATGTGCCTGCAGAGAGTTACTTGAAAATCATCAACTCATTTCCTGAAGCAAAATTGCTTGGTGTGACCGCAACACCTTACAGGTTAAGTGGAGAAGGATTTACTGATATTTTTGATAAATTAATTACTTCACCTTCTGTAAAGGAGTTTATTGACATGGGGGTTTTATCAAAATATGATTACTATTCTGTGCGTCCGAACTCGGAGATACAAAGAGAACTTGACCAAATAAAAATACTTCAATCTGGCGACTACACAGATGCAGATATGACAAGAGTCTGCGACAATGATCATATCAGAGCTCAGGTCGTGGAAACATATTTGAAATATGCGGCAGGTAAAAAAGGCATAATATATACAATTAACAAAGTTCACAATTACAACCTGTGTCAAGATTTTCGGAATCATGGCATCAAGACGGTCGCAATAGATAGTAGCACTCCTACGGAAATTAGAACTCGTTACATTGAAGATTTCAAAGAAGGTAAGATTGATATTATCTGTAATGTAAATATCTTTTCCGAAGGATTTGATTGCCCTGATATTGAATTTGTTCAATTAGCACGTCCAACACAGTCTCTTTCAATGTTCCTACAACAAGTGGGCAGAGGGTTAAGAATATCTGAGGGGAAAGAAAAATGCCTGTTCCTTGATAATGTGGGTCTATATAATAGATTTGGTTTCCCATCTTCTAAAAGAAAATGGCATTATCATTTTATCGGTCATGAAGAGGCACCACAAGGCAACGGAATGCCTGGTTCTAGTATGGTCAGAAGACAAGAAAAGGATTTGTCAGAAGGAGATGAAGAGGTTTTCTTAATTGAAACAGTATCGGAACTGAAATTTGAGAAAAAAAGAGCACAAGAAGTGTTTCAGGTAATAAACTCATTAAATACTGTCCTAATCAATAGAGATGATTATGCACTGAGGATGTTGGAAGAAGAATTTTCCAAATCGGGAGAAAGTTCATTGTGTTTTGATGGTCACAAGGTTTCTGTTTGGAAAGATAATTCTAGTCAATCAAATACTTGGGGAGCAGAATTCTATATCAAAAATTTTAGATTTAGATTTGAACATGAACCAGAGACAAGATGCCTCGCTTCAGAAGACGAACTGAACAAGTGGCTTACCTTCAGATTTCTAACCATAAGAGAAAATGTCGACACAAAGAAGATATGCGACTATCGCAAGGAGATTTCAAAGTATTCTTTTGACAAGGAGTATCTTATAGATATGTACAATAGGTGGTTTGACAATGATTCGGAGAATCCACTACAAAGAAATCTCATATTGGAACAACTTGTTGGGCAAACATATGATTATTTATTTGAAAATGATAGCGGTAATCGTGTATTTGCTATGATAATGCAAATGCCATCAGATAAGAGAAAGGTTGCTATTGGTAGATAATTGATTGAATACGCAAAATAGAGACTCCTTGAAAACTTCGAATTTATAGATGAGTCAACACCAACCAGTAATAAGACACCAATCAGTCAACCATTTTTAGGAAAATACAGTTTGTATGATTTCTTGTGTGGTGAACTTTTTTTGGCAGTTGTTGAAAAAAAACGAGCCAACTGGAGGCCTATTTGGGGGCTTAGTTCTGTCTGCTCTTTATGAACGGAATTGCGTAAAGTGGGTAGATGTCGATGTCGGGTAGCTGTCCAAAATTCTCCAATGAGGTTCTGACACCATACGGGACATTCTTACTTTTGAGAAAGATGCGCATGCTTTGCATGGATCCTTGTGTCCCTGCTTTGACCTCGATGGGTATTATTTCACTATTTCGCGAGATGACATAATCTACTTCTGAATTGGCATTGGGACTTTCTTTGTGCCAACAATATAGTGGGGTGGGTTCGTAGGGGGAGGCGGATTTCGTCAACTCGCAACCTACAAAAGTTTCTGCAAGGGATCCTTTGTTTATTAGTTGGCTGTTGGTTGAAAGTAAGATGTCTTCGTAATTCAGACCCAATACTTTCAGCAATAGTCCTGTGTCAAAATAAATCATTCGGCGGTATTTCTCATTAATTTCGGCACCCAAGGGAATCCCATTGGATGAACTATGGGTGACGGGATACACTAAGCCGGCCATAATGAGGGTGTTGAGGGCATTTTTCACCTGCTCTGCACTCAGGTTGCTGTTAACCTTACTGTATACAAATTTCCCTTGATTTTGATGAGCGACAGAAAGAAATGTTTCATCAATACGGTTTAAGGGAACTCGTTTGCGGTACTTTGAGAAATCATCACGGAAAGATACCACCAATGAATTGAGAATCTTCCCGCAAGAGAGCAGGCTCCCTTTGTTGATGTATTCGGATACTACTTGTGGCATCCCTCCTATGATGAGAAATGTGCGCAACAGTTCAATCATCATGGTGTGTATGGTTTCGTGGGGAGGATTTGTTGGGGAAGATTGTTGGATGATGTCGTATGCGGATTTTTTACCGCAGGCATACGCAAACTCTTGGAAGGAAAGTGGATACATGAATATGGATTGTACTCGGCCTACCCCAAAAGATGGCAACTCTTCAAGGGCAAACTCAAGCAACGATCCTGCGGCAACAACATGTAGATGCGGCATTCGCTCATAGAAGTATCGTAATTTGCTGATGGCTTGAGGACATGCCTGTATCTCGTCGAAGAAAAGGAGCGTTTGGCCTTCTATGATTGGGGTGTTGAATATGGCTGAGAGGTGGTTGCATATTTCCTGCGGGGAAGACTGGGGTGTAAACAGGCTATGGAGGTCGGCTCTTTCGGACAAATCTACTTCAAGGTAGTGCGTGAAAGAGTCGCCAAGATGCCTGATGGCTGACGTTTTTCCGATTTGACGAGCACCTCTTACTAATAATACCATGTGGTTTGAATCTTCTTTCCATTGTATAAGGTGTTGGTCAATAGTTCTTTGTATGTATTTTCGATTCATATTTATCAGTTGTTTTATTGTGCAAATATACGAAAAAACGAGAAAATAAGCATCAAAAAAATGACAAAAACGAGAAAATAGGCATCAAAAAATTGATGAAAACCGAGAAAATAGGCACCGAAAAATAATTAAAACCGAGAAAATAGGCATCAAAAAGACCTCCGCAGACCTGTGAATCCGCAATTCAAGAGGATCGTAAGTCCCGTTTTGTCCAGAAGTGGGAATTTTGGGTAAAACGGTCAAAGTGCCACGGTGTCTTTCCTGTCTTCTAACAGATAGTTGAGTGCCGGAATTATTTTGCAGCCATCGTGCACGACATCTCGAGAATCGGAAAAGGTGATAAGCGTAAAATGGTCACAGCACGGTATTCTTGATGCTTTAACTAATGCAGGTGTCTCGCGATTGAAGGTTTGTGGTGAGGATTTTTCGGCTTAAAGTAGACATAGTATAGGGGCATTTATTCCGAAAAATAAGATAAAATTCGGAGTGCTATTCCGAAAATTAATGAAATTTCAGGAGTTGAACTCCAAATATTTAATATAAAAGTTATTCATAATATAATATGATAAGAAAAATTTTAGTATATATTATCTTTGAATTGGTATTTTTTGTATTGATTTTTGTGAACGCTGCTATATGGTAAGTCTTTTGGGGTGCAACCGCCTTCATCAGTGTTTGCTTCCATACCAGAGTTGCTTTTCTATGGCCTTTGGAATGGAGGAAAAGGAATTGCGAAGTGCTTCGTATTTCCATTATTGGTGGAAATCACTTTCCATTATCAATGGAAGATGGTTTGTGTAAAGAAAAGAATGTCTTGTATTGCTTAAAATATGTTAAATGATGCAATTTGTACAATATTTGCAGTCATCTGTCGTTATTTTGTACAAATATTAGTATCAATATGTCACAGTCAGCTTACACTATCCGCTTGGATTCGGAATTGAAGAATCAGTTTGATTCTCTTTGCGAAGATTTTGGAATGAGTGCCACTACGGCATTCTCTATTTTCATTCGTTCCGTTATCCGCAATCGCAGAATTCCTTTTGCTATCGAGGCATCTCCGGTCTTGCAGACACTCACCGACGGCAAAGCGGCTTTTGATGAAATGCGCAAAACCATCCAAGAAAAAGGCATCGAAGAGATGTCGCTTGATGAAATCAATACGCTTATCGACGAAACACGCAAGGAATGACATGAGGGTATATGCTGTAATAGACACGAATGTATTGGTGTCAGCCTTGTTGGTGCGCTCTAATTCGTCACCAACCGTCAAGGTGTTAGATTACTTGTTTCAGGGGCTAATCGTTGCGGTGTTCAATGATGATATTATCTCCGAATACTCAAGTGTGCTCCACCGCGAACAATTCGGGTTCTCGGAAGATGCTATTGTCAGGGTTATTCAAGCAATTCGTACTGGTGTAAGTGTTTAGGTGGAATCAATGAATACTGTTTTGCCAGATCCTAAGGATGTTGTATTCTATGAAGTGGCTATGACGCAAAATGGGTCATATCTTGTCACAGGAAATATTAAGCACTTCCCCAAGGTGGCACAAGTTGTTACCCCTGCAGAGATGGTGGCGATTATTGAAGGGTCTTTACACTAGGAGTGATGACCTTTCTTCTCTAAGGCCTGTAGGATGGAGGAAAAGGAATTGCGAAGCACTTCGTATTCATATACCCATTATCGGTGGAAATCAGTTTCCATTATCGATGGAAGGTTGTTTGTGTAAAGAACCTTTTTTCTTGTGCTTTGAGAAAACATTCATTACGTTGGAAGCACCTCCGATACTCTCTGCCTTTCTGTAACTATCAACGAGTTTTTTAGTGGGGTGGCCGAATAGTTTTGATAGCTCACACCAATTGATATGTTTTTTCGGCCCACCTCTTCGTAATGCTATTTGTTTGCCGATAATTCCGATTAGTGGTATCGATTTGGCAACCCAAGGTGTGGTGGACATGTCCAAAAGCTTTACCCCACGGAATTCTTCGCGCTCTATTTCGTGAAGTATTGCCATCAGTTCGGGGTCGGATGTGATGGCTATTTGTGGTTTGCGGGGCTTGGGCTTAGGCTTGGGTTTGATTTTGGCTCGTCTTGCTTTCTTTCGTGCAGCCAGCCGACGCTCTCGAATTTTTATGATCTTGGCCGTTTCCTTTCGCACAATGGCTTCGGCTTTGGTTTTCGCCTTCTGATATTTCTTCTCGTCTTCTTTATCCACCAATGGGATCTTCATTATTGCCTTCTTAATATTACCATTCAGGTGATACTGCATATAGAAGCGAACGCGGCCTTTTTTGGTCACTCTCTCGTATAATCGTACGATTTCCGTCCTTTTTGGATTGCTGTTTTCTGGCATATTCTTTGCTTTTTATGAATTGCAAAGATACAAATATTTTTTGAAAGTGTGTGATACGAGTAATCAAAAAATGATAAAAGCGAAATGAGTGTTTGGTTTACTTGCTGATAATCAGTGTGCAATAAAAAAAGCCCCTCGATGTGGAGGGGGCTTCTTGTGGTCTGTGGCAGATTCGAACTGTCGACCTCTTCCGTGTGAAGGAAGCGCTCTGAACCAACTGAGCTAACAGACCTTCTTTCTTGAAAAAAGGCGAAGCTTGACTTCGCCTCTTTTGGTGATCTGTACAAGATTTGAACTTGTGACCTCTTGCCTGTCAAGCAAGCGCTCTAAACCAACTGAGCTAACAGATCATTTTCTCTCGAAAAGCGGTGCAAAAGTACTAACTTTTTTCGATATGACAAAATATTTTTTGAAAAAAGTTTGTAAGTCGTTGGTTTGTAATTTGATTTTTTTTATTGTTTTATGATTGTGTCGTGAATATTTGGCTTTTTGTGTGGCTTTTTTCTCATTTTTGGGGTCTTTTTGAAAATGAAAATAGGTTGTATATTGCGGCTTGATTTCAGAGAGGAGGAGGTGGGATTTTCTCGATAGGGACGATTGGGTGAGGGTTGTTTTGGTGCCTTTTTCAAAAAAAAATTCAAAAAAATGATGAGAAAAGAATATTATTCAAAAAAAAAGTTGTATTTTTGCAAATTGAAATAGAAAACATTTTTATTAACTAAAAAAAATTAAAATTATGAAGAAAGTCGTTTTGGCTATTGCCGTTATCGCTATGGTTGGTTGCTTTGCTTCCTGCAAAAAGACCTGCAAATGCACTACTTATGCTGCTGGTGCTTCTTCCACTACTGAGATCAATCTCGATGACATGGAGAAGACCTTTGGCCTGAAGATTGACAAGTGCTCCGACATGAACTCTGTTGCCGAACTTCCCGTTATTGGTAAGACCGGTGTCGAGTGCAAATAAGCAATCGAACGATGAAGAAAAAACGCGACTCTTCACGAGCCGCGTTTTTTTTATGTATGGAATTGAGGATTATTGTTTCTTGCCGAATCCTAAGTTGGGGAGTTCTACGCTCTTGAAGGCGGAAAACAGTGGATTGGTGTTGGGGACTTCTTTGCCGTAGATTTCGGCTATGAGGCCTTTGTATTTTTCAAGCAGGACGTTGCGTTTGATTTTGAGGGTGGGGGATAGCAGCCCGTTGGCTGAGGTCCATTCATCGGTTACGATACGGAAGTTTTTGATTTGCTCGTGGGCGGCGAAATCTTTGTTGATTTCTTCAATAACCGACTTGAATTTTTCTTTGGTTTGAGGCAAGGTCAGCAACTCGGCGTTGTCGCGATAGTGGAGGTGGTATTTGAGCGCCCAGTAGTGAAGCGTGTTGAAGTTGGGGGAGATGATAGCGGCCACACTTTTCTCGTTTTCACCCACAATCATGGCTTGCTCGATGTAGTCGGATTCGCGGAGCTTGTTTTCGAGCAGCTGTGGGGCGATGTATTTGCCTGCCGAGAGTTTGAAGATGTCTTTCTTGCGGTCGGTGATGCGGAGGTATTTGCCATTACCCACGCCAGGAATTCCGCCCACCATTTCGCCCACATCGCCCGTGTGGAACCAACCCTCGCTGTCGATTACCTGGGCGGTGTATTCGGGGTCTTTGTAATAACCCAACATGACATGAGGCCCACGGGTGAGTATTTCGCCATCTTCGGCAAATTTCACCTCCACGCCGCTGAGGATAGGACCCACGGTGCCGATTTTGACAAGGTTGTCGACGGGGTTGTTGACCGCGATCACGGGAGAGGTTTCGGAAAGCCCGTAGCCTTCAAAAATATATATGCCCGCTGCTGCGAAGGTCCGCATCATGCGGGGCTGGATGCTGCTGGATCCGGTGATGATGATGAGTCTGTTGCCCCCGAAACGCTCGCGCCAATGGCGATAAACCATGCGCTCGTAGAAGAGTTGGGAGATTTGGTAGCCGAGGGAGACTTTTTTCAGCAGGGTGTGATCATAGCGGGCGCCATGCTTGAAAGCCCGGGTGTAAATCTTCTTTTTGATGCCCGTGAAGTCCTTGCCTGCAGCATAGAGCTTGTCGTAAATCATCTCCAGCACACGAGGAACGGCGCAGAAACCGGTGCCGTGGATTTCGGCTAGGTTCTGCTGAATGGTGCCCATACTTTCGGCATAATAGATGCTGATGCCCTTGTATTGGAAATGGTAGTTCATGCTGCGTTCGTACATGTGGTTGAGCGGCAAGAAGCTGAGAACACGGTCGTTGGATGTCATGGGGTTGACATGGGAGTGTGCCACGAAATTGGAGCAGAGGTTGCGGTGGGAGAGCATGACGCCTTTGGGAGCACCTGTGGTGCCGGAGGTGTAGATGAGTGTCACCCAGTCTTCGGGGCGTATGGATTCTTTGCGTTGCTCGAGGAGTTCGGCGTGTTTGTCGTGAGAGGCAATACCCGCACGCAGGATTTCCAACATGCGGTGTTCGCCCTCGATGTTGGCAAGCGTATAGATGACGGGAGGATTCTCCATCTTCTCAAGCGCGGGACGGATGCGACGGAGCAGGATGTTGTTGCTGACAAAGATGGCGCAGGCTTCGCTGTGGGTGAAGATGTGGAGGTAGTTCTCAACGCTGAGGGTGGGGTAGACGGGGACGTGTATGATGCCGGTCATGGCGAGCGCCATGTCAATAAAGTTCCATTCTGGACAGTTGTTGGAGAGGGTGATGATCTTGTCGCCAGGCTTCAAGCCCATCTCGATAAGCCCGTAAGCCAAATAATGGGCATATTTGTAATAGTCTCGTGTGCTGTATTTTACCCACTCACCCTTTTCTTTGCATGCAAGGATGTCCTCCTTGTCGGGGTAATTGGCCAAGAGGTGGTCGAGCAGGTCGAATGTACGGGTTACTTCCATAAGTTTCGCTATAAATGAACTTGCAAAAATACGAAAAAAATTTGATATGTTGCATTTTTATGTAATATTTAATAAATGTCATGGGACAAATTGGAAGTAATTATTTTGCGCCCGATATTCAAGACGGCGTGGGAGCATGATTGTAATTGGGCATTATGAGGCACAATCACCATGTCTTCAAGAAAAAGGAATCACTACTACAAATTCCCATTATCCTCCCACGTTTCTTTTATCGTTATGGTATCGTTATCGTATCGTTATGGTATCGTTATGGTATCGTTATGGTATTCCGGATACCATAACGATACCATAACGATACCATAAGAATACGATAACGATACCATAACGTTGGGAGAATATTGGGAGAATCTTATACTTTCCACCTTTCGTTGAGGCCTTATTGGTTCATCATGCCGGCCTTGTCGAGGAAGGCGAGGAGGGCTTGCGAGATTTCCACATTGGCTTTGTGGGGATAGCGGATGTTGGTGAAGATTTCGGCCAGGTTGCGGGTGCCGTTTTGACGTACCATTTCTTGGTTGAAGGGGAAGTTTTCGCGTATTTCGTGGATGCGGTCGATATCTTCGTCCGAGTAGTCGTGGTATACCTCCTTGTGCATGATGCCTTCGATGGGGAGTCGTTCGCTGAGAGTGGGTTGGGCTTCGGGATAACCCATGGAAAGGGTGATGACGGGCACCACACCTTTGGGCAGTTCGAGCAACTGGGCGATAGCGTCGGTATTGTAGAGCACGGTGCCGAGATGGCAGAATCCCAAACCTTCGCTTTCGGCTGCCACACAAAGGTTTTGAGCAAAAAGTGAGGCGTCGATAACTCCGCTGAGGAACCAGAGGAAATTGTCGTAGGGCTGGTCGCAACCCCGCTGGCGACACCAATGGTGGTAGCGGTTGACATCGGCACAGATGGTAAGAATGGCAGGGGCGCTGCTGCCTTGTCCGAAATGAAGGTCGCAAAGGGCCTTGCGTCGCTCGGGTTCTTGGGTGACGATGACGCTGTATACTTGCATGTTTCCGGTGTTGGAAGCACGGGATCCGCATTCGATGATTCGTTGCATTATTTCGTCTGAAATTTCGCGATTTTGGTACTGTCGAACGGTTGCGTGATCGAGAAGTTGCTTTTCAATATTATTCATGTGCGTATTTTTATTATTCATGTGCGTATTTTTTTGTATATTTGCAACCGCAAAAATACGAAAAAAAATGAACATAATCATTGCAGGTGACGGAGAAGTTGGTTTTTATCTTGCCAAATCGCTGACCGAGTTGAACCACAATATCACGGTTGTGGACCCCAATTCGGACTTATTGAAGCGTTTAGAGACGGAAACGGATTTGCTGACCATCACGGGTTCGTCGACCTCGCCACAGGTGTTGGAAGATGCCAATGTGGGGGATTGCGACCTCTTTTTGGCTGTTTTGCATGACGAAAATATCAATTTGATGAGTTGTGTGCTGGCCAAGCGGTTGAAGGCAAAACGCACCGTGGCACGTATCACTAATGCCGAATTGCTTTCGCCGAAACACCGCGATATGTTCCGCGAATTGGGGGTGGACGAGATGGTTTGTCCCGAGCGTATTGCCGCCAAGGAGATCACCAATTTGCTGAATAATTCTTTGGCCACGGAGTTTTTTGATTTCTCGGGCGGTTTGCTGACCATGTATCTTATCCGTTTGGAGTCGGATTCGCCTGTTGTGGGGCACACTATTCAGGAATTGTTGCAGACTTACGCCAGTTTGGAGGTGCGAATTGTGGCTATCCTGCGTAATGGTATGACCGTTATACCTCATGCCGACACCGAGTTGCAACAAGGCGATTTCGCCTATCTTATCAGTCGCCCCAATCAGGTGGATGCCATCAAACGGGTAGCTGGAAAAACCGACGTGTCGGTGAAGAAGGCCATGATTGTGGGTGCGGGACGTGTGGGACGATATGCCGCTATGTCGTTGGAAGACAAGGTTCGTCTGACACTTTTTGAAGAGTCGCGCAGTCGTTGTGAGGAGGTGGCATCGTTGTTGAAGAACACACTTATCATCAATGGTGATGCTACCGATATTGAATTGTTGAAAGAGGAGGGTTTGCAAAACAGCGATGCCTTTATTGCTGTTACCGATTCGTCCGAAACCAATGTGCTGACATGTCTTCATGCCAAACGTCTCGGGGTGAAGCGTACCATTGCTTTGGTGGAGAATACGGGTTTTATCAGTATCTCGCAAGATATTGGTATCGACACCATTATTAATAAAAAGTTGATTACGGCAAGCTATATCTCCCGTTTTATTGTCAAGGGCGATGCTGTGAGCAGCAAGTGGCTCAGCGGAACCAATGCGGAACTGATAGAGTTTAATGTGGGCAAATGGGCTTCGGCAACACGCCATACTATTCGCGATTTGCAATTGCCGCAAGGTGCTACTATAGGCGGCATTATTCGCGGTAGAGAAACCATTTTTCCGAAACGCGATACTCAGATCAAGGCAAAAGACAGAGTGGTGGTTTTCGCCCTGCCTAAAGTAATGGAACAAGTGGCGAAATTGTTTGAATAAAAAATAAGGGTTATTGATTATCGGTTATTGGTTATCGATTAGGGGTATGAGGTTCACTCATAAATCAAAAAATTGAAAGATTCGGTTCATAACATTGCTGAGCGACAAAGGGAACTCCTGGGATTGCGCAAATTCAACTTTAGGTTGATTGCGCGGTTGATGGGTGTGTTGCTGATATATCTGTCGCTCAGTATGGCTTTACCGTTGCTGGTGTCGCTCTACAGCCGTGATGGTGCTCAGTTCGCCTTGGCTGTGTCGGCAATAATGATTTTGATGCTGGGTCTGTTTTTGCGAAACATAGTGGGTCGGGATGCCGTGTTTGAATTGCACGAGCAGGAGAGTTTTTGGATCACGGTGGCGATATGGGTGGTGATACCGATGTGCGGCACTCTGCCATATCTTTTCACAGGAGGCCTGAATTCGTTTTCAGATGCAGTTTTCGAATCTTTCAGCGGCTTTACCACAACGGGTTCCTCGGTGCTGGCTCATCCCGAAGAATTGCCGCAAGGATTGTTGATTTATAGAGCATTCACTCAGTGGGTAGGCGGCTTGGGGTTATTGCTCTTCGTGGTGGCTATATTCCGCAAGTTGGGAGTGGGGGCAGGGCAGCTGTACGATGCTGAGTTTTCGGGTGCCAAACAACGAAAACTTCATCCTCGGTTGTCGAAGAGTGTGATGCGTTTATGGAGAATTTATGCTTTTCTGACAATCATTATGGCTGTGGCGTTGGTGATGCTTGGAACCGATCTTGTCAATGCTATAGCTTTGACTTTCAGTACGGTTTCTACAGGTGGGTTTGTTGCCGATTGTCAAGGATTGTCGTTGCTTGGCGAACGAGGGTTGGCCGTAGTGACTGTGTTTATGTTTTTGAGTGGCATCAATGTGGCGTTGCTGTACCATTTCTTCCGGTTTCGTTGGCGTCATTTGGTGCACGATGAGGAGTTGCGGGTGTATGTGGTGGTCTTTTTGCTTTCGGTAAGTGTTTGTGGGGTCTCTTTCTATGCGGTGGGTAATGATGTGGGTACATCGGTGCTTTATAGCGTATTCCACATCGCTTCCACCATGTCCACTTGCGGATTCTATTTGCCTCGTCCCGATAACTGGCCGTTTATGGCAAGTATGATTACTTTTGTCCTAATCATAGTGGGTGCTTCTGCAGGTTCTACAGGCGGTGGAATCAAGCTTCGCCGTATCATGGTGCTGATAAAGTTTGTAGGCAACTATTTTGTAAGAATGTTGCATCCCAATGCTGTTTTCCGCGTCAAGATGAATGGCGAGGTGATACAGCACGACTATATCAACAAGATTTTTGCCTTTGTGTTCCTGTATATATGTTTTATTATCGGTGGGGCTTTTGTGCTTACATTCTGCGGCTGCAGTATCCCCGACGCTATCTGTATGGCTGCTGCAAATGTGAGCAATTTGGGGCCTTCGCCTTTGATAAACAATTTGGGAGGCAGTTTGGATTATTCTTTGCTGCCGGCTGTGGGCAAATGGACTTTGGCTGTGTTGATGTTGGCGGGCAGATTGGAGATATTTGCTTTGTTGGCGGTTTTCTCGCCTGCATATTGGAAAAGAGGTAGATGAATGGAGAATTGAAAATTGAGAATTGGGCGGTAGCCGCCTAATCACGAGTCACAAATCATAAATCGGAGAATGAACTTTAAATACATACTGAGGTTTTTGGGCATACTGCTGATAGTGCAGGGGGTGCTGATATTGAGTTGTCTGATACCGGCATTCCATTTTGATGACGGCACTTGGCAATCCATCTTGGCGTCGGGTTTGTTTACATTGGTGATAGGTTTGCTGCTCTTCGTAAGTTTCCAAAAATACAGGACTATCGCCGACAAACGTATGGCGTATCTTTTGGTGGTGCTGATGTGGGTGGTGCTCTCTCTTTTCGGCACGCTCCCATTCCTCTCCACAGGAGCCACCTTGCGTTTTTCTGACGCTTTCTTTGAATCGATGTCGGGCATTACATCCACAGGTGCGACAATCTTTCCAAGTGTCGAAATACTGCCCTCCTCGGTGCTTTTGTGGCGAAGTATGACTCAGTGGTTTGGAGGTTTCGGCATCGTGTTGTTGGTGCTGGCTGTGGTGCCTTCTATGGGTATCAACAAATACAGCCTTTACACAGCCGAAGCTTCGGGAGCCGATAATACTGGAAAACAGTCGGTCACCATGTCCTCCACCATACAGCAGATGCTTGGGGTGTATATTCTCCTCACCGTGGCTTTTGTGTTTGTGTTGTGGAAAAGTGGAATGCATGTATGGGATGCGGTGAATGCAACCTTCACAAACATCTCGTCTGGCGGTTTTTCCATCTATAATAACAGTATAGCGGGGTTGACCCATTTGCAGCAGTTTATCTTGGCTTTGGCCATGTTTTTGAGTGGCGTCAATTTCGCCATGCTCTACAATTTCCTCACCTTCCGCTGGGAAAGGCTGCGAAACAAAATGGACCAATTCTCATTCTATGTGGCGGCTTTTGCTTTGGCTGCGGTCTTTGTCACCCTGTCGCTACATTTTAAGATGAATTACGCTTGGACAGAGGCGTTGCGGTGTGGCGTGGTGCAGACAATCAGTGTGTTGACCACAACAGGCTCTGTGGCCGACGATACAACGTTGTGGTGGACGCCAATCGTGTTTCTAGCCTTAGTGATGTCTCTTTGTGGGGGAATGGCAGGATCTACAACAGGCGGATTGAAGGCCATGCGTGTGCTCATCTTGGGACGAAACGTGCGCAAGATACTCCGCGACCGACTCCATCCTCATGCGGTGAGTCCTGTGCGATTGAACGACAAGCCGGTATCCTCCCACATTATTACCAACGTGATGGTGATATTCATGGTGTTTGTGCTTGTTATTTTGGCGGGAATACTGCTGTTGATGCTTTGTGGAATAAATGCCACCGAGTCTATTGGTGCTGCTATAGCCTGTATCACAGGTTATGGCCCGGGATTGGGCATGAGTGGCGGTTTTGGCAACTACGCAGCATTCTCAGTACCGGCCAAATGGATATGTGCCTTCTTGATGTTGATGGGCCGCTTGGAGTGCCTGACCTTGCTGGTCATTTTCATCCCCGCATTTTGGAAAAAGTGAATGGTGAATGGTGAACTTCATGAATTGAGAATTGGCTTCCGCCCTCACAGTTCACAGATTAAAGATCACTTTTATAATTCTTATATTCAAAAAAGTTTGTATCTTTGCAACCTGAAATCAAAAACTAAAATATTTCAAAACAATGAAGACAACGAACATATTTCTTGCCCTCGACCTTATGGCAGCAATAGTCTTTGCTTCATGTAGTAAGTCGGCAAATCCTACTCAGCAGGATATTGAGACAAAGATGGTAGGAAAGTGGAAGAGTGTGTGTGATTTTTGATTTTAAGACAACAAGGTACTGATTATTCCTTAAATAGGCTTGGATTTGCATTAATTATGGCAGACAAAATAAACATCCGTAAACTTGAAGCTGACCTTTGGGAGTCGGCAGACCTTCTTCGTGCTGGTTCAAAATTAACCAGCAGCCAATACTGTATGCCTGTGTTGGCATTACTCTTCTTGCGCTATGCTTATAGCCGTTTCAAGATGGTGGAGGCAGAACTATTGAAGAACCGTCCAAGCCGTGGCGGTCGTGTGATGCCGGTTGAGCCAAGCGACTTTGCCGCAAAGAGTGCTCTCTACCTTCCTCGTGAAGCCCAGTTTGACTATCTGGTAAACCTTTCGGATGACCAGCCTTTAGGAGAAGCTGTAAATCATGCCATGTCGCTTGTAGAGGAACAAAGCGAACAACTGACGGGTATCCTGCCGAAGTCATACACCATGTTCAGCGATGAACTGCTGCGTGAACTGCTCCGCATCTTCAACAACAAGACGCTTGATGAAATCGGTGGTGATGTCATAGGTCGTATCTATGAGTATTTCCTCTCGAAGTTTGCCAAGGCTGTAGCATCTGACGATGGAGTGTTCTTCACTCCAAAGTCATTGGTTAAGATGCTCGTCAATGTACTGGAACCAGAACAGGGTGTAATGCTCGACCCTGCCTGTGGTTCGGGCGGTATGTTTGTGCAAACTGGCGATTTTGTGAATGCAGGAGGCATGAATGCCAATACTCAGATGACGTTCTTCGGTCAGGAGAAGGTTGAATATAACGCTCAGCTCTGCTTGATGAATATGGCAGTTCATGGATTGAACGGCCGTATCGTCAGCGGCGATGAGGCAAACTCCTTCTATCATGATGCCCACAACCTTGCCGGCAAGTGCGACTATGTGATGGCTAACCCTCCGTTCAATGTGGATAAGGTAAAGGCAGAGTCGGCATCTGCTGCTGGTCGTTTGCCATTCGGTTTGCCTGGCGTTAATGCCAAGACAAAGGAGATTGGTAATGCCAACTATCTGTGGATATCCTATTTCTATGCCTACCTCAACGACCATGGTCGTGCCGGATTCGTTATGGCATCATCGGCTACGGATAGTGCCAACAAAGATCGTGACATCCGCGAGAAACTCGTCCTGACGGGCGATGTTGATGTTATGGTGAGCGTGGGCAACAACTTCTTCTACACCCTCTCGCTACCTTGCTCGCTGTGGTTCTTCGATAAGGCAAAGCGCCTTGAGAACAAGAACCGCGTGCTCTTCATCGATTCCCGCAACTATTATACCGTTGTTGACCGTACCCTTAATGAGTGGTCAGAGTGGCAACTGAAGAACCTGCAAGCTATCGTGCATCTCTATCGTGGAGAACAAGATAAGTACAAATCTCTCATTAGGGAATATTGGAATGCACTTAGTGAGCACGTCGAAAGACATGATAATGCTTCGTGGCAAGACCATGATATGACTTTCGAGAAAGCTCTTGGTGTGCTCAACTCTGAAGAGGCAATGTACAAAAAGTACATCAAAGATCAGCAAGATACACTCAAAAAGACGAAAGGGAAAAAGGAAAAGGATGAATTGAAGGCTAATATTGCAGCCAATGAAGCCGAACTTGCCTTTACCCTCGAAACCAAAGATATGGTCAATGAAGCCATCTGGCTGACATCTAAGTTCGGACTTGATGGCGAATATCAGGACGTATCGGGTCTTTGCAAGATTGCAACAATTGACGAGATCAGCGAGAAGAATTACAGTCTCACTCCTGGTGCATACGTAGGTGTGGCTGAAGTTGAAGACGATGGCGTTGACTTCCACCAGCGCATGAACGAGATTCACGCCGAACTATCACAACTCAATGCCGAAGCCAACGTGCTGATGAGTGAGATAATGAAGGAATGGGATAACTTAAATGCGAAGTAAGTTATGGCAAGTGAAATAATTCACATAGATGGATTGCTGAACGATGCAAGCAACATCATAGAACAGGCGAAACGAACGGCATACGCAGCTGTAAATGTTACGTTGGTTGCCCGCAACTGGCTACTTGGCAAACGTATTGCAGAGGAAGATATGCACGGTATGCAACGTGCTGAATATGGCAAGCAAGTAGTCAAGAAACTGTCAGAATATCTCACGGAAAAATACGGAGAAGGATTTAGTACTACCAACTTATGGCATTTTGTGGATTTTTGTAAATGCTATCCTTCACTTTTTGATTTGGATGATAATGTCTTGCAAATTCTCCACTTGGCGAGTGGAGAATCGGAAAAAGAAATTCTCTACTTGTCGAGTGGAGAATTGGAAAACATCTTCCAGCATATAGTTCCGACGACCCCAATCCGTATCAACTGGACGCACTATCGTGTTCTTCTTCAAGAAGACAATATAGATGCTCGTGCCTGGTACGAGAGAGAAGCTGCCGAACAAGCCTGGAGTGTCAAGACTTTGCAACGTAACGTATCATCGCAGTACTATTACCGTCTATTGCAATCGCCGAAACGAGATAAGGTGGAAGCAGAAATGCAACAACTTACAGCACCATTTCAAGATCCTTTGGAATACATGAAGAATCCGGTTATTGCTGAATTCCTTGGATATCACAATCGAACAGATTACACGGAAAGTGATCTTGAACAAAGCATACTCGACCACTTGCAGGAATTCCTTCGTGAACTCGGCAAAGGCTTTGCCTTCGTGGATCGCCAGAAACATATCTATACCGAAAAGCGTGATTACTATATAGACCTCGTATTTTACAACTTCAAACTGAAGTGCTTCGTGCTTATCGACCTAAAAACCGACAAAGTGGATTATCAAGATGTCGGTCAGATGGAAATGTATGTCAAAATGTATGATGAGAAGGAACGCGCCGAAGGTGACAACCCGACGATAGGCATTCTGCTTTGTGCCGATACCGATGAGGATGTTGCTCGTTATTCTTCAATGTACGACAATGACCAACTCTTTGCTGCGAAATACCTTACATACATGCCTACCAAGGAAGAACTGCGACGCGAGATAGAACAGCAAAAGCAGATATTTGAGATGAAACAGAAAACTGCTTCGCTACATAGCAGTTTTGAGGATAAGGAGGATGAGGTATGAGTGAGTGGAAGAAAGTTAAGTTGGGTGAACTTTACGAAGTTCACAATGGTTTATCCAAAGGACGACAGTTCTTTGGTACTGGCTTTCCGTTCCTTACATTTTCCTGCGTTTTCAATAATTGGTTCTTACCTAATCAGTTGGAATCTCTTGTACAAACGACAGATAAAGAACGTGAAGCATGTTCTATTAAAGCAGGAGATGTCTTCATCACTCGTACAAGCGAGACAATGGATGAACTTGGAATGAGTTCTGTGGCACTGAAAGATTATCCCAACGCAACATATAATGGTTTTACAAAAAGACTTCGCCCTATAACAAATAGAGTTAACCCACGTTACATTGGATATTATTTACGTACACCAAAGTTTCGTGGTCAGTTTATGGCGTTCTCCTCTATGACAACAAGAGCAAGTCTTGCAAATAACGACCTGCTCAATATGGAGGTTGAATTGCCATCTATGGAAATTCAGCACCGCATAGCGACCATCCTCTCACGCTACGACTCATTGATAGAGAACTATCAGAAACAGATAAAGCTGTTGGAGGAAGCCGACCAGCGGCTCTACAAGGAATGGTTCGTCAACCTCCGTTTCCCCGGGCACGAAAGCACAAACATCGTGGATGGCGTGCCGGAAGGATGGGAGAAAAAAAGCGTTGATAGCATTTATAATATAAAATATGGCAAGAATTTATCAACAAAGTTGATTACAGAAACCGGCAAATATCCTGTTTATGGAGCAAATGGCGTAATTGGTTATTATGATAAAGCAAACTGCAATGAGCAAGTTGTTCTCATAACAAGTCGAGGCAATGGCAGTGGCGATGTTTTAATGACCCATCATAAAGATGCTTTCATAACGAACAATTCATTTGTAGTTACACCAGCAGAGGGATTCGAATATTGCAAGTTGCCATTCACGTTTCAGTTTTTAAGGATGGCAAATTTCCGAGCTGTAAGAACAGGTGCCGCTCAACCACAACTCACAAATCAATCCATTCATACGGTTGATGTAATCTTGCCTAATAAACACTTGATTGAAAAGTTCTGTATTTCAACCATTGGAATGAATGATGCAATCATCAAATATAGAGAACAGCTCCGCCTTTTCACCGAGGCTCGCGACCGCTTGCTGCCGAAGCTGATGAGCGGGGAAATGGAAATATAACATATAAATGAAAACAAACAAAAACATTATACAATGGCTCAATTAGAAGTTAGATTCACTCCCAAAGGTGAGACAAGTGAAAAATCATTCTTCCTAAGAAATGACGG
>JAZUIX010000055.1:0-33074 GCA_045642445.1 Bacteroidales bacterium | reverse complement strand
ATTAAGACAGCCAGTACGATTGTAAAAACGGTTGCAAACATAAGAATCAGATTATCCCATTACAACAAGGATTAAGACAAATACTTGCTTTAGCGTTTAGCTTCCTTTTGTGGAATCAGATTATCCCATTACAACAAGGATTAAGACAAACAGATGATTGCAGATATCGTGGCAAATATTACGAATCAGATTATCCCATTACAACAAGGATTAAGACAATAATACTCATTTTTTTGTTTTTTTGAATTAATGAATCAGATTATCCCATTACAACAAGGATTAAGACCTAAGTGGAAGAGTAAGCCAGCTCTGCATGCTGTGAATCAGATTATCCCATTACAACAAGGATTAAGACTCCCAAGAATGATGCTTGGTGACGAGCAGACGAGAATCAGATTATCCCATTACAACAAGGATGAAAAAAGATTCAGTGAATCTTTTGACAGCGAGGCCGAGCGAGAGCGCCGAGCAGAACACTCGCACTTCTAATAAGCCTCTCTCCCATTACAACAAGGATTAAGACGAAAGTCAAATTCTTGTTTTACAAACTCCAAAAGAGAATCAGATTATCCCATTACAACAAGGATTAAGACGAAAAGCGAATTCCATACTGTCGCGAAAAGGTAAAGAATCAGATTATCCCATTACAACAAGGATGAAAAAAGATTCGGTGAATCTTTTGACAGCGAGGCCGAGCGAAAGCGCCGAGCAGAACACTCGCACTTCTAATAAGCCTCTCTCCCATTACAACAAGGATTAAGACAACTCAGGATTGAGCTGCATATTGACCAGCTTCTGAATCAGATTATCCCATTACAACAAGGATGAAAAAAGAGCTTTCAAAATAGAGTCATTTATAGCAACATAATTTTTCATTCTTGGATATTTATAAGTTTAGAATTTATTGTTGTCCGCTAAACTCTCATACCTAAAAATTGATTCGTTGATTTACCGGACAGCCGACTATATTCATGTATATCTACACGTCTAAAGGGGGAAAATCCGTCTATAGAGTCCTAATCAGGCAAATTGGGCTACTTTTCAATCCATATAACTCTCCCCACTGCAATAGTTCTACCGGACAGCCGTTGTACTTACCTGATTATGGGGCTTGTATATACCTAATAATAGCAAAATCTATGACTAAAGACCGTTTAGCGGACAACAATATTTAGAATTAAAAAATATTTATGATTTCAATCCAATGGCTTGGAATTCTTTCTTGACAGTATCTTTATAATATTTCCATAGCGATGGCAGCACATGCTTCTGCGTCTGCCAAGGCGTGATGATGATTTTCTAAGTTATACCCGCAACGCTCGGCTATGATGTCGAGGTTGTGATGACCTTTTGGCCAGACTTCTCTTGACTTTAGGAGCGTGCAATGGAACTCATAGTCGGGATAATCCATCTGATAGGTGCGAAATGCTGCTTTCAGACAACTTTCATCGAAAGCTTTGTTATGAGCCACGAGTGGTAACCCTTCTATGAGTGGCTCTACACGCTTCCAAACATCGGGGAATATGGGAGCATTGTCCGTGTCACGAGCAGTAAGTCCATGCACTTGGGTACACCAGTAGTTGTAGTAGTTGGGTTCTGGATTGATGAGGGAATAGAATGTATCGACAATCTCTCCGTTCCGCACAATCACTATGCCAACGCTGCAAACACTACTTCGTTCACAGTTGGCGGTTTCGAAATCTATTGCAGCAAAGTCTTTCATTTCTTATCTTCCTTATATTTATTCCACATTCGTTTAATCTTTCCGGCTATTTCCTTGCGTAGCCATACCGGTTTTAGAACCTCTATATCTTCTCCATTCCTGAGTATCTCCTGCTGAAAATCAAAAGTGGGACGGAGGTCTAATTCAAAGATGCTGTATTCGTCATTCCGTTCTGTCTCACGTTGTGACTGATGCAATGGAAGGTCTCGCAAGTAGTTTGATTGTCCGGAACTGACCTTCAACACTACGTGTTCGAGTTCGGTTCCATCACCTGCAATGATGCCGAAGCAGTTCTCGAAGAAACATTCTCCATCAAAATCGTTTGGATATTGGTAGGTCCTTTCCGACATTCTGAACTCGGACATTCTGTCGAGTGAATAAACCAGCACAACATTGGCACCAAGCATCTTCCCCACCATATACCAACGCTGGCGGAAGAGTTTCACACAATAGGGTTCGACGCAATGCTGGCGATAGTCATCACGCCAATAGTTATAATAAGTGAAATGAATGAGCCGATTCCTCTTCATAGCAGTTATTATTGGCTGTAGGTATTCTCTTCCCGAGGGAACATCTTCAAGAAGGATGCGGTCATTCAGACTTTTGTTCTCCAGCAGGAGGTTGCTTGTGCATATTGTATTCAGCATCCATGAACGCATTCCTCCTTTGGTTATCTCATCTTCATTTACGATGTAATAACGGTACACCCCATGCTTTTCGTTGTCGATAATCAGTCCAAAAATGTCCTCCACGGCTGTACGCCATTTATGAAACGTGCGTATAGGTAGATCAACGCCCTTGCTGAAGTCTTCGTCATCCAGCCGTTTGCGGTTGATGTCCTCAAACGAAATCATACGTGCTCGATAGATGGTCTCTACCAGCCATACATACTTGTTGATAATGTTCATTGCCATAATCGTACTGTTTTTATCTTTCAGCAAGTTGTTTATATCATCATTACGGACATTTCTTATAGCTCCAGAGAATTTTCGTTCAACAGGAAGTCGTATATGCTCATAGTCGTAATACCATGTTCATTATGGTGAACGAGGCATTCTTCGCCAAGGACGATGATTTTCTTGAACGAGTCATCCACCCTAAGCAGTGAAGCCTGTTCCTGTGCTTCCTTCTCTTCGCTCTCCATGCGGAATGCCGATTGGATGTAAAACCTACGGCTGCCTTGATTGCAGACAAAGTCAATCTCAAGCTGAGAATACTTCTGGTTGCCTTCTTCATCCCTGACTTTGATAGGAACGACTCCCACATCCACATTGAACCCCCTTACAAGAAGTTCGTTGTAGATGATATTCTCCATGATGTGTGGCTTTTCGTCCTGCCTAAAGTTGATGCGTGCGTTGCGAAGTCCTAAATCAGAAAAGTAGTATTTGGATGGCGTGTCGATGTAGTTCTTGCCCTTCACGTCATACCTCATAGCCTTTGATACAAGGAACGAATCACACAGGTATTCCAACCAGGATTTTATAGTCTCAGGTGAAACTCTTTCATTCTTCACAGACAAGAACGTGTTTGCTAACTTCCGAGGATTGGTAAGACTGCCTACAGAGGAAGAAATGATATTTATAAGGTCAGATAGTTCGTCTTCCTTTTGGACATGGTAGCGGTCCTTGATATCCCTTATATACGTTTCCTCAAACAGCCCTTTCAAGTATTCCGACTTACCCTTTTCCTTTGTTATAGAACAAATCTGTGGCAATCCTCCGAAGGTCATATACTCGTCAAGAGCCAGCTGCTTGCTGCCTTCATATACGGAAAAGAACTCGCTGAAAGAAAGCGGCATGACGCGTATCTCAAATCCTCGTCCACGAAACTCGGTGATGACATCCTTCGACAGGAAACGAGCGTTTGAGCCAGTCACATAGACATCCGCATTCGGAATATGGAGGTATGAGTTCAGCACATCCTCAAATTCCTTTACGAGCTGCACTTCGTCAAGCAGAATGTAATACTGACCTTTGTCAGTCATCTGGTTGTCAATGTGTTCAATAAGTGCGTCAGGGTCACGTAACTTGTTGTTACGCCTGTCTTCCAGATTGACTTGTATGATATGTTGTTCATCTACACCCTGGCTTTTCAGCCATGACGTAAAGATATTGAAGAGCAGGTATGATTTGCCGCTACGCCTGATACCAGTGATGATTTTAATCATTCCATTACCTCTGCTGTCAATCAACTGCCGAAGGTATAAATCACGCTTTATCTCCATTTCGTTTGATTTTTATTAAACATGTGAAATAAATATCGACTGCAAAGATACTAAATTATTTTCAATCAATAATAAAATGTGTGTGAAAAATTGCAGATGATTGCTAAAAACTGTAAGAAATTAGAGATTTTTTAACTTCGTCATCCAACCATTTGCGGTTTATGTCCTCAAACGAAATCATACGTGCTCGATAGATGGTCTCTACCAGCCATACATACTTGTTGATAATGTTCATTGCCATAATCGTACTGTTGCGTTTACGAATGCAAAATTACATCAGAGGTGTGCCTAATAAGGGCACAGGTTTTGGGAAATCACATTTTTATTGTGATATTTCTCAACAAAAGTGGTGGTATCCAACATATAAGTCATACAAAACAAATTGTTTGTTCATTTGGGTTGAAACGGAGATCTTGCTTTCTCTGTTCTGCTCAAATTTGATTTTGCAAAGTTACGCATTTTATCCGAAATTTCGGCTGAGAGCGACTGTTTTTTTATAATATAGCACATTTTTTCGTTTTTTAATGTGATTTTTTGATGGGTTGTACGTTATATAGGTGTATTATTTTATGATTATGAAAAAATTGTTTTTTGTGATTGTTGCTTTGGCAGGCTTGTCGGTGTGGTCGTGCAGCGTTGAGGACGATTTGAATTATCCCTTCATTAATAACGAGGGACACAGCGACTGTAGGATGAGCACCGATGCCGAATATCTGGCTACCAAAGAGATTGCTACCGACTCGATAGTGGTGGAATATAACGGCTATACGCTGCATGTGGAGCATCGCAACATGGTCCTTGACTGCAACAATAATCCCACATTCCAAAATTATGTGGGTTATGAGGGCGACACGTTGGTGCTTCGCGAATATGTGGGAGAACAAGGTAGGACCGACTGTTTCTGTCTTTATGACAACTGGTTCGACGTGGATGATGTGTTGCCGCAACAATACCATTGGTTGAAAGTGATGGTAGAATACGATTTGTTTGGCGAGCGCACGTCGTACACGGTATATCTGAATAGTTTGTCCAAAGAACGCCATTAGTCAGCCTTATCACTACCGAGAAGTTCATACAGGAGATAGTTTCGCTGCAACCCCGATTGCGTGTTGTGGCGGAGAGGATGCTGCACGACAAGGAAGCTGCGTCCGATGCTGTGCAGGACACGCTGACCAAACTCTGGCACATGCGTTGGAGGCTGGGTGTGATGCAGAACGCCCAAGGATTTGCCATGCGTACTTTGCAGAACATTTGCCTGGATAAAATCAGGCATACCAAGATGGTTCACAATGCTATTGCAGATTTTGATGTTGCCGAAGAAGACGGTGATGACCAGTATTTGCGGTTGGCCAAGGCTATTGACAAATTGCCTGAGAAACAACGCCAACTGATAGACCTTAAATACAAACAATGTATGACAAGTGCCGAGATGGCTCAAACCACAGGAATGAGCATCAGCAATATTAACACTATCATCAGCCGTGCATATTCAACATTGCACAAGCTGTTGGAAAACAATGAGGAGGGAAAATGGTGATGAACGATTTGGAACAACTTTTGAAACAGTATGGTGAAGACCAACGCCTACAGGATTCCTTGGCTGACAAACTGAGGAGGAAGGCTCGACAGCAACGGCGTTGGGCAGCCATTGTGGGGTGTGTGGTGATAATGTCGGCTATAGGCCTGGCACTATGGAACCCTGAACCGTTGCCTCAAACAGAAATCATTGTTGCTGAAAACAATGGTGGTAATGCTGCCATCGTTGAACCTGGGGCAGAACCAACATCCAAAGTCCTCGCATCAATCCCTCAGGTTGCCAACACACACAAAGGGTCAGCAACCTCGCAAATGATCCCTGCTGAAGAAAACATAGAGCAACCAAAATTTGATGAATATATAGCACAATTGCAGCCGACTCCAGTTGAGGGTCTTACACATGACTCTACATCCGCACCACTTGACATAGATGATTCGTATGTCGATTACCAACCTTTTGATCTTGCCGAAGCAGATGGGCCCGAAACGGATTCGAGGTTGCGTTTTTCGGCTATGTTGGGAGTAAACACCACGGGGGCTTCCGTAGCAGAGTGGAACACGCAAGGTGGCGATTTGGGAACAGGTGAGTATGGATTGGATGCCCACAGGACATTTTCAGCCAAACCGTTGCAGATGCTACGCGGCAATGTGGGTGTCACCTACACCTTGGTCGACAATCGTCGGAGCAGGATGGAAGCAGGGGTGTCGGTAGAAGGATTCTGGCATAGGGCAGATGTTGTGGTGAGTACTACTCAAAAGTTTGAAATAAAAGGCAATCGTAATCCTGGGGGGTACTCGGTGAATGTGTCGAAACGCACCAGCGTTGAGAGCCTTTGCGGACTTAATGTAGGTTTGCCGCTGCGGTGGAGCTATTTCCCAAAAGGAGATAAGAAAACAGGTTGGATGATGAGTGTTTTCCCAGCATATAATCTGATGACTTCAAAATATATGGGAACGGTCTACGGACATGGTGTCAATGCGTGGAAATTGGAGCTGTCGTTGGGCGTTGTTCTGCCCAAGGGAATTGTGAAGAACATTAGCGCAACTGCCAATTTGCTGCCCTTGTATCAGCATTGTGATTTGCATGAGATAGGTGTGAGCATAGGCTTCTGAAATGAGTGTTTTTTGAATTGGTTATTAGATTTGTATGTTGGAATGGTGGGGCTGTTGCCCACAGTTGAGTGACCAGATTTTTTAAAAATTTTGTAATATTTGGGGGTGTCAAACGTTATATAAGAAACGAACTTTAAGTAAAGAATATGAGAAAAACAATCTTTAATATTGTGCTGGTTTTTGTGAGTATGGCTATGTTGACTTCGTGCGACCCAGGTTGCACCGAAGAGTGCGTGGTGAAAAATCAAAGCGGACACGATGTGGTGCTTACGCGATACTACTGCATTCATAGTGGCGGCTGGAACGATTGGCAACCCGTAGAGGACAGCGTGCGCACGCATGTCGACACTTTGAAGAACGGCACCGAGACGAAGTATGTGGGCGGACATCTCGGAAATACCTGCAAGATGTGTATTGAGTCGACAATGAAACGTGAATACTGGGGCGACAGTGTCGCTTTTGCTTTCGATGATGGCACTACTCGGGTGTTCTATCCCGACAGCGATACTGTGTGGGGGCCCTACGCCTTTGGCTCCGATAACTATGCATACCAAGAAGAACCCAACCCAGGCTTGACCTTCCACGGCGATATACTCTTTTCGAGACTTACCTATACCCTCACCGAGGAAGACTACGAGCGCTGCAAAGGACGATAGAAATCTGCTAATGAAAATTGATTGTTATGAAGAAGAAAACTATTAAAATGCGTCGATTGCTGCTGGCTGCTATGGCTGGCGTGCTGGGTGTTAACTATGGGTGCGATCCATTCCAAGCCGAATACGGGTGCCCGTCAGCCGATTTCGACATCAGCGGCCATGTTACCGACAAGAATGGCACCCCCGTGGAGGGTATTGAGGTGAGTCCTCGACGTTATAACTTGCTCGACACTACCGATGCTGACGGATACTACCACCTACCGAAACACAATGCCTTTCCTGATCAGCAGATTTCGATAGCTTTTCGCGACGTGGACAGCAACGAGCATGGGGCCTATCGCGACACCACGGTTGTTGTGCCAGTGGAGCACAACGAATATCGCGGTGGTGATGGACATTGGTATGAGGGCACGCTGACCAAAGAGGTGAACGTGACACTTGACCCCAAGAACGAAAAATAATTATAACCATGAAAAAGATAATACGAAAAATCCTGAAAGGCTGCTCGCTTACAGCTGCGATGTTTGTTTTCCAAGCCTGCTACGGCACAAAGGAAGATTTTGGCGACTACAGTCCAATGAGCCATCTGATTTTTCGAGTAATGGATGAGAACAGCACCCCCATCGAAGGAATACTTCTCAAGTCTCGCTGGGAAACAGATAATTATGGTAGCGGTTGGGAGTTTGAGGGATTTAGCGACTCGACAGGGGTGGTGCATGCAGACGTGGATCGGGATAATTATAATGATAGAACCAGATTTGAGTTTTCGGACAGGCAGAATCGCTTTGAGGTGTTGGATACACTCTTCACCGATCTTTCCGATGCGGATACTATTGATATTGTGTTGAAAAAAATTGCCGATGAATAAGGTGGAGTCATGGCTGCACAGGCGTTTTCGCCAGCTGGAAACCGATGTGCATGAGTTGAACTATCTCTTTTGGGAATGCACCCTGAGGTGCAACCTCCATTGCATACATTGTGGCAGCGACTGCACCCTCGACAGTGGCGTCAGAGATATGCCTATGGAGGATTTTCTGCGTGCTTTTGACACCATACCCAAGGAGGAGTTGCAACACAAATTCACCGTGGTCCTGACAGGGGGCGAACCCTTGATGCGGAGCGACATTTGCGAGATAGGTCGCGAGCTTCGCAAACGTGGTGCGGGGTGGGGCATGGTGAGTAACGGACAACTCTACACCCAAGAGATGCATCGTCGGTTGATGGCTGCCGGCATGGGGGCCCTCACCATCAGCCTCGACGGCATAGGCGAGGACCACGACTGGATGCGTGGACGCAAAAATACTTTCAACCGCACGGTGGAGGCCATCGCTATTGCTGCCCAAGAGCAGCGGCTGAACTTCGACGTGGTGACCTGCGTCAACCAGCGCAACCTGCCCCATCTGCAAGAAATCCACGACCTGCTGGCCTCTCTTGGAGTGCCGCAATGGCGGATATTCACCATCATCCCCATAGGTCGTGCCAAGGACTACCCCGAGTTGCATCTGAGCAACAGCCAGTATGTGGAATTGATGGAATTTATCAAGCACAAACGCGAGGCGAAGGAGTCGGCAATGAATGTGACCTATAGTTGTGAGGGCTATTTGGGCCGATACGAACGCAAGGTAAGGCAGAACCCCTATTTCTGTCATGCGGGCATCAACATTGCTTCGGTGCTGATAGACGGCACCATATCTGCCTGCCCCAACATCGATCGCAACGCCTTCGGTCAGGGCAATATCTATAAAGACGATTTTTATGATGTGTGGCAGCACAAGTTCGAACCCTTCCGCAACCGTGAGTGGGCCCGCAGAGGAATGTGCAAGGACTGCAAGGTGTTTAAAAACTGTTTAGGCAACGGAATGCACAACTGGCATGACGATTGCCGAGAGGTGATTAATTGCCACTACCGAAAGTTGGAAGGCTGAATGAAAAAATGAAAAGAACTTTGGTTATGAAATGTGGTTTGCCGAGGTGTATGCAGCACTTCCTGACCAATTTGACACTAACAATTTCGTGAGGCTTTGATAGCCGCAGGATGCTCCTCTAGAACAAGAGATGGGCAAAATCAGAATAATATTGAAAAAGTCGGTAAATGTATTTATTGTAAGGTGAAAAAAACTGACTAAGGAAAATGTTTCCATGTTTCCATGTTTCCTCTATGTGTTTTGCAATGCACATTAAAATGGATTACATTTATAAGATTAAATAAATACTATTATATATAATAATATAAAAACTAAAATTGCATTCTCAAACTAATAGCAGGAAACAGGAAACATGGAAACACTTTTACTCTCCCCAAATGCAACATCGTTTATAACTCGTTGATTCTTCGCTACTATAGCGAACTTGCAACGAATCTACAACGAATGTACTACGACCCTTCTCATATCAAAAGGCGAAAAATTGAAACTTTTTTAACAAATTTTAATACCGAAAATACCACGACAATATATCTCGTTCGTAAGAAAATGTTGTTTGTTTTTGCAAAAAACGGCCTTTACTACCAGTTTTTGAGCAATACGACTTCGGAGCAAAAAGAGGTTAAATTGCTTCACGAATACGGACTTAACCTCGACGACCTCAGTCATATAGAGGAGGTGGAAGTGTGCTGTCCGCGTTTATGAATCAACGCAAATATCCGCAAATGATTATGAATTTTTGTAAATATTTTTTCTCATTAACTGGATATAAACGGATATTTTCGTTGAAAAGATATTTTGGGGCATTAACGGATATTCTCGGGTGTTCGCGTTGAAAAGCAATAAAATAAGGGTGTCTCAAATTGAGACACCCTTTATAGGTTTGAATCGTTTTGGATCAGTTGTTGATAAAGGTGCGGTTGCCCCAGTCTTCGCCGAGTTTGCCTCCGATGATCATGCTGGGCTCTTGGAGTTTGCCTTGCAGCGAGGATTCGTAGGCCTGGTTTTTGGTGACGTTGTTGAAGAGTTCTTGGAAGGTGGCCTCACCACGGGTGTATTTGAGTTCTTTGAGGATGTAGTAGGTGAAGAATCCGTGGTGCTGGTCGATGAAGGAATAGGCGGTTTTGTCGCCATCGGCGGCCATGAAGATGACAATGTCGTTACGCACGCGCGGTGTGCGGTAGCGTTTGGATTCTTTCTTGATGTCGAAGAAGGTGTGTCCGCTGCGCTGTATGCCGTCAAAACTGGCGTCGATGATGAAGGTGAAGCTGAGGGCTTCGGTGCGGTTGAACCAGCCGGTGAGGGTGTCGAAAGATATGCACTGGTTGAGGATTTTCTCGGCATCGCCGCCTTTGAGGACGATGTTGTCGGGCAAGGCTCCGTCTTTGGAACGGAAAGCGCGTATTTTGCTCACATCGATGCTGCTGGGCATGAGGTGTGGGGCATATTTTTCGTTGCAGATGCCGTGGCCGGCATAGTAGAGGATGATGTGCACGTCGCCGTTTTGGGCTTTGATGATGTCTTTGAGCCAGTGTACGCCTTGGTCGTAGATTTCTTGGCGGCCGGCGTTGTGGAGCACTTTGACGTGGCGTGTGGGGATGCCGAGGGTGCGGACGAAGTATTCGCGCAGTATGTCGCCATCGTTGGAGGCGAAATCGCAGTTGGGCAGCGGAGCGGTGTATTCTTCGTCGGCGATGATGAGGGCGTAGGTCTTACTGTTGGCGTTTTCCTCGGTTACGGGGATGTTGAAGTCGACATATTCGTCGTTGAGCAGAGCGGCTTCCATGCTCTTGGCTTGGGCGTCGAAAGCGCCGTGCACCACAATCTGAAGGCTGCTGCGGCGGTAGTGGGGGCCGGTGATGTCGAAGCAGCGGGTAACGAAGAGGTAGTTGTTGATGGTGTTTTTGAGGCTGTTGACGTTTTTGTCCAAATAGTCGTGGACGCTTTGTGCGCGGATGTAGGCCAACTGGGCGTTGGAGGTGATGCCGTCTTTGGTGTCGCACGAGATGCGGACGTTCTCGTCGTTGAAGACGGCGGGCATGTAGCGGAAGTCGCCGTATTCGCCTTTATAGTCGATGTGGGATATTTCGGCTGCATCGGTGGTGGAGGTGACGGTGATGGTGACGTTTTTGCCAGGGCTGAAGATGTCGGGCAGCTCGTTGTCGATCATCTGGCGGGTGATGTTGCAGATGGCGCGGCAAGAGTTGGAGGTGTTCCACTGATAGGCAGCAGAGGGGTAGTCGTCTTCGGTGCCTTCGAAATGGTGGCAGTTGTAGGCGATGTTGAATACGTAGTTGATTTCGGGCTTTCCGTCCTCGGTGGTGTCCTCTTGCACGTCGGTGGTGATGCGGACGTAGGTTTCGTCGTACAATTTTTCAGCATTGGGGAGGTTGATGAGCATTTGTTGGACTTTCTTGTTCATCTGTTTCTCGCGTTGCTGGACGGTTTGTTTGAGACGGTTGATGATGAAGGAATGGAAGTCGTCGTTGTACTTGTTTTCGGTTTGAGGGGCCTGTGCCTGAGCGTTTAAGGGGAAAGCGAAAGCTATCACCAACAGGCCGATGAAAGCAAAGATGACTGTGTTCTGACGTTTGTTTTTCATTGCGCAATGAATATTATTTTTCAAAATGCAAAATTAGAACTTTTTATTTGATTAAAACCATGCGGTTGACGGAATTAATCAACAACGATTTGTTGAAATAAATAGGATGTTTGATTAGGGGGTGAGGTCTTCGGTTCAGGCCTTCTCGATGCGGAAGGTAAACTTGTTTTGGAGGCGAGAACGGAAGAGGTAGAGGATAACGCCGTAGAGGGCGACGACAAGGAGGGTGAAGAGGATGGTGAGTGTTTCGGGGACGTGGAGGGAGAGGAGTGTGATGAGGGTGGCGAGGAGGAGGATGGCGGGGATGAGGTAGGCGATGATGGCTGCCTGGATGCCGCGTCCGGAGTTGATGATGACGTTGACGGTGTCGCCGGGATGGTAGTCCTGCCAGTCGTGGGTGGCGATGTTGACGATTTTGTCTTTCTTTTCGGCGAAGCCGCAATGGCTGTGGGCCTGACACGAGGCGCAGGCGCTGAGAACTTCCATTTTTACTTGTACCTCTTGTGAGGTTGAAGCAATCACTATGCCGGGATGTGTGGCTATGGTCTCCATGATTTTGGTGCGTTTTTACAGTTTTTTACACAACGGCCTTCTGTATTCATCTTGTGTACCTCGCCTTTGTAGATGACCTCGGCACGGCCCCATTTGAAGGGTCCGGCGATGTCGAACACGGGTGGGACGAAGAAGTCGCCTTTAGTGTCGATGTAGCCCCAGCCGCCAAACGATACAGGAGCGAGGCCGTCGGAGAATTGATAGGCGTTTTCGAAGCAGGGATATATCAAGATGTTGCCGTTGATGTCGGCGTAGCCGTATCTATTGTCTTTCTCGATGAGGGCGAGGCCGTCGTGGTAGCGGTAGGCTTCGGAACGGTAGCCGCTGTTGTCGAATTCGATGGGGAGGACAGCTTTGCCACTGCGGTCGATGATGCCCCATTTCTTGTTGATGGATACCGAGGCTCGGCCTTGGTCGAAGAGCCCTGCCTGGTCGTAGATGCAGGGTATTACCTCGCGACCTTTGGCGTTGAGGTAGCCGTATTTGTTGTCGCGGTAGACGAGGTAGTAGTCTTCGGCTTTGCCTACGATGTAGGTGTAGATGGGTTTGGTGAGGGGCTTGAACTGTTTGCTGAACATGGCCACTCCTTCGCCATCACCGGCAAAAAACACGCCATCGATGAATGATGTGACCACTTCGTATTTGATAGGCAGCACCTCTTTGTTGGCGAGATTGATCATGCCGTATCGGTCGTAGTTTTTCACCACCGCATAGCCTTCGTAGAAGGGGTAGGCGTACTGGTACATGGGGGGTATGACGATGCTGCCTGTGGTGTCGATGTAGCCGTAGCCGATGGTGAAGGAATCGACGTAGGCGGCCACCACGGCGCGGCCTTCATTGAACGATGAAGCGGCAGGATAGAGGAAGGGTATGCGTTGACGACCCAAGGTGTCGAAAAAGCCGTAGAGGCTGTCGCGGCGCACCATGATGAGCCCTTCGTGGGGATAGTCGACATCGGCGTAGTCGCAAGGAATGATCTGCTCGCCTTTGCGGTTGATGAGGCCACAGCTGTCGTAGTTCATATATACCTTGCAATAGTTGCCGTGGAATTTGTCGACAAAGAGGTATTTGTTGGGAGTGATGATGGCTCCGTCCTCGCTTTTGAAGCCAAAGCGGTCGCCGTCCTGAGTGGTTTGAATACCGTCGATAAAGACCAGCTCGCAGCCGCATTCTTCATCGTCGATGTATTCGACTTTTTCTTGTGCGGAGAGAGTGAAGGTGAGCGCTATCAGAGCTAAAAGGAGTATTTGTTTCATGGTAGGGAATTAAATGATGGTGATTTCGTCGGATTGAACCCAGCCGGTGTTGCCATCGGCGATGCGAACCTTGTGCCAATCGCCGAGAGTTTCTTCGATGTCGAGTTCGGTACCTTCGTGCAGCACAAGTTTGTCGATGCTGGAGGTTTCAGGAGAGCCTTTGACAACAATCATAGGTTCTGTTACCACGGCTTTGTCGTGGTGGTTGAAACTGGCACTGGAGGCTATGGCCGCAGCAATTGCTATCAGCAGCAGGCATGTGGCCAGTATGCTGCCGATGAGGGAGTTTTTGCGCCAGCGGTAGTCGTTGCACAGAAAGAAAAATACCAGAAGTGCCCCCAGAAGAGCCAAGATGATAAGGAGGACAACTCTCCAGCCAGCGGGGCTGAACCAGCCGATGAAGGATTTTGCCCATTTGGCGAGGAAGAATTCGGGCAGCGGGGTGATTTGGTCCTCGGTCTTGCTTTGGACGAGTTCGAGATTTTGGCGGGCATCGCGGAAATTGGGCTTGAGACGGAGGGCTCGTTCGTAGTTGAGAACGGCTTGGCCGAACTCTTCCAAGCGATAGTAGGCGTTGCCGAGATTGTAGTAGAGGTCGGCGTTCTCGTAGCCGGCGTTGAGTATGGCCTCGTAGGAGGAGGCTGCCTGAGTGTAGTCGGCGTTTTTGAAAGCTTCGTTGCCTTGCTTCATCAGCGCTGCGGGATCCTGTGCGTGAAGACTTGTGGCGAGGGAAAGGAATAAGATGGTGAGTATGCGTTTCATATCAATAGTCTTAAATCATGACAATCATTTGGAGGGCTTCGTCGTAGATTTGCTGTTTTTTTGCGGTGGCATCGCCAGGGGCAAAACGGGCAAAATCTACATCTTGAAGGGTGTGCATGATGCGTTGTTGCTGCTCTTCGGGCACCTGTTTGTCAACGAGGCATTCGCGCACGGTGTCGCTGCTGAGTTGCGACAGCTCGATATTGTATTTGTCGGCCAAACAGCCCCAAATGGCTTTGTAGATCTCTTCATAGAAGAGGTTGTCGTTGTTGTCGTAGAGGTGTGCGGCAGCTTTCTTGAGTCGTTTGCGGGCCTCTTTGGTGGCACGGCGTAGTCGCATACCGGCGATGTCCTGTTGTTGTGCCTGACGATGACGTCCGTAGAGGATAAGGCCGATAGTGGCGGCAATGATGAGGAACAACAGGATGAAGAACCAGACTTTGGGGGCATCTTTCTTGTCGCGTTGAGAGAAACTTTGAGTGCGGTTCTGGATATAGTTGATGTCGCTGTTGAGGAGTTTGACGTCGCTCTTGTTGCTGGTGACGTTCTTCATCGAGTTCGGGTCGCCTTTGTGGATGCGGACAGGGATGGCATCGACGGTCTTGGTGACATATTTCTTGGTGTTGGAGTCGAAGAAAACGAACTTGACAGAAGGTATCTCGTAATTGCCTTGGTTGCGGGGGATGAGTACCCACTCGAAGGTGCGGCTGCCGCTGATGCCGCTGTTTGTGTGGTTGAGTTTGTCGTTGATTTGCGGGTCGTAGACTTCAAATACCTTGGGGAAATCGATTTCAGGGGCTTCGATGAGCATCAGGTTGCCGTTTCCGCTGACGGTGAGACGGTAGGTGATGGCCTCATTGGCTTTCACTTCGCGGGTGTCAACCTCGCCTTTGACGTCAAAACTGCCCACAGCACCGCTGAAGCCGTCGGGGCTTGCGGGTAGGGGTTTCACGTTTACGTTGATGCTGTTGGTGCGGAGATGTTTTTCAACTGCCTGGGTGGGGTTGAAGAAGGGGTCGTCGAAGAGGTCCCACAAGGAACCTGTGCGTTGCCGCTGACGTTGCACGAGGGCCAGCACGTCGAGGTCGAGGGGTTCGATAGTGAGTTTGCCGCTCTCTTGGGCGAAGAGGGCGCCACGACGGATCTCTGCCACCATATAGCGGCGGCCATCAACGGTCTCTTCGTATTGTTTCACATTGCCGTTCTTGGTGAGGTCCTCGCTCCAGAAACCCTTGTTGCCAGGGAGTTTGTCTATCTGATATTGGCTGAGCGATACCTGGGTGTAGATTTTGTAAGTGAGGATGACTTGCTCGCCTTGGTAGGGATTGCTGTTGCTGATGCTGGCACGGGCGAAGAGTGACCTGCTGTCAATATTGGAGGATTGGGCAGGTTGTGCCGAAGATTGGCGTGATTGGCCGTAAGCCTGACTATAGCCTTGGTTGCTGCTCTGCTGGGGTTGGCCGCTACCTTTGACAACCTTGATGGTGAACCCGGGGCAGGTGACACGTTTCCCGTCGACAGCACAGGAGGCAGAGCCGATATTGAAAGTGCCTTCCACATCGGCCAGAACGATGTAGGTGAAACCTGAGGTGACAGAGTGAGACACCTGGCCGTTGATGATGCTCATGCCTGTTTGGAGCGAACCGTTGGGGCCCGAGAGAACGCTGAGACCTTTGAACGAAGGCCCGTGGAAATCGTTGGCACGGGCGCTGATTTCATAGCGTATCTCAAAACGGCGACCTATCTCGACTTGACCAGGGGCTCGAACTGTGAGCTCTTGGGCTTGGGAAATAAGCGCTGAGGCTAAAAGAATTAAGATTAAAATATGTCTTTTCATAATTGTCCTGTCTTCGCTAATCACTAATTACCAATCCTTCTCAATATGTTTGGGCGAACCCACTTCAAGTTTTTTGGCGTTCTCTTTCATGGTGTTCTTTTCATTATTTTTCACCGCTTCAAGCAGACGCTCGGCATCTTGTTTCTTTTGCTGCTTTTGCTGCTGCTGTTGACGTTGCTGCTGACGGTCCTGCTGGTTCTGCTGGTCGTTTTGGTTTTGCTGGTTTTGCTGGTTTTGCTGGTCCTTTTTGTCCTGCTTGCCGTCTTTATTTTGGTCTTGTTTGTTTTGGTCCTGCTTGTTCTTATCCTTGTTGTTTTGGTCTTGCTTGTTGTCCTGACCGCCGCCTTGCTGCTGTTGTTGCTGTTGCTGCTGTTGGGCCTGCTCGAGCAGTTTCTTGGCGTATGAAAGATTGTAGCGAGTGCTGTCGTTTTTAGGATTGAGTTTGAGGGCCTCCTGGTAGTCGCTCACAGCTTGTTTGAAATCCTGCATTCCCTGGGCGCGATCTTCCTTTTGAAGGCCTGCCTGAAGATGGCTGTTGCCTTTGTTGTGAAAGATGTTGCTGCGGGTTTTGTCTTTCACACCTTCAGCGTGGAGGGCCTGCTCGTAATGCTGAGCCGCCTCGTCGTATTTCTTTTGACGATAGAGGGCGTTGCCGAGGTTGTATTGGGCACGGTAGGCGGTGCTGTCGTGCTGAATGGCACGGCGGTAGCTCACCTCTGATTGTTCGTATTTTTTGGCTTTGTATTCCTTGTTGCCTTTGCGGGTTTCTTTGCGCACGGCATGGTCTTGTGCCTCTATGGCATTTCCCACAAAGAGGAGCAACAGGGTTATGACAAATATCTTTTTCATTGGGCGTAAGAGTGTCTACTTCTTGGTTAGAATCTTATCGAGGTTGATTTTCTTGTTGCGGCGTTCGAAAATGAGCAGTTCGGCGATGAGGCAGATGAGGGCGGCTCCGAGAGGGTACTGGTAGCGGCTCTCGTATTCGGAAAACATAGCCTCGCCGTAATTCTCTTTTTCGAGGTTTTCTATGAGGTGCACAATCTCTTGCACACCTGAGTTGATGCTGGTGGCTCGAACATAGACACCTTTGCCTGCATGGGCGATAGAGGTGAGAGTGGCCTCGTCGAGTTTGGTGGTCACCGTGTTGCCTTCGCGGTCGCGTTTGTAGCTCTTTATGCCTCCTCGATATTCGGGGATGGGGGTGCCTTCGGGCAAACCCATGCCGATGGTGCAGATGCGCACCCCTTCGCCTGCGGCGGAACGGGCGGCAGCTTCGGCATCGTCCTCAAAGTTTTCTCCGTCGGAGATGACGATGATGGCACGGCCTTGGTTCTTGACCCATTCGCGGTCGGGGTCGCCGTAGCCAAAGGTCTCCATGGCTTTATTGATAGCGTCGCCGATGGCGGTGCCTTGGGCGCTGATGAGGGAGCAGTCAATCTGGTCAAGGAAGAGTTTTACGGCGCTGTAGTCGTTGGTGAGGGGCATCTGGACATAGCTGCTGCCTGCAAACACCACAAGCGAGATACGGTCGCTGCCGAGTTCGTTGATCAGATTGGTCACAATGCGTTTGCTTCGCTCCAAGCGGTTGGGTTGGATGTCCTCGGCCATCATACTGTTGGAGATGTCCAAGCAGATGGAGATATCGCTGCCGAGGCGTTCGCCTTTGACCATTTTGCTGCCCTCTTGAGGGTTGGCTATGGCGATGATGAGGAATGCCGCGGCCAACATGATGAGGCCGAATTTGGTAGCGGGGCGCCAGCGGGAGGCGTCGGGAATGAGACGCCCGAACATGCTGCTGTCGGCAAACTGCTCGAGCCGTTTTTTGTTGCGATACTGCAACCAAATCCACAAGGCAACCCCTGCAGGTATGAGCAGGAGGAACCATAGCAATTGGGGATGTTCGAAATGAATCATGAGTGAATGATGAATTTGAAGTGGAGTTTGGTTATCAAAATATTAAGGTGTGGAACGATAGTAAAGGAGCCCGAGGAGGATTTCAAGCAGGAGGGCTATGGCGGCAAGAATGAGCCAGCCGAAGTATTCGTCTTTGGTTTGGGCGTACTGGGTGACGTCGATTTTGCTCTTCTCCATCTCGTCAATCTGTTTGAAGATGTTTTGCAGGCTCTTCTTGTTGGTGGCACGGAAATAGTGGCCGTCGTTGGTCGATTGAGCCATCTGTGTCAGGAGGTGCTCATCGAGTTCTACGGGGACATTCTGATAGTGGACATGCCCGAAGGGGTCGCGGAAGGGGTAAGGGGCCAACCCTTGTGTGCCCACACCGATGGTGTAGAGGCGGATGTTATACATGGCTGCGATTTCGGCAGCACTCTGCGGGTCGACCGAACCTTGGTTGTTGATACCGTCGGTGAGGAGGATGATGACCTTGCTCTTGGCTTCGCTATCCTTGATGCGGTTGATGGCTGTGGCCAAGCCGTCGCCGAGGGCTGTGCCGTCCTTAATCATGCCGCTCTTGAGGGTGGAGAGTTGTTTGGTGAGCACGTTGTGGTCGATGGTGAGGGGCACCTGTGTGAACGCCTCGCCGGAGAAGACCACCAGGCCTATGCGGTCGTTCTTGCGGCCATTGATGAAGTCGGAGGCCACCTTCTTGGCGGCTTCCAGACGGTTGGGCTTGAAATCTTCGGCCAACATACTGCCGCTCACGTCCATGGTGAGCACGATGTCGATGCCTTCGACCTTCATCTCCTGCCTGCTCAGTTTGCTCTGCGGGCGGGCGAGGGCGATGATGATGGCCGTGACGGCAACCATTCTCAATACGAACAGCAGCGGATATGACCGTTGGCGGAAGGTTTTGCGGGCACCTTTGAAGAGGCTGATATTGGAGAACTGCAGGGCAGGTTTTTGTTTGCGATAGCGAAAAATGTACCATGCCGTCATCAACGGGATGAGAATCAGTAATATCAGCACCCAAGGGTGGGCAAAGGTGATGTGGTTCATTTGTCAGTTTTTATTGGTTGTTCGACAGGGGTAGGGGGAGTGTTGGTAGGAGTTGCGGCGGGAGTGGGCTTCGGGGCCAAGGCTTTGACAAATTCTACGGCGTAGTTGAGCGAGTTGTCGTGCTGGAACGGCAGGGGCTCCGATTTGGCAAATTTCACCATATCGGCCGTTTGCAGAATTTGTTGCAGCATGGAGGCCCTTTCGGGGGTGTGAGCAGGACAGGCGGCAAAGGCGTCGAGTGTCTGGTCGCTGGTCATCTCGGTGGATTGGATGTGGTAGGCCTCTTCGAGGAAATTGCGGAGGATGTCGGTGAGCTCGGTGTGGTATTCCTTCACCATGCCCTGCTGCCACAACTGACGCTGGCGCAAGTCTTCGAGAGCCTGCAGCGCTCGGGCGTCGGGGGGCAGTGGGGGTGCTTTGGGAATAGTGATGAGCGGCTTCTTTTCTTTCATCCGTTTGATGACGAATATAGCTGCCACAACCACAGCTGCCACAAGCAGGGCCAGCAGCACCCAGCGGAATATCTCCCAGAAGGTGTAAGGCTGGCGGAGTATGGGGGCGATGTCGCGGATTTCGGCAGAGGTGGTGTCAACATTAGGCACATCGCTGACAATAAGCATAATGGAGTCGTCGCCGATATGCAGCCAATGCTCGCCGATCTCGAAGCTGGTGAGGGCGGTGTAGAGGGTGCCGCTGGCCGTGTCCATCCATTGTTTCACAGCCACTACGTCGTTGTTTGTGAGTTCTTCGAGGGTGGGGTAGTGGCTTGTCTTTTCAATCGATAGCGTCACTTGGTCGCCCAACACAAGACTGGTGCTGTCGAGTTTGAAGCTGTAGTGCGGCAGCGAAGGCTCCTGTGCCCCAAGGGTGAGGCCTGTCAGTAGGAAAAGTATTGCGATGATATTTCGTTTCATAAGGCTAAAAGTTTAAACACCACGCATTTCAAATAGTTTTTTGAGTTCCTTGACATAATCTTCGCCCGTGTAGAGGACCGTCTGGTCGATGCCGTACTTGCGCAGGTTTTCCTCCACCTTGCCCACATGGCGCTGGTATCGGTTGGCGAAATCCTGCCTGATGTGGGAGTCGGCGGTGTCTATCCAGATGGTTTCCGAGGTCTCGGGGTCGTAGAATTTGGCAAGTCCCAGGTCGGGGAGGTTCACCTCCTTTTCATCGGCGATGCGGATGGCCACGAGGTCGTGTTTGCTTGCGGCAATCTTGAGGGCGTCGGTGTAGTTGTCGTCGTAGAAGTCGCTGAGCAGGAAGGCTGTGCAACGCTTTTTGATGACGTTGGAGAAGTAGCGCAGAGCCTCGGAGAGGTTGGTGCCGTTGCTGGTGGGGCGGAAGGTGATGAGTTCGCGGATGATGCGGAGGATGTGGCTGCTGCCTTTCTTGGGCGGGATGAACATCTCGATTTTGTCGCTGAAGAGGATCACTCCCACCTTGTCGTTGTTTTGGATGGCGCTGAAGGCCAGCGTGGCGGCCACTTCGGCCACAAGTTCCTCTTTGAACTGGTGATGGGTGCCGAAACGGTTCGATCCGCTCACATCCACAAGCAGCATGACCGTGAGCTCGCGCTCCTCTTCGAAAATCTTGACGTAGGGGTGGTTGAGCCTTGCGGTGACGTTCCAGTCAATGTTGCGCACATCGTCGCCGTACTGATATTCGCGCACCTCGCTGAAGGCCATGCCGCGCCCTTTAAAGGCACTATGGTACTCGCCCGAGAACAATTGTCGGGAGAGGCCTCGCGCCTTTATCTCGATTTTGCGTACTTTCTTATAAATATCAGTGTTCTGTTCCATTGCTTTGATTAGGGCACATCCACTCTGTTGAGAATCTCGTTTACAACCTCTTCGCTGGTGATGTTCTCGGCTTCGGCTTCGTAGGTGAGGCCGATGCGGTGGCGGAGCACATCCATGGCTATGGCACGCACATCCTCGGGGATGACGTAGCCTCTGCGGCGCATGAAGGCGTAGGCCTTCGAGGCCAGGGCCATGTTGATGCTTCCACGGGGCGAGGCGCCGTAGCTGATGAGCCCTTTGAGCTTGCCCAGCTGGTACTGCTCGGGATAGCGCGAGGCGAAAACGATGTCGGTGATGTAGTTCTCGATTTTCTCGTCCATATACACCTCGCGGACAAGGTCGCGGGCCTTCAAAATGTCGGCGGGCTTGAGTATTGGCTGCTGCTTGGCCATGCCGCCGTTCATGTGCTGGTGCAGGATCTGGCGCTCCTCATCCTTCTTGGGGTAGCTGATGACCACCTTGAGCATGAAGCGGTCCACCTGAGCCTCGGGCAGGGGGTAGGTGCCTTCCTGCTCGATGGGGTTCTGGGTGGCCATGACAAGGAAGGGCTCCTCGAGTTTGTAGGTGTTCTCGCCTATGGTCACCTGGCGCTCCTGCATGGCCTCCAGAAGGGCGCTCTGCACCTTGGCGGGGGCACGGTTGATTTCGTCGGCGAGGATGAAGTTGGAGAAGATGGGGCCTTTCTTCACGTTGAAGGTCTCGCTCTTCTGGCTATAAATCATGGTGCCGAGAAGGTCGGCGGGAAGCAGGTCGGGGGTGAACTGGATGCGGCTGAACTTGGCGTCGATGGCCTGGGCCAAAGAGGTGATGGTGAGGGTCTTGGCCAAACCGGGGACACCCTCGAGGAGGATGTGCCCGTTGCTGAGCAGACCTATCATCAGACTTTCAATCATGTGTTTCTGACCCACGATGTTCTTGCGCAGCTCCATAGTGAGGGCGTCCACGAAGGCGCTTTCGCGGGAAATGCGTTCGTTTAGTTCCTGAATGTTGACAGATGATTCTTCCATGTATTATATTGTTTAGTTCTATTTTATTGTTGTGTTCCGGCCTCGGCCGGGGTGTTCTTTTTTTAAAAATATACTTTATAACGGAAGAGTATTTTCTTTATTGTAATAAATGTGCAAATTTATATTTTTTTAAAACTTTTTTTGATTTTTTAGTCGGGGCGATAAGGATGTAAATGTTTGTGGAAATGCGCGTTGTTGAGTTTTTTAGGCCTTTGAAAAAAACTTGTTTTTTATTCCTCGTTTTGTATGGGTCACGCCTTAGGTTTTGGGTACGCTCCTTTATCCCTTCTTGTGCCTACCGCATGATTCCGATATGAATCCGATATACTTCCGATATGATTCCGACCTATATATCGGATCCATATCGGAACCATATCGGATTCATATCGGAACCATATCGGATTCATATCGGAATCATATCGGAATCACTTGGGAGAACATTAAAACAATCTCCGAATCTTTTTGGGGGCTTTTGGGGAACTTTTTTGAGGCTTTTTTGGAGTCTCTTTGGCGTTTTTTCTTGGCTTTTTGGGCGTTTTCTTGGGTCTTTTTTGAGGCTTTTTGGGAGGTTTTTGGGGGCGTTTTTGAGGCTCGAAAGTTGAGGCGGGAGGGGCTTTTTTGGAGGATTTTTTTGCCTGTGAATAAATAATATTGAATTTTTCTTATAAAAAACTATGATTATCCAAAAAAAAGATGTATCTTTGCTTGTTAAAACATATAAAAGAAAATTAAATATCTAATTAATAATTAATATCTTATGAAAAGTAGAAAAGTACTTCTCGGCTTGCTAGTGGGCATTACTGTCTGTTTTGCAGGCGCTGCTACTGCCCAAAAGGCAAATTACTTAAGCGACAAACTTGTTGAAATCGGCCCCGACAACATCGGCGGTCGCGTCACCTCCATCATCGTTGACGGACGTGTTGAAGGAACCGTTGCCGACTCCCGTCTCTATGCCGGCGCAGCTTCTGGTGGTCTCTATACCAGAACCGATTCTCAGGACGACTTGTGGGAATACATCCCCTGCTACGTTGACGGCAAAGAACTCACCCTCCCCATCAGCAAGATGGTGAAACTGAACGACAGCATTTTCGTTATCGCCACCGGCGAAAGCTACTACACCAAGGGCAACAAGATGTATCAGATGGCCGCCCTCGGCCGCGGCATCTTCTTGTTCAATAAGAACACGCGCGAGTTCGCCCAGATCCGCAGCACCAACCCCGGCACCGACCTCGAGCACAATTTCGCCTCGGTCAACGATATGGCCTTCATGGTTTCGCAGGGCACCACTTATTTCTTCGTGGCCACCCCCAAGGGCCTCTTCCGCTGGAATGTCAGCCAGATGAGCGACTTCAACAACGCTCCCGCCACCGTTTTCGAGGGCAATGTGAGCGAGGTGGTCGTCTCCAATCAGTACAACCGCGCCTTCTTCGCCAACGGCGGCAACCTGTATAAGATCAGCGACGTGGTCAACGCTTCCGAGCCCGTGAACATCAGCGGCAGCTGCAGCGCTTTCGGCGCAAATGCCGCAGGCCTCTTGCTGGCTATTGCCCCCTCGGATGAGAGCTTCATGTATGTTTTGGCTTACGACAAGAACGGCCTCATGACCGGCGTCTATCAGTCGAAAAACACCAACAGCTGGCTCCTCCTCTCTTCCAACACCGTGACCCCCTTCTCCTCGGTTGCTACCGCCAAGACTTGCGGCTCGCTCACCGTCAGCCCCAACGACCCCCAGAAAATCATCATCGGAGGCGCCAATATTTGGGTTGGTAAGGGTTATGTCGAGGACGCTCCTTTCCAGTGGACCGTTTCCTCCTCCAACGAGAAACAGCTCAATGGCGGCAACTACATGGCTCAGGTCTATTCCAGCATGGCTTTCGTCCACTCCGGCATCCATCAGATCGTTCCTCAGACTATCTGGATTGAAGAGGAGCAGTATATGTACGAAAGCTATCACATCGCCACCGACGGCGGTGTGTTCTCGACCATACGAGATTTCAGCAGCTTCATGAATATCAGCAATGGTATGAACACCGTGCAGATCAACGGTGTGGCCGTCCTGCCCGACGGTTCCATCATCAGCGGTGCCAACAGCAACGGCTGCCCCTTCATCGAGGCCCGTATGGAGCACCACAACGCTGTCAACGATTCTTCCTGGTATGATCCCAACCGTTCTTTGGCCAACCACAGAGCCAATATCCTCTGGCACGACAATGGCGGCACCGTGGCAGCTACCCGCTTCACCCAGTATGCTCCTCTTTCGCGCCGCACCGTCTTCGTTTCCGCAGCCAATGCCTCCATCGGCCGCGCATACGCCGACTATGCCGACTATACCAACACCCAGACTTGGACAAGCGATGTCGACCTCATGACCGACCTCGTGGCCAACGGCCCCGCCATCGGACAGATCTATCTGTGGGAAACCGACCATAACACCGTCACCAACGACAGCATCACCTTCGTCATCGACACCCTCACATACGTGCTCCGCAAAGGCAACAAGGTCTATATCGACAGCACCAAGTTCCAAATCCAGAAAGGCGACTCCATGGTTGTTCTCGACAAGGGCCACGCCGATTTCCCCTTCTACCACGTCTTCGACCACAACTTTGTTGTGAAGAACGAGATGACCCAGACGGTTCCCGCTCCTTATCTGAGCCGCATGGTTGCCGTGACCGTTGAAAACGACAAACCCGACAACTCCAATGTCTCCTACTGCTGGATGCCCACCGATTTCCGCAAGGTGTTCGACGAGACTTCCGAGACCCGTTTCTGGAGCCACATCTATGCCATCAACGGCGTTTCCTTCCCCCACGACCACGTCCGCTACAGCGTCCTCTCGCAGGATGGTGACTGCGCCTTTGTGGTTGTTGAGAACGATGAGACCGGTGTCTCCTTCATCGCCCGTGTGCATGGTTTGAATAGTGTCGACTATTCCCAGAGCGTCCACAACGTCTGGAACGACCTCCATTACGGTGTCAAGTCCCACAAGACCACTACCGACACCATCATGGCTTCTGCCGATAATATGTGGTTCAACCGCCGCATCTCCTCTATCGCCGTTGACCCCCGCGAGGGCAAGGACGCCATCATCGTCACCTTCGACGGCTTCGACAGCTTGCAGGCCCCCAATGTTGTTTTCATCAACAATGCTACCGCCAGCAACTACACCATCAGCGACATCTCTGTTGCCAACAATCTTCCCGCCTACAGCGCCTTGATTGAGCAGACCTCCGGCAATGTGTTCGTCGGTACCGAAGACGGCCTCTTCAAGGCCAATAGCGCCAGCAACGCCAGCTGGAACGAGTATGGTGCCTTCAAGGGTGTCCCCGTGACCTCCATGTGCCAGTCGCTCTCCAACTACGGCATCACCCGCTACACCGGCCACGACGGTGTCACCGAGGTTGACTATGTCTTCCCCAGAACCAAATGGTCCAACGCCATCTATATCGGCACCTACGGCCGTGGTATCTTCATGGACAGCACCTACGTCACCGACCACACCAACGAGATTGTTGATTCTACCGAATACCTCGACATCCCCACTGTGACCTCCGTTGGCAGCAACAGCGTCCGCTTCTATCCCAACCCCGCCGTTGAACAGGCCACGATGGAACTCTCCGTCGTCAATGCTGGCAACGCTGTGGTGAAGATCTACGACCTCACCGGCAAGGTGGTTTATTCCGAGAACCTCGGTCGCATGGCCGAAGGCGTCTATACCCGCACCATCGACTGCCAGCGTCTGCAACACGGCATGTACCTGGTCAATGTCGTTGTGGGCAACCAGAAGGCTACCTCTAAGTTGATTGTAAGATAATAATAATTAGATAACGAAAGAGGTACTTGCCCCAAAGCAGTACCTCTTTTTTATATATTATCCATATAATATAATTTATGAACAAAAATCTCGTTCAAGAACTCAAATGGCGCGGCATGATTCACGATATGATGCCCGGCACCGAAGAACAACTTTCCAAAGAAGTAACCACGGCTTACGTGGGCATCGACCCTACCGCCGATTCCCTCCATATCGGTCACTTGGTCAGCATCATGCTCCTCAAACACCTCCAAATGGCAGGTCATAAGCCCCTGGCCCTCGTGGGTGGTGCTACAGGTATGATTGGCGACCCCTCCTTCAAGGCAGCCGAGCGCAAGCTCCTCACCGTCGAGGAGGTGCAGCATAATGTCGATTGTATCCGCCAGCAGTTGTCCAAATTCCTCGATTTCGACAACCCCGTCAATGGTGCCGAAATTGTCAACAACTACGACTGGATGAAGGATTACCTCTTCCTCGATTTCATCCGTGATGTCGGTAAACATATCACGGTCAATTATATGATGACCAAAGATTCCGTCAAAAAACGCATGGAGACGGGTATTTCTTTCACCGAGTTCAGCTACCAGCTGTTGCAGGGTTTTGATTTCCTCACCCTCTATCGCACCAAGGGATGCCGCTTACAGATGGGTGGCTCCGACCAGTGGGGCAACATCACCACCGGTACCGAGCTCATCCGTCGCATGGAAGGTGGCGAGGCTTTTGCTCTCACCTGCCCGCTGATTACCAAAGCCGATGGCACCAAGTTCGGCAAGACCGAAGGTGGCAATGTGTGGCTCGACTCCAAGAAAACCAGCCCTTACAAGTTCTATCAGTTCTGGCTCAACTGCTCCGACGAGGATGCGGCTCGCTACATCCGCATTTTCACCATGATGAGTAAAGAGGAGGTGGAAGAATGTGAACGTCAACATGCCGAGGCTCCCGAAAAGCGCATTCTTCAGCGTGCTTTGGCCAAGGACATCACTTGCCGTGTCCATTCTTTGGCCGATTACGAGAAGGCTGTGGCTGCTTCCGAACTTCTCTTCGGCAAGGGTACCACCGAGCAGCTCAACTCCCTCGACCGCGAAACCATCCTTTCTGTCTTCGAAGGCGTGCCCCAGTTCTCTGTTGCACGTTCCACGGTGGAGTCAGGCATCAGCCTCATCGACCTCGCCGCCGAAACGGGCATGTTTGCCTCCAAAGGCGAGATTCGCCGTGAGTTGAAACAAAACTCCATCTCGGTCAATAAGGCCAAAGTGGGCGAGGATTGCAAAATCACCAATAGCGACATCTTGTCCTGTGGCAGCATCCTGGTTCAGAAAGGCAAGAAGACCTACTATCTTGTCAATGTAGAATAATCAGAACTCAACCATTTTGATAGATAGCCACGAGTGCCATTTAGTACTCGTGGCTATCATTTTTTAATTCATGCTGATGTCTAAAAGTTGTTCTTAGGTGAGCCTTTCTCTATTGTTTCAACACTTCTATGACTTGGAGAAAATCAGAGCCCGAGTCGGTGTTCGGTTTCGTCCCAGAGCCATTGTGCCAATTCGGGCATAATCCACTTGTGGGGGATGTCTTGGTGACGGTTGGCTCGGAATAATTGAAGTGGATTAGAACCGTTGAAGGTGAGGGCATTGACGGCAGGTGTGGCGCCTTGCTCGGGGGTCTTGCAGAAGGGGCGGAACACCACATCGGCCAAGGGGTCAAACCAGCGGTCGAGGTGGAGCATCTTGCTGTTTACCACCCCAGGGTCGGATACATGTACATGTATCTTGTCGCCGTAACGTCTGTGCAGTTCCTCGGAAAATAGCATCACCGCCATCTTGCTGTTGGCGTAGCGTCCCAACTGTTTGTAGTCTTGCTCGCTACATTCGAAAAGTGTCTTGTCGAGGTGGGCGATATAGCATGTCAGCGATACGGTGCTGACCACATGTGCCCCCTCGTTCATCAAAGGCAGCAGGCTCCGCGTGAGGAGGTAGGTGCCGAGGTAGTTGGTGGCCAACGTCCGCTCCATGCCTTCGGGGGTAGTCTCAAAATGTCGCAGCATGGTGCCCGCGTTGTTGAAAAGACCGTCGATGCGGACACCTTCGGCTGTAAGGCGGCTCACAAAGTCGGAGATAGACTTGGTGGAACTGAGGTCCAGTTCGCGCCATTCTCCGTTGTCGGCTCGGCGAGAGGTGCCTATGACGTTGTAGCCCTTGTCCCGCAGCATCCGCACAGCAGCGCCTCCCATGGCACCCGTGGCCCCTGTTACGATAATCGTTTCCATATCTTGGTCTCTATATTGTTGGGCAAAAGTTTGAGCAAAACAGGCAGATAGTAGTTCATAGCGCCAGGCTTCACATAGTGCTTTTTGCGGAACATGCCCCTTAATGCCCGCTTCACCAGCCATTGCGGCGTTTTGATGAGGCCTATTTTGACCGCGAAATTCATCAAGGCAGGCTTGAGGTTGTAGAGGGGTGTGGCTATGGCTCCAGGCAGCACCGTTGTGACCCCCACGCCGTAGGGCCGCATCTCGAAATAGAGCGACTTGGAAAAACTCTTCAGATAGGCCTTTGTGGCGGAATACATAGTGATGCCTGGGGTGGGCAACTTGGCCGCCAGCGAGGAAACGTTGATAATATAGCCCTTACCGCGTTGCTTCATATCGTTGCCGAAAAGGAGACAGAGACGGGTAGGGGTGATGGTGTGCAGTTTGAAGAGGGTCTCGGCTTTGGCGTAGTAGTCGGGGGTCAGCTCGTGAAAGAAATACATCCCAGCATTGTTGATGAGGATCTCCACTTGCATATTCTCGCCGCAGCACCAATCGTAGAGCTCCTGTGCCGCCGTGTCGGTGGCAAGGTTTTGATAACGACCTATGGCACGGATGCCGTATTTTTGCGACAATTGGGCCGGCAACGTGTCAAGCTGTTCCTGTTGGTTCGACACCATGATCAGGTCGTGCCCCTTGGCGGCCAGCTGGTGGCAATATTCAAGCCCCATGCCCGAGGTGGCACCGGTGACTAATGCGAGCATTTCTCAATCTCCTTTTTGAGGTTCGACGGAAGGTTCTCCACACACGAGTGGCAGCGCATTTCCAAGGTATACATGCGGGCGATGCAGTAGTTGGAGTGGCTGCATTCGCTGCGGGTGCACTCGCCCCGTTGCAGTTTGTTGACAAAGTCGGTGTCGCGCACCAATGCACGGGCCATTTGGAAGGCCACGAATCCGTCGTCAATCACCTGCTCCATGTCCTTTTTGTCCACCATGCCGCCCACATAGATGAGGGGCATGTCGAGCGCCTCGCGGAACTTTCGGGCGGTCTCGAGGAAATAGGCGTCCTTGTAGGGCACCGTGGGAATGACCATCTTGCCGCACATACGCATACCCATTTTGAGCCACCAGAATTTCTTCAAATCCATATAGTGTGCCATGGTTTTGATAGGCATGGCGCCACGCATCACAGCCATGGGGGCCTTGCTGACGAAGCCGGCGGTGAGCACCAGCGCGTGCACCCCGAGGCGTTGCAGCTCCTTGGCCACCTCTATGCAGTCCTCTACCTGCATACCCCGCTTGAAACCGTCGTACATGTTGGTCTTCACCACCACGGCCATATCGTCCTTGGCCGCCTCCATCACCTTCTTTATCACCAGCTGCATGAAACGCATACGGTTCTGAAGGCTTCCGCCCCATTTGTCGTGTCGGTGGTTGGTGTAGGGCGAGAGGAACTGGCTGATGAGGTAGCCGTGGCCGGCATGGATCTCCACGCAGTCGAAGCCTGCCTCGCGTGCCAGCTGCACAGCTGTGCCGAAATCCTCCACCGTCTGGAGAATCTCCTCCTCTTTCATCCCGCGCACAAAGGTGGGCGAATAGAGGTTGAAGCCGCTGCTGGCGCCTATGGGCTTCTGTCCACAGGTGGCGCGGTGGGTCATATTGCCGCAATGGCCCAGCTGTATGGAGGCCTTGGCCCCTTCGGCGTGGATGGCGTCGGTGAGGCGGCGCAACTCGGGCACAATCTCGGGACGCATCCACAGCTGTCCGTCGAAACTGAGGCCGCTGCGCGAAACAGCGGCGTAAGCTATGGTGGTCATGCCTATACCGCCACGAGCCACAGCGGTGTGGTAGTCAAAGAGCATCTGGCTGGGACGGTTGCCGGTGCACATGTTTTCAAAGGCTGCGGAACGTATGGTTCTGTTGCGCAGCGTGATAGGACCTATTTGGCAAGGAGTGAATATGTTGCTCATGAGAAAGAATTGTTTTTAATGATTATTCCAAAGCCCTTTGCAGGAAGAGGTTGAGGGGCAGCGAGGCTTTCCAAACCGAGACAACCTTGTCGAAGAAATCCTCGGCAAAGATCTCCTCACGGGGCATGGCGTACATGGTGGTATAGTCGGTATATTTCAGCAAATCAATATCTGGCCAGTCGGCGGAGTAGCCCTTCGGTGGGCGGCTGAGCTTTTTGTTGGTCAAAAAACCGTGGCCGAAATATTTTTCATACTCGGGATCGGCAATGATGTGCTTGAACTCGTCGGTGCAGTAGAAAATCTCCTGACGTATGGCGGCCAGTTGTTTGGACGAGGGCATATATATTCCGCCCCCGAGCATACAGCCCTCGTTGGGTCCGAGGTCGCCCTGGCCGAGTTGCAGATAGTAGCCGGGCACACATTGTGTGCGGTCGCCACCCACGGGCAGGAAACAGGCGATGTGGGTCTTATAAGGCCGTTTGTCGAGGGTGAAGCGGAGGTCGCGGTAGATGCGGTATACGCATTGCTTGGCTTGTAGGTGACCCAGCCCTGGGTCGAGGGGCGTCATCACGTTGATGAGCGCCTCGGTGAAGTCGAGAAAGTCGTGCTGAATAGCCACCCAGCGGCCCTTGTTGTCGTTGAACCACTCGCGGTTGTTGTTCTCGGTCAGTTCCTCAAAAAACTGTAGTGTATCGGGGTGAATGTGCATAGGGTAGTGATTAGTGACTTGTGATTAGTGACTTGTGATTAGGAGGCGGCGGTTTTCGTTTTCGTTCTTCGTTCTTCGTTTTCGTTTTCGTTCTTCGTTTTCGTTTCATACCGGAATGTCGTTCTTAACTCTTAATTCTTAACTCTTAACTGAAAAGCGGGTTTCCGCCCAATTCTCAATTTTCAATTCTCAATTCTCAATTCAATAAGGCGGCAGCCAATTTTCAATTGTGAGGCCACTGCAATTAGAGAAAGCAAAAGCCCCTATCGAGGTGACGGAATAGGTTTCACTTTGGTATTCCACCGTACTGGGGATAATCAGATCGCCTGACAAATCAGTTGTAGGTTGATGTGCCGCTTCGACGGTGTGGTTTTCGGTCGAGGTGATATTGTAATACAGCGTCTGACCTGTTGGGGCCACATCGTTGAACATTTGTGCCCACGAAGCGAGCGAACAGAGGCACAGGACGAGGATAAGAAGCAACTTTTTCATATTGAGTGTCATTATTTTATTAATCTTATCATATTATTGTATAAAAATGCAAAGATACGAATTTTTTGTGATTCAAAAATTTCCAGCAGACTTTTCGGGGTCTTTTTGTTGTGGAACTCGGCTGCAAAATTACAAACTTTTTTTGACACCTTTCCCAATTATGCACGATTATGCACGATTCTTCCTGATTTTTCCCGATTTTCTTGAATTTGAGATTTGTTGAAACAACGAATTACACGAATTTGACGAATTATATTTTGTACATCTCGCATTATTGAAACAACACCTTTGTTCCATGATGCCGGAGGCATCTGATATGGTAGCCAGCCATGGCTGGGTTGTTATGTAGTATTTGTTTCACGATGCCGTTAGGTATCGGACTTTATGAATTGAGAATTGGGCGGTGCCGGATTTTTCATTTTTCATTCTCCATTCAAAAAAGGCTATCCCATACCTACGGCATGGGGATCTCTGTCTTGTTCGCCATTTCCCAGCCATACGAATGGCTGGCTACCAATGTTTGATGCCGATGGCATCTCTTGTATTAGAAACATCTCGGCAAACGCCTCATAGCGAAGATGCTGCGCGAGGAACTGGAGGAACTGCTGGCCTTCGACAAAACCAGACGTATCAAGACAAAATGGGACAAATAATGGTTAAAGGTTATAGAAACCGAAAGACAAACCTTTAGGAGAAATTAGAACTAACAAATCCGACAACCGACAGACGACAATTAAAAAAATGGACGACACTCATCCCTTCTTATTATAACTAATTAATATATAGATATATAAGTAAGAATAAGGAAAGAATATACCCCTCAAAAAACAACTGTCGGAACTGTCGTTTGTCGGAAAATCAAATTCACAATTCATCTAAAAAGCAGATTATCAATATGTACGACATTATAAAACATTCGGCACCCAAGATGCTGACCCTCGGAAAAGGGACAGAGTATGTCAAAATCTTGCCCTCTGGAGCTCAAAATACATGCAAGAACCCCTTGTTTCGATGCTTTTCCCTGTTCTCGGAGCATATATGAGTGGTGCGGAATTCATGTACCCCGACCTCATTTGGAAGGTGCTTTGTGGCCAAATGACCAACTTGGTGGCCGAAAATGGGGGGCAAACACATGAGAATTGAGAATTGGCTGCCGCCCCATTATATTGTCGGATCACAGTTCACAGATCACAATTCACATTTTTAGAGCGTCCCCCCGGGGCGCGACACTCTCTCCACTACAAACCCCCCACATCGGACTTGCGTCCTTGATGTGTGGGGTTAAAGCACCTATCGGTGAGGATGTCCCGCTGGGACATGTTGAGCCGCTATATAATAAGAAGTACACCGCAAACAGTATCCAAAAAAGTGCCGAAGGCACTATCCCACCGACATCAGTCGGTGCTATAACCCCACACTTGTAGTGTGGGGTATGGGATGTGGATAGGTGTGCGTCCCGAGGGGACGCTCTAAAATCATTTTTTGATTTTCATGCCGAGTGATTTAATAAATATGTTAAAACATATTAAAATATAGCCACAGATATGGCTCGGATATTCCTCGGATATTCTTCGCTTATGGTTCGCTTATGGTTCGCTCTGTAAGTGAGCAGAAAGTGAAGCACAAAAAAAGTAAAAAAGAAGAAGAAATGTTAAAAAGTGAATTGAGGTAAAGGTTATCGGTTATTGGTTATCGTTGGGCGGGAGCCGGCTTTTAGTTAAGAGTTGAGAATTGGCTGCCGCCTTTATTAAGGTGGGTTCTATAAATTCAACGTAAACATGAAATATTTTGAAAATATACTTTTCTGTGATTTTGGCCGTTTTTGGTCATCTTGCTGTTTGTCACTCGGTCATGTAGCCCGCTACACTCCCAATTCTCCGCTATGCCTC
>JAZUIX010000054.1:0-5042 GCA_045642445.1 Bacteroidales bacterium | reverse complement strand
GATCCCACCAGTCTTCTTCTTTGCAAATGTTGATGTGGTGATAGACACGTCGGCCCCAGCGGCTGAAGATGGACAGCTCGTTGTATTTGAAACAGTTGTTTTCAATCAATCCACCGATAACAAAACGGTCGTTGATGCCGTCGCCATTGGGGGTTACCACGTTGCCGAAGGAGAGGGTGGTGTCGCAATGGTCGCCTTCCCAAAAGATGTAGAGGCTGTAGTGTATGGTGCTGTCGCAGCCGGCTTGGTTGTAGGTGCGGTAGATATAGTCGGATATGGTGTCGGTAAACAATGTGTCGAAAATGGGCCACGGCAACTGGGATTCCAGAATCGAGTCGCGAATAGTGGTGTCGGTGCTGGGGATGAGGTGGATCGAGATGGTGAAAATACTGTCCTCGCCGTGGCTGCCGGCGTGGGCAAAATCGTAGTCGCCCTCTTGAGCGAAGGTGAGGGTGTCGATGGTCACGGGCAACTGGTCGGGGCAGAGGTAGTAGAAGGCGGTGTCGTAGTGGTTGAAATATACCTTTAGGTGATAGTCGATGATGCTGTCGCAGTTTTCGAGTCCTGTGGGACGGATGAAGGTGGTGTCAAAATCGTTATGGAAGGAAATGCCGAAGCGTTGCCACGGCAGTTGGTTTTCGACGATGGTGTCGAGGGTTTGTTGGTAGAAGGAGGTGTGTATGGTGATATAGATAGAGTCGTTGACGGTGTCGCAGGCGGTGGGGTCGGTGTTGCGCAGATGGTACCAGCCGGTGTAGGCGGTGTCGGCAATAATATAGAGGGAGTCGGCCTCGGTGTTGAAGAAGCCGTTGGGGCCGGTGAGTTGGAAGTGGTCGATGCCCTCGCGCTCAAAGGTGAAGAACACTGTGTCGCCGAGACAGTAGTGTTGGTTCATGTTGAAATACATATAGCCTTCGTCGAGGGCATAGTCGGTGAGGATGGTGTAGGTGCAGCCGCAGAGGGTGTCGGTGTTGAGCAGCAGTTCGGTAAGTCGGAAAGGGGATGGGTTGCGGAGCCTGTCTTGGCCATATTGCCAATCGAGGTATGTGCGATAATAGGTGGTGTCGTTCCAGTCGCGAGACCAAAAAGGGAAGGTCATGGTGTCGCCCGATGAGAGGGTGAACATATTGCGGGTGGTGTCGGGAGCATAGACGGTGTACCGTTCCAGACGGGTGAAGGTGGAAGGATGGAGCGGGGCCTGCAGGGAGCCGGAGCAGTCGTGGCGGGGCAGCATGGTGCCGCCGAAGTAGCCGTCGAAGTAGGCGGTGACGAAGGCTGCCACGGGTTTGTCGAATTCGAAATACCAGAAGGTGCTTTGGGTATAGAAGGTGGTGTCGTCGCCTCTGTTGAGGACGATGGAGGATGGGAGGTCGCCGGCATAGAGACAGCGAGTGTTGTCGTAGAGGGGGTAGAAGGTTATCTGGAGGTTGTCGGAGTCGATGTCGCCATAGCGCTGCGCGGTGTATCGGGTGCCGAGGAGGCGGGAGGGGACAAGTTGCTCGCCGATGGTGCTGTAGTGGACGTCGTTGGTGCTGCGGACGCTGTCGGCGGTGATGTTGACGGCGATGGGGTGGTTGGAGGTGACGATGCTGCCCCCGAGCTGGTGCTGCGGGTCGGTGCTGGCGGCGGGGGCATAGTAGGTCTGGCCGCGTTGGAGGGTGATGTTGAGCGGAGTGTGGGCGGGAGTGCCGCAGAGAAGGTCGGCGGCGGGGTCTATCTGCACCTGGGTGTGGTCTTCGGTGGCGATGATTTCGATGCAGGTGCGGAGCGAGCGTATGTAATTGGAACTATATGGGCGGGTGACATTCTTTGGAGCGGGAACGAGGAAATGGGTGCCCAGGGCGTTGTGGCCCTTGAGGGTGTAGTGGTCGCGCGAGGTGAAGACGCTGGTAATGGGGGCGGTGCTGGTGGCGTGGATGCCTATGGTTCGATAGCAGGTGTCGCCACGCATATATACGTTGGTGCCTGTTAGGAAAGTCCAATTGGGAGGCAAGCTCTGAGTAAAGGAGGGGTCGGAAATCACTTCACCAGTGGCGGTGTCCATGTCGAAAAATTCGACGTGGACATTGGCGGATTGGTCAAAAGTGTAAAATGAATGGTCGGCTGTGGCGGGTCGGTGCAGCGTGTAATAAGGGTAGGCAAACCAAAAAGAGGTGTCTGTCTGAGCCACACACCAAAGCGACTGCATTGTCAGCAACACTATGAGCAATATTTTCTTCATAGAACAATATTTTCTATCCAATATCGAGCATTTGCATGTCAACACAGGGCTATTTTTTTCTTGTCTTGGCTTCCTCATAGGGTATTCAAGATATTGATACTGTATACTATATAAAATTCCTACACGGAGTGCAGGCTACTGCAATACACTCCTTTTAAACTTGCAAAGATACAAAAAAATATTATTATTATTAAAAATCATTGATATTTCGATAATTAAAACATCAAAAGTTATCACTTCTTGATATACGAGAGGAAGTCCAAATCGATGCTCATGGCAATGAACGGCTTGAGGAGCCACGCCTTGGCGGTAACGTCGTCTATCGTTTGGGCGGTCTTGAGCAAATCGCCGTCATGATAACCCGACACCAGCACATCGTATTCGGCTATGTTCACCCCCACCGAAAGATAGAAGAAATCAACAAAACGGAACGAAGGCCCCACATAAAAGTTCTTGAAAAGATTGCTGCCTCCGAAACCCACATATATGCCCAAATCGTAGGCAAAATCCTGGTCGAACTTGCGCAGCTCTGGTATCTTTATCTTGCTGTCGCCAATATTCTTAGATCCATGCTCTTTGTTAAAGAACTTGGTCAGGTCCCACAGCATCACCGAGGCACCCGTGACAAAGTCGAACTCTATGTTGCCCGCATTGCGGTTGCGAAGCACCTTGTCGTAGGTGCCGTCCACTCCGGCGGGTTGCAAGCGCACCTCCCATTGCGGGGTGCGATAAAAACGCATCGCTATGCCCTGAATGGCCCTCACCTTCTTCTTGCGATTGGTGGCTTCCGCCACACGCCCTTCGGCATCGCGGGCCCTCTGCTCCAGGTATTTGTTGGCCTCCTCCTTGCGCACATTCTCCAACTCGGCGGTACGCACCTGCGCACGCAGCGAGTCAACCAGATGGCGGTAGTGGTCGCGGTCGGCCTCAATCTTCGACTGGTCGATTCCCGATTTGTTGAATATCTCTTTGTAAAAACGCTCCTTCTCGGCCATCAAAGCCTCGCGTTCCTGCAAATTGCGCAGCATGCTGCTGTCCACCACGCGGAGCACCACCGTGTCGTGCACCACCTCAATGTCGCGCACACGCACCGTGTCCACCACCCGCACCGTGTCCTGACCCCAGGCGGCAGCACCCGTGATCAACAAAAACAGCAATGTTATATACCGGAGGTTCCTCATCATTTGCCCAGCTGCGACAACAATTCCGCGGTGGTCATCGTCTTTTGTTCGCCCGTGGCCATATTCTTCACCGTCAGGTTCTTTGCGGCAATCTCGGTCTCACCCACAAACACCACGTAAGGCACCTGGCATTTGTTGGCAAACTCCATCTGCTTCTTCATCTTCGCGCTGTCGGGATACACCAAAGTGCTCACACCCGCGGCACGCAACTGGGCGGCACAACCGATGCAGTAAGGCAGGCTCTCGGCACCGAAATTGATGAAGAGCACCTGAGCCGACTGACCCAGATTGGCGGGGAATTTGTCCAACTCGGTCAGCACATCGTATATGCGGTCGGCACCAAACGAGATGCCCACACCCGACACATCAGGCATACCGAAGATGCCCGTAAGATTATCGTAACGGCCTCCGCCGCAGATGCTTCCAATGGTCACATTGTGCGCCTTCACCTCAAAGATGGCTCCCGTATAGTAGTTCAACCCACGTGCCAGCGTGAGGTCGAGCTCCACATGGCATTTCGGCTGCACCTGGGCGATATATCCAAAGAGTTCGTTCAACTCCTCAACACCCTTGGTGCCCACCTCATTATTGGCAAACAAAGTCTTCAACTGCTGCAGTTTGGCCTCCGCATCGCCCGTGAGGGCAAACACGGGATCCAGGGCGGCAATCTGATCCTCGCTGAGGCCGCGTTCACGCAGCTCGCCACGCACATTGTCCAACCCAATCTTGTCCAATTTGTCAATAGCCACCGTGATGTCCACCAATTTGTCGGGAGCGCCAATCAGCTCGGCAATGCCCGCCAAAACCTTGCGGTTGTTGATCTTCAGCGTCACCTCCACATCCAGTTTCTGAAACACCGCGTCGATCATCTGCACCAGCTCCAACTCGTTGAGCAGCGAAGTGCTGCCAATCATATCGGCATCACACTGGTAAAACTCGCGGTAGCGGCCCTTCTGCGGACGGTCGGCACGCCACACCGGCTGCAGCTGATAGCGGCGGAAGGGGAACGTCAGCTGGTCGCGGTGCTGCACCACAAAGCGGGCAAAAGGCACCGTCAAATCATACCTCAGGCCTCGCTCGCAAATCTTCGGAGCCACCTTGTGGTAATCCTGCGAAAAATCCACTCCGTCCATAAAATCGCCCGAGTTCAACACCTTGAAAAGCAACTTGTCGCCTTCCTCGCCATACTTGCCCATCAACGTCGAGAGGTTCTCCAGCGAGGGGGTCTCAATAGGCTCAAAAGCGAAAGCCTTGAACACTTCGCGAATCGTATCAAAAATATAGTTGCGACGAGCCATTTCGCCTGGCAGAAAGTCGCGGGTCCCTTTAGGTATACTGCACTTCATTCTCTTTATGATATTGATAACTGACAACCGGCAGCCGAAAAACTGCCAACCATCAACCTTTTGAATAAATAACCCCAAAATTCAAGTTTTATTATGTGACCACATATTTTTTTCCAAAAAGCCCCAAAAAAACATCCAAAATACCTGGAATACCTAAAGGTGGGTTCTATAAATTCAACGTATGAAGATAATGAAAAATAAAATACTTTTCTGCGATTTCGGGCGTTTTCCGGCATCTTGCTGTTTATCACTCGGTCACGTAGCCCGCTACGCTTCCTCGTTCTGCACAGCAAT
>JAZUIX010000053.1:0-18795 GCA_045642445.1 Bacteroidales bacterium | reverse complement strand
ACCAGTCCATGCACATGTTCTGGCATGACTTGAAACTCGATGTTTTCGACTCCAGGATAGATAGAAGGGTTGCGTTTCCAACTTTCTTCCACTTTTTCCCCCAGTTTTGTCAGCACGCATCTTGGTGCATCTGCACTGCCTTCAGGGGCTTCGGGGTTGCCTGCAAGGATGCCCAGTACCGGGGCTTCGCCTCTTACGTTCAGCGTCACGTGAAACCACCCCTCGGTGTAGTCGTTGAGTGGGTTGCGCTTCAGTGCAGGAGGTGTTGTGGCTTCCTTTTGGTGTATTTTGGCTACCTGTTCGGGGGTAAGGGGCATGTGCTGTTGGATTCAGGGTGATAAATTGAGACGGGATTGCCTCAGTCGCAGAGGACGTAGATGTCGTTGCGGGGATTGAGATAGAGTATAGGGAGGTGGGCATTGTTGCGGATGGTGCGGTCTTCCTGTACGCCGGCAAACCATTCCAAAACATCACGGTCGCGTGTGTCGGTGGTGACGGAGATGAGGAGCCCACAGCCTAACAGTACCGCGTTTTCGCAGACCCGTGTTTCTGGATATACGGCTCGACCTTCGACTATATGTTCTTGATATTTGACTCCGAGACCTTTGAAAAATTTGTTCATAAAAATGATGTTGTTGTGCCATTTTGTGTGGAGTCCTTCGTCGCGATAGTCGTAGTGGAGCATGTGCAGCGTGCTTTGGTTGAAACGGGCAAAATAGCTTGCCCAGATCAGTTTCTCTTTGCTCTCTTTACGGAAGTCGATGCTGTAGGCGATGTTCTGATATGTCGTGCTGTCTCGGAGTGGTTCTTGTACGGTGAGGTAGGCTATCTTGCATGAGGCAAAGTTGTGCAGCACTTGTCGCGGATGGGTAGGATTGTTACGACGGGTTTGTGGGTTTACTCCGGTCACGGCTATCACTCCGTTGAGCAGGGTGGGGAGGGCGTCGATTATCTCACGAGTGTTGCCTTTCATAGCCACATGGGCAGGGCTGGTTTCGGGGTGTGCCGTTTCAATCTTTTTGAGTATTGTCTCGGCTTCGGCTATGGTCGGACCTTTGTAATGCGGGTCTTCGACATATAGCAGTATCATACCCTTGTTGAGCATTCGGGCAAGGAAGCAGGCGTGCGACACGATGGAGTCGTTCATGCTGAGGTCAGCGAGACAGGCTATGACAAACTGGTCTTTCATCGGATGAGGGTTATGTCGCCTTTGAGCAGATTTTCTTCTCCGGCTTCGCATTTGACACGACAGTAGTAGGTGTAGACGCCGGGCAAACACCAGTTGCCGTTGTAGCGGCCGTCCCAACAATCGTGAATATCGTGGGTTTCAAAGATTTTTTCGCCCCAACGGGTGTAGATGGCTATCTCGAAGTCGAGCACGAACTGGCCTCGAAAACAGAGCTTGTCGTTTATGCCGTCGTCGTTAGGTGAGAAGACGTTGGGTATAAAAATGTTCGGTCGGCCGCAGATGACTTCGGTGCAGTGCAGTGTCACATTGCCGTTCCATACGCAGCCGAGGCTGTCGACCACGGTGACGGTGTAGATGGAGAGCGTGTCTTCGGGTGTGGCTGTCGGGTCGGGTGTGGTTGGATGGTCCAAGGTGTGGGCATTGCTCCAGCTGTAGTTGGCTCGGGGAATATGGGTGGCGTGCAGCTGTGTGCTTTCGTTGAGGAAGAGGATGGTGTCGTCGGCCCAGGCCCGCATGTGTCGCAACATGGTGTCGCGGATGATGACAGTGGTGTCGTTATAGGGGCATCCGGCAGTGTCGGTGATTTGTATGATGTAGGTGCCCTCGCAGAGGTGTTGTAGGAGGGTGTCGCCCACAGGGTAATCGTTGTAGTGGTAGTCAAGATGTATCCAGCCGTCGCAGTCGTCAGAACAGAGTATGGTGGAGTTGGTCTTGTCTATCTGAAGTGTTTCGGGGTCTGAGATGGTGAAAAATGTGTCGAGTGTACAGCCGTGGCTGACAATGGTGAGGGTGTGGATAAGACCATCGGCACTATAGCCGGTGCTGATGCTGTCGCCGAGTACGCCATCCCAATAATAGAGAGTGGAGTCGGAATCACTGGAGCTGTTGCGGGCGATCACCCGTCCGTCGTTACCTCCAGGACATGTGGGGGAGATGACGATGAGGCTGTCGAGGACTGCGATATAGTGTACGTTGAAAGTGTCGATTTGGCTGCATCCGCTAAGGGCGGTGATGCGCAAGATGTAGCTGCCGCTTTCGTAGACGTAGGGGTTGGCGATGCTGTTGTCCGACACGTTGCCGGATATCCATTCGTAGGTGCATCCCAGCATGGGTGTGACCCCGATTTGCATAGCTTCGCCGGTACAGTTGGCGGTGGCGAAGGTTTTGTTGCCTTCGGGATTGAGCACCATGATGGTGGCTTCCATCGTGTCGCTTGGTTTGCAACCATAGTTTTTGTTGGCAATGAGACGCACGGTGTATGTTCCTGGTTGTGTGTAGGTGTGGGATGGATGGGTTGCTGTGGAGCTGTTTCCATCGCCGAAATCCCAAAGGAAGCTATCGCCACGACCGGTGTTTAGGAATTGCACATTGTAAGGTGTGCAGCCCACGGGTGGGGTCACAAAGTCGGCCACGGCAAAATCGTCGTGGACATTGAAACGAAACAGGGCGTTGTTGCAGTTGGGGCTGTTGTTGTGCCGAGACCATGCGCCCGCAGTGGTCGGGAATCCGTCGTAGCCGCCACAACTGGCACACACGCTTTGGTAGAGCGTGGCCATTTTGTCGAAACGGCTTGTGCCGCCGTCCACATGGTCGCCGCCTCCGTTGCTGGTGGGGCCATGAACCTCGCCGAAGAAGGTGGCATAATCCAGTTGCGAAGCATCTTCCGACATGCTCATAATGTAGAAGTCTTGTCCGTCGGTGGTGCTTTGGTATGCCCCGGTAGTGGTTTCCATGCTGGTGGTGCCGGCGGTGTTCCAGTTCACCCCATTGTAGCCCACAAAGTCGCGCCCCCATCCGGCGGCATATACGCGGTTGCAGATGTCGCAGGCAAAAGCCGTGGGAGAGAGGTTGGGACGTCCCAATGTGGTGCCAAATACTGTAGACCATTCTCTCGAATCCAAGTCGGGATGCAGTCGTGCCAGCAGCATACCGCTTCCTGGCACATTGTAGTTGGCATTGTATATCATCGTGCTGCCCGATGCCTTGGTTTGTCCGAAGACAAACACTTCGTCGTTACGGCCACTGCGCACGAAATATAGCTGGTCGTAGGCGGAAGAACCATAATAGGTGCTGTGCATGAGCCGTTCTCCATTATAGGATATCTTGCACACGAAACCATCGGCGCTGCCTCCACCGTATGAGGTTTGGAAGGCCTCTGGCGTGGTGGCGAAATCGGTAGAGTTGGTTCCTCCGCAAACCAAAAGGTTGTAATCTTTATCCACATCAATGGAATAGACAGCGTCATCGCCATTGCCGCCAAGGTAGGTTGACCAAATCATATTGCGCAGATTGTAGTCGAGTTTGAACACGATGCCTTCCTGTTTCAAACCGGATAGGGGTTGTAGGCTGTTGACATTTGTGGGAAAATCGGTTGACATAGTGGTGCTGCCCACATAGACGTTGTTGAGATCGTCGGTGATGAGTTCGCCTCGTGCACCGTCGCCGTAGTTGTAGTAGAGCGAGTCGTTGCCCGCCATGATAGTCAAATAGCTGTTGTTGTAGCGTTGGCGGTAGTTGAGGCCGTCGTTGCCGCTGCCTCCTACGTATGTGGAGGCCTGTAGCTGGGAGCCGTCTTCGCTGAAACGGCTCACGAATATGTCGCTGCCATTCGGGAAATTAATTTGCGTGGTGTTTTCGAATTGCAGGGAGGTGCCGCCGTTGAAGGTGGCGTCGTAGGCGTTAGGGGTGACAGGGAAATCGCTTGACCCTGTTGTCCCGAAGAGCACCAGTTCGTTGAAACTGTTGACGAAGAGACTGTGCGGCATATCGGCCTGTGTTCCGCCCATGTATGTGGCGAAGAGACGTTGAGTGCCGCTGGTGTCGAATTTGAATATGCCTATGTCGGCATTATTGTTGTAGCTGCCATCGTACACACCCGGCGAGGTGGGGTAGCCTACGGCAAAGACCAAGCCTGCTGTGTAGGTGTTCTTGTAGATGTCAAAGGTTGCAGTAGTGCCCCAATTGTCGGCGGTGGAACCAGTGTATGAAGAAAAATGCAATACAGGGTCAATGACCAAAGGAAGACTGTGGTCGTAGCTGGCCAGGATGATGCGCACCTCGTCGCCTTTGTGCAGGTAATGGGCTTCGATTTCAATTGTTGAGTCGCCTATTTGCTGATAGGCGTAAGGTTTGAGTTCTACAATCTCGCCTACAGCGGTGCGAATAATCAGGTTTCCGTTGCTGAGGTAGAGCTTCTCGGCTCCTTCGTAGTGCATCACAATCTGCGACGCATCGGCATGGGGTGCCACATAGAAATTGCTTTTCATGGCGTGTTCGGCCATGCGAACGTCCATATCGATGCCGTTATAGATGTTGTTGTAGCGCAGGGTCATGTAGTGGGGCAGGTGAGAGACCCAGCGGCTGGTGTCTTGGCCGTAGAAATAGTTGTCGTAACCACCGTTGGGGTCGATGTCTTCTCCTTGAGGCGAAACTTTGGTGTTGGCTCCGACGAAATGCACTTTGTAGGCGTGCATTGTGGTTCCTATTTTATGATGAAAATGTTCGTCATCTTCATGTTTGGGCCTTTCACGAAGGGTGATGGTGAAACAATTGTTCTCGGCAAAGAAAGCCGCGTTGTGCATCTGGGCTTTGAAACGCACGTTGGGGTGCCATTGTCCGAGATTTTCCACAAAATAGGTAGGACCTCCGATGCCCAAGGTGTCGCGTTGGCGGGCATATAGAGGCGTGGCTGCCACAGATATGAATAGCAGCAAAAGGGTGTCCCGAAGGGCACCCTTTATTATGTTGCGTTTTCGCGTTCTATTTGAGCAGTTCGATAACACCGTTGCGTTCAATGTTTCCGCTGTAGCCCTTGCCCATGAACCGGTAGAAGTAGGTGCCGGTGGGAGCATTGGTTGTGGCGGGATCCCAGAATTGGTCGTCGGTACTGATGTTTTCGGCGTGATAGACACGTGAACCCCATTTGTCGTAGATGTCGAGGGTGTTGATAGGATAGCCCTTGCCTTCTACGAGGTTGATGATAACGAAGCGGTCGTTGATGCCGTCGCCGTTAGGTGTCACCACAGAGGGGAACTGGAGGAAGTCGTTGATGATAAGGATTGTGTTCTCGACAGTGTCGGCGCACTGGACAACGTGGCCGCTGGGGGCGGTGTTGTCGGAGCGGGAGATAAGACGCACAGTGTAGTTGCCGGAGACATCTTCGCCAGTCTTGCTGACCCATTCGTAGGAGGGATTGGCCTCGGTGAGTGTCTGGAACGAGTAGTTTCGGTTCTTGTCGTACTGGATTTCCCAGAAGTACTTGTTGCTGCCGTCGTCGGGAGTTGTGCGGTTTTCAAGCTGGATGCTGGGGTGTGTCACCGAGGGGTAGACAGGCTCCCAGGAGAAGGAGGCGTTGGGGTTGGGGTAGACGCTGATGAGTTTGGAGTATATCAGCGAGTCTTTACAGCCTTTTTCGCTTTCTACATAGTATTTGAAATCGTACTGGCCGGCGGCGTAAGTATGTGTGGGATCTTTCTGAGTGGAATAGGTTCCGTCGCCGAAGACCCAGCGGTACTTGTAGCCGTACTTGGTGGTGTTGTTGATATTAATGGTGAGAGGTTCGCAGCCTTCGAGCGGGTACAAGCCCGGGTCGAAGCTGGGGATAGGCTGGTCGTTGACAGCAACATTGATAGTGTCGCGGGCGATACAGCGTTTGCCTTTCTGTTCGTTGGTTACTTCAACAATGTAGTTGTAGGCGGTATTGGTTCCGGGAGTGGTGGTGATGATACCGACTTCCTGACCAAAGGGTTCCCACATAAAGCTGTAGTTCACACCAGGCATATTGGTATATCTGTCGGTGGCGTCAAGCTGCATGGTGTTGACGTTGCAGAGCACCGTGTCGGGGCCGAGGTCGGGTTCGGGGGTGCAGACGGTAGATATCTTGGTGATGGTGTCCCAGATGCAGCCGAATTCGTCGTAAATTCTCAGTTTCACGCGGAAATCGCCGCAAGTGTCGGGAGAGGAGATGTAGGCAGCAGTGGTGTCGTTCCATTTTTGGCGGATTTGCAGACCTCTATAACGACCGTCGCGGAAATCGGTGGCATAGTTGGTATCGGGATGCCACACCACGGAGTCGAGGCCTACCTGGTAGACACAGTCACCACCCTGGTTAGCACCGCAGATGTCCATAGACCAGTTGAACACCCAACCGTTGTCGCCTGACCAGAAGTCGCAGATAACAGCTTTCCAGGTACCGTTCAGGGGACAGCCAATCAGTTCGGAGAAGTCGCTGGCAGGAGAATAGTAGAACTCTTTGTTTTCGTAATCACTGTGAGTACGTGTATCGTTGCCAGATGGTGAAGGAGGTTGACCTGGATGATTCAAGAAGTAATTAGGAGTAGGAGGAAGAATACTACCCATAGGTTCCTTGTTAGATTGTACCGAAATGTACCAGTCGCCTGCTTGACGGAATGAGGGCACATCGGCTGCATCTCCTGTGACAAGGGTGTACTGATAGTTGCGTGACCAGCAATAGTCAAGACCGACGCCGAAAGGATTCCACAAAGAGTCACAAGCTTTATCTTTGCCTGTTGCAGGATTATTGCCACTTACGTCGTCATGGGTGGGCCATCCAGTGTTGTCGCCACTACCAGCCATAGAGCCGTCAGGACTATCTTTATCAGCGAGAGGGTCACAAGTGGAACCTGTGCCATACTTACCATATTTCAGAATAGCCTGACCTTGTCCGCTGTTTTCGTTGTAATTCGGGCAGCGGATAGCGACACGATAGTCGCCCATATAGGTGTGCTCGTAGTTGATGCAGATGGAGCAGATGTCCTTGGCCGATGAAACTATCTTGCCCGAACCGAATTCGGTGAATTCGACAGGTGCTTCGTAGCATGGGTCGTCGCAATAAGGTCCGTCGGGGATAAACACGCGGATTTCGTTGACCTTGGTAACACGTTGTACGTATTCGATTTTTTTCAGTGTCAGCGTACCATTGTCGCCTTCGTAACCCACATTGACGAGCAGCGAGTCGTTGTTGCAGATGTTGGCAAGGTCGAAAATTGTCTTGATTGGGTTTTGAGCCACTCGCACTTGGATGTGGGCAAACATGCTGGACACACATCCATTGGAGTCGGTTATGTACAGGTTGACATCACTGCAAGATGTGGTTTGGAAATTGTCGCATCGGGCAGAGGTGGCGCCTATCTGGGATAGTGTGTCGATGCCCATATTCCATTTGAATAGGGTGGTCTCATCGGTAGGATTATAGTATCCCAGGTCGTGGGTGTATTCGCCATGACCGTGGAATATGACACCGTGTCCGATGCAGAGCAGAGCGGCATTTACCCAGCTAAGGGTATCGATACGGATGATGCTGTCGGTCTGAATGGAGTCGAGTTCATAAACCCAAGTGGTATCGGTGCCTGTGATGCTGAAGATACTGTCGGTTCGCACCCAAACGGCTTCCTTGTAGAAGGTTGTGTCGATGTATTCGGGAACCAGGCGCATTGTGCCTTGTCCGACAATCTCGCCCGTGCGCAAGTCTACGCGGTCAAACACGCTGTCGATAACGGGCTCGCCATATTCGCAGGGAATACCGCATTTTACCAAAAGGTGGATACCTTCACCTTTGGATTCGGGAGTGCCGTTGCTGGAACGCAGACGGATGGTTATTTTGCCTGTAGTGTTGCGGGCACCGATAAAAATGCTTTTGTTCGGCGTGCTTCTATAGCAGTTGTTGATTTTGACCAGCACGGGGTCATTGATTGTGGGACCATCATAAATGTAGAGGGTGTCTTTACACACAACATCAATGTTCTCCAATGAAATATACAAGTATTTCATGCCGGTGGAATCATAATCGGAACAGTTGGACTCGATGGTCAGAGTGTAGTCGTGTCCGGGGCTATAAAAGCCTTCTGCACCTCCGTCATCGTAGATGGCTGCTTCGGCGGCACCAGGGGCTATAACGGTGGTTCCGTTTGTGGTGTCGTTAAGATAGAACGTCTGTACATTCTGAGCAGATGCAGTCATCCATCCGAATAGCACAAACAGGGCTGTTAAAATAATTCTGTTTTTCATAGTTCTTAATGCTATTATGTGGATACTTATCGGTTATATTCGCCAGATGCGTAGGTGAGGGCTGTGGCCTCTGTCTCTGTGCGGAGCACCAGATATTTGCCATTTGACAACCTGAAGCAATTGACTCTTTTCCAATTGAGCGCTTGGAATTGGCGGAAACTGTAGCCCCAATAGCTCAGGGTGCTGAGGTCGGGGACAAAGTCTGCAGGGAGTTTCGACCCCGTGGAATAGTCAACCACATCGGTGATGCTGTAGACGGCGGCATCTTGAGGGGCATTGTCGGCAATGTAGAAAGAATTCTGCGAAAAATGGTAGGCGATGTCCAATTTTTCTGCGGGATAGGTTTCCACATTGATGTGCTTTTGCTGGATGTAGGGGGCGAGAATGATGTCGCGGTTGTCGTCCTGCGCCATCAGATTCAGACCCATCACCAGAGTCATTGTAACTGCGAAAATGAATTTTTTCATAGTATGCGTTTTTTTTTCTTTACTATATAGACTGACTAGGTCCATTTTGGTTACGGAAAAAGTGGTATTTTTAACTCTTTTTAACCCTTTTTATGAATTTTTACGAATCCGCGACACCAAAGCCATCAAAAATCCGAGGCAGAGGAAACCGCCCGGAGGCAGGATGAAAAGCAGCATACCATCGGAACCGCCGATGAGGCTGTGACCGAAAATGCAGCCGGTGCCCAAGAGTTCGCGCACAAGACCGATGAGGGTGAGTGCCCAGGTGAATCCCAAGCCCATGAACAGGCCGTCGAGGCAGGAATGCCACACGTTGTTCTTGGAGGCGAAGGCTTCGGCACGACCCAGCACGATGCAGTTGACCACAATCAGGGGGATGAAGAGGCCGAGGGTCTCATAGAGGTCGGGCAGGTAGGCTTGCATGACCAACTGGACGATGGTGACGAAGGTGGCGATGACCACGATGAAGGCAGGGATGCGCACTTTGTCGGGAATGACGCTCTTGAGCAGCGAAATGACGATGTTGGACATCATCAGCACAAAGGCTGTTGCCAAGCCCATGCTCATGCCGTTGATGGCCGAGGTGGTAGTGGCCAGGGTGGGGCACATGCCCAATACTAATACCCAAGTGGGGTTCTCTTTGATGAGACCGTTTTTGATAATATCGACAGCTTTCATTATTCGTTGCCTCCTTTCTGGAATGTGTTGTAAGCGTTGTTGACAGCCTCGCAAAATGCGCGCGAGGTGATGGTGGAGCCGCTGATGGCATCGACGTTGCCGCCGTCCTTCTTGACCTTGAGGGTCTCAGCGGGGTTCATGCCGATGATGTTGCCTTTGCCGTCCTTTTGGAACCATTCGGCGGCTTTGGCGCCCAGACCTGGAGTTTCGGAGGTCTGGAGGATTTGGTAGCCGGAGACGTTGCCGTCCTTGTCGAAACCTACCATTACACCCAGGTGTCCGCCGAAGCCGGCATCACTACCCGACTCCACGGCCATGCCCACGAGGTTGCCCTCGGCGTCGAGAGCCTTGGTGCAGGACACATTGTCTATTTCCACCTCTTCCAAGTTCTCGAAGGGGGGCAGCACGGCCTTGACGGCGGCGGCCTTTTTCTCCTTCTGAGCCTGGGCGATGGGTTCTTCGGTTACATTGCTGACAAAAGCCAGGGCTGCTGCTGCCACCACGGCGATGATGGTCAGCGATAGCAGCATATTGATGAGTGTTGATTTTGCTTTCTTAGCCATTGTATGATTGTTTATTGTTTAGCGTATAGCGTTCGTTTCAATATTTTAGCAGGCAAAGCGTTTGGGTTTGCACATTTTGTTGATGAGCGGTGTTACGGCGTTCATCAGCAGGATGGCGAAGGATACGCCTTCGGGATAGGCGCCGAAGTTGCGGATGATGATGGTGAGCAGACCGCAGCCGCAGCCGAAGATGAGCTGGCCGCTCTTGGCCATAGGCGAGGTGACCATGTCGGTGGCCATGAAGCAGGCACCCAGCATGATACCGCCGGTGAGGATGGTGTTGACGGGGTCGAGGAACTGCTCGGGGTTGCAGAGCCACAGGATGCCGCTGAAGATGAAGGCGGTGCCGATGAAGGCCACGGGGATGTGCCAGGTGATGATGCGACGGCAGAGCAGGTAGATGGCGCCGATGAGGATGGCTATGGCGCTCACCTCACCGAGGGAGCCTCCGATGTGGCCGAGGAACATCTCGGTGAGCGAGGGGAGGTCGAGGTCGCTGATCTTGCCCCCTTCGTTGAGCAGACCCAGCGGGGTGGGGCCGGTGAGGGCGTCAGGGCTCACTTGGAACCATTTGCCCACTTGGGGCCAGGTGGTCATCTGCACGGGGAAGGAGATGAGCAGGAACACACGGCCAACAAGTGCGGGGTTGAAGGGGTTTTTGCCGAGGCCGCCGAAGGTCATCTTGCCCACGCCGATGGCGATGAGGGCGCCGATGGCCACGAGCCATATCATGTCGGCGGTGGCGGGAACGTTGAAGGCCAGCAGCAGGCCGGTGACTACGGCGGAGCCGTCGCACACGGTGGTGGGCACCTTCAGTATGAATTTTTCAATGAGCCATTGGAACAGGCAGCAGCATGCCACGGAGACAAGGCTGATGAACAGCGCGTTGAGTCCGAAGAAGAATGTGCCGGTCAGGAGCATGGGCACGAGGGCCAAGTTGACACGCCACATGATTTTCTTGGTCGATTCGTCGCTATGGACGTGTGGGGAACCAGATATATTTAATAGATTCATATTATAATATGTGTTGTTTCGTTGTTTATGACTTTTTCTTACGGGCGGGAGCGCTTATTTCTTTTTGGCTGCCAGGATGGCGCGGAACTTGTTCTTGCCGAGGCGGATCTCGTCGGTGAGGGGTTTGTTGGCGGGACAGCTGAAGAAGCAGCAGCCGCACTCGATGCAGTCGAGGATGTTGTGGGCGCCGGCCTCTTCGTAGCGCTGGTTCTTGACCAGGAGCGAGAACATGTAGGGTTCCAATCCCATGGGGCAGGCGTGCATGCACTTGCCGCAGCGGATGCAGTTGCTTTCGGGGGCGCGCACGGCTTCGTCGGCATCCATCACCAGCACGCTGCTGTTGCCCTTGGTGGTGGGGGCGTCGAGGTTGCAGACAGCCTTGCCCATCATGGTGCCGCCGCTGATGACCTTGCCTGTGGTTTCGGGCAGGGCGCCGATGGAGTGCTTGATGAGGTCGTTGTAGGTGGTGCCGATACGCACGAGGTAGTTGTGTTGCGAGGGCAGTTTCTTACCGGTGACGGTGAGGATGTTCTCGATCAGGGGTTTGTTCTTCTGAATGGCCTCGTAGACGGCGAAGGTGGTGCCGATGTTGCTCACCACGCAACCCACGTCGATGGGCAGCTTGCCGCTGGGCACCTTGCGTCCCGTGATGGCGTTGATGAGCTGTTTTTCGGCGCCCTGCGGGTACTTGACCTTCATGGGTTCGATGATGATGCCTTCGAACTGGCGGGCCATCTCGGTCATCACGCGGATGGGCTCGGGCTTGTTGCTCTCGATGCCGATGTAGGCGTTGGGGATGCCCAAGGCTTTGCGCAGGATGCTCACGCCGATGCAGATTTCCTCGGCATGTTCGAGCATCACGCGGTGGTCGGAGGTGAGGTAGGGCTCGCATTCGGCCGCGTTGATGATGAGGTATTCGGCCTTTTTGCCTTCGGGCACATTGTATTTGATATGGGCGGGGAAGGTGGCGCCGCCGAGGCCCACGATGCCCATTTCTTTCAGTTTGGCAACGATTTCCTGCGGGGTGAGGCTGCACTCGCGTTTGATGTCGGGGGTGCGGTCGATGGTCTCCATCCATTCGTCGCCCTCAACGTCGATATATACGGCGGGTTTGGCCATGCCGAAAGCGTCTTTGCACACGTCGACTTTGGCCACGGTGCCGCTCACGGGCGAGTGGACATTGGCGCACATGAAGGCCTGGGCCTCGCCAATGAGTTGTCCCACTTTCACTTTGTCGCCCTTGGCCACAATGGGGGTGGCGGGGGCGCCCAGATGCTGGTTCATCAAAACGACCATCTGGCTTGGCACAGGCATGATTTCGATGGCTGCCTGTGTGGATATCTTGTTTTCTTCGGGGTGGACACCACCCATTTTGAAAGTCTTCATCTATAGGTATTTTTGGTTGCTTGGAGTCTAATTCTGTTGGGCGGGTTGGGCGGCGGCCACGGGTTCGGCAGCGGGTGCTGCTGCGGGTTCGGGGGCTGCGGGTACCTCTTTCTTGGGCGGGAAGTTCACGGCGTGCAGGGCACCTGTGGGACACTCGGCCACGCACTTGCGGCAGGATTTGCAGAGGTTGAAGTCGACGTATGCCAGGTTGTTCTCCACCTTCACGGCGCCGAAGGGGCACACCTTCTCGCATTTGCCGCAGCCGATGCAGGCGTTCACGCAGACCTTGCGGGCAATGGCGCCTTTTTCCTTATTGACGCAGTCGACATACACGCGGCGGTTCTTGAGGCCCTTGTTGCGCAGCTCGATGATGTTGCGGGGGCAGGCCTTTACGCAGGCTCCGCAGCCGACGCACTTGTCCTCGTTGACGATGGGGGCACCCGTCGCGGGGTCCATCGTGAGGGCGTCGAACTGGCAGGCTTCGGTGCAGTTGCCAAAGCCGAGGCAGCCGAAGGCGCAGCCGTTCTCGCCGGCGTACACGCTGCTGGCGAAGGCACAATCACGCAATCCGTCGTAATGACTGCGCTCGGTGGTGCCGTTGTGGCATGCGGCGCAGCGCACCACGGCAATCTGAGGCTCCGAGGCCTCGGAGGCGCAGCCCAAGAGGGCGGCAACTTTTTGGGCAACGGCGTCACCGCCGGCGGGGCAGCGAAGACCCTCCATGTTGCCCTGCTTGACGAAGGCTTCGGCCATGGCGCGACAGCCGGCTTTTCCGCAGCCGCCGCAGTTGGCTCCAGGGAGCACTTCTGCAATCTCGTCAATCAACGGATCTTCTTCAACTTTGAATTTTTGTGCGACAAAATACAGCACTACAGCAAAGATGACGCCTATAGCGCCGAGGATTAGTACTGCCGTCAAAATCATGCTGGTCATTGTAAATCTATAGTTTAAGTGTTATTTATTATCGTTTTTATTAAAATGCAAATTTACACTTTTTTTTTCATTCAAACACAATAAATAGTTATTTTTATTAAAAAGATATCAACAATGGTTGAAAACTCTTGTCTTGGGCCTCTTTTTTTGATGCGGAAAAGAGGGAATTTCTGGGTCGTTTTTATAATCGGGACACTAAAAATATGGTGCCGAAACGAGGAGTTGACAAACCGATATAAATGGAAATCGGCCCCCACGTCTTCCGTCGAAAAATAGCGGAAAAGTATAATCTTCTTCCTCTATTCTCCCATCGTTATGGTATCGTTATGGTATCGTTATGGTTTCGTTATGGTATCGTTATCGTATCCGGAATACCATAACGATACCATAACGATACCATAAGGATAGGATAACGATACCATAACGATAAAAGAACAGACGAAGGATAATAAGGGTTGATATTGGCAATTTTTCAAGAAAAAACGTTCGTGAAAAAATGTTAAAAAATATTTTTTTTCGTAGAAAAGTTTAAAAATCAAAAAAAATGTGTAATTTTGTGGCGGATTAAAATACGTTTTTGATATGAGTAAAATACTTGTTGGATTTGATTTTTCTAAAGGTTCGGCATACGCCGTGGATTTGGCTATCGACATCGCCAACCGTGCGCAACTGGACATTCGTTTGGTATATGTAAAGGAGAAATCGCAGGATGAGACCCCCCTGCGCGAAGAGATCGAGCGCCGCAATGCCGCCGTGGCACCCCTGCTCAAGGGCATCAAGCTGGAATACGTCATCCGTGAAGGCAAGGTGTCGCACGAACTGTGCCAGCAGGCCAAGGAGGACGATGCCCAGCTGATTATCGTGGGCACCCACGGCCTCTCGGGTTTTGAGAAGAACTGGATTGGCCGCAACACTTACCGCACCATCGCCGAGTCGGAGGTGCCCGTGCTCACCATCCGCGAGGATTTCAACTTCAACAAGGCGTTGGAGCGCATCGTGGTGCCTATCGACAGCTCTGCCGACACCCGCCAAAAGGTGCCCGAAGCGGCCAGGTTTGCAAAGCTTTTCGGCTCCGAATTGCACATCCTCGGTTTGTATACGTCTGAAAACAAGGATATAAAGAATATTGTGAACGGCTATGTCCGCATGGTGGACAACTATTTGACCAAGGGAGATGTGAAGCATGTGTGCAAGTTTGTGGATGTGCCCAAGAACCTGACCACCACGACCCTCGAATATGCCGATTCGGTCAACGCCGATATGATTGTCATTATGACCGAGCAGGAGTCGACCCTCACCAGCTTCCTCCTGGGCACCTACGCCCAGCAGATGCTCACCCTCTCCACGCGCCCCATTTTGACAATACGCCCCGAAGAGGTGAATGGTTTGGCAAAATAATTGATTATGAATAGAGCAAAGATATTTTTTATTATAGTGTGTTTTGTGCTGGCAGGATCCGTGTGTTCGGCACAGCAGTATGGCGGCAACCGCAGCAAGGGCCGTGTGGAGATTAAAGGCGATGTGCAGGTGGCCAAACTTGTGGAGAAGCATATCGAGCTCAACGAGCGTGTGAGGACGATTCCGGGATACCGCATCCAGGTGGCTTCACTTTCGGGCTCTTCCTCCAAGAATCGCGCCTTTGAGATGAAGGACCGCATCCGCGAGCTTTATCCCGGCGTTGAGGCTTACGTGGTTTTCGACGAGCCCAATTTCAAGGTTAAGGTGGGCGATTTCCGCACCCGCTTGGAGGCATACGTTTTTCAGCAGTATATCCGCGAAAATTATCCCGGAACCATCATCAAGGACAATATCTATCCCACGCAAATCAACTGGGACGAGATGGTGCCCGAGACGGAAGACGATATTTGAAGCGATGAGGAAAGGGATAGAGATGAAAATAAAAAAAGCTTCGAGTATGTTTCGAAGCTTTTTTGCTGTAGCGGGAATCAGACTTGAACTGATGACCTCCGGGTTATGAATCCAGCGCTCTAACCAGCTGAGCTATCCCGCCATTTTCAGTATTGTTTCGTTCTGAAAACGGGTGCAAAAGTACTAACTTTTTACGACATGACCAAATTTTTTTTGAAAAAATTTTTTATCTATACTATAAATGAATTTTTTACGTTATAACAAAATATACCAAAAATAACAAGATATGGCCACAGACGACAACCATTTGTACAGTAATTTCGACTATCAGTCGGCTCTTTCGGTTCAAGAGGGGGTAAAACAGCCTGAACAGGTCAATAACAGCTATTTGGAGCGTATTCGGGCGAAAAAACGCAACGAACCTACGGTCGAGGAGCTTGTTTCAGGCATATTGCATGGCGACCGTATCTTGCTGAGTAGGGCCATCACGCTGGTGGAGAGTTCTTTGCACGATCATCAGCAAAAAGCCCAGCAGGTGATAGAGCGTTGTTTGCCATATTCGGGCAAGTCGGTACGCCTGGGCATCACAGGGGTGCCAGGAGCGGGCAAAAGTACTACGATCGAGGCTTTGGGCAAGTTCCTAACGGCTCACAACCACAAGGTTGCAGTCTTGGCCATCGACCCCAGTAGTGAGCGAAGCAAAGGCAGTATTTTGGGCGATAAGACCCGCATGGAGGAGCTTTCGGTTGACCCCAATGCCTTCATACGGCCTTCCCCCTCGGCGGGCTCTTTGGGAGGTGTGGCTCGCAAGACTCGTGAAATTATTACCTTGTGTGAAGCAGCTGGCTTTGATGTGGTTATAGTGGAAACTGTGGGCGTGGGTCAGTCGGAGGTGGCAGCACATTCGATGGTCGATTTCTTCCTCCTGCTTCAGTTGGCCAACACGGGCGACGAGTTGCAGGGCATCAAACGAGGCATCATGGAAATGGCCGATATGATAGCCATCAACAAGTGCGACATCGATAAAACCAAGGCGGAATTGGCTGCTACTCAGTACCGTAATGCGCTTCATCTTTTCCCCATGCCCGATTCGCAATGGATGGTGAAGGTGATGCTTTGCTCGGCATATACCCACGAGGGTGTGCAGGAACTTTGGAATAATGTGATGGAGTATGTTGCCTTCACAAAAGCCAACGGATATTTCTACCACAAACGCCAGCAGCAAAATCTGCGCATTATGAAAGAAACGATTGAAAACGGACTTTTGGACAGGTTTTACAGCGCCCCAGGAATGGAGGAGCGTATCGCCCAAATGAGCCAGGATATACTTGAAAACAAGATAAGTGCCTACGCGGCAGCTGATCAATTGTTAGGATGATTTATCTGCATATTCCATATTGCCACAGGAAGTGCACTTATTGCGCTTTTTACTCCACGGTTACAGCTGTGGGACGGCAGGAGTATGTTGATGCCTTGTGCCGCGAGTTGGTGTCTCGGCGGCATTGTATGCAGCATCCGATTCGCACGGTTTATTTTGGAGGTGGAACACCTACTATTTTGACCATACCGCAATTGGAACAGATTGTTGCTACGATAAAGGATAATTACGATTGTTCGGCATTGGAAGAGGTGACAATAGAGGCCAATCCTGAGGATTTGACCAAGGATTATCTTCAAAGGTTGAGGGAAGTGGGATTCTTTAATCGTTTAAGTATTGGGGTGCAGTCGTTTGATGATACAGATTTGCGGTTGCTAAATAGACGGCATGTGGCTAATCAATCAATTGAGGCTGTGTGCAATGCGAGGGAGTTTGGTTTTGATAATGTAAGCGTTGATTTAATATATGGGCTCCCCAATCAGACGTTAGAGGGGTGGCAAAGGAATCTGATGCAATTGGAACATCTGGAGGTGAGCCATCTTTCTGCCTACGCACTCACGGTTGAGGAGGGGACAATGTTGAAACGACAGATTGAAGAGGGGAGGGTTTCGGTGGCTGACGAAGATATAGTTGTCGGTCAATATCAGTTACTTGTGGAATGGAGTTCGGTTCATGGATTTGTGCAATATGAGGTTTCGAATTTTTCACGTCCAGGCTTTTATTCCCGCCACAACAGTCGATATTGGAACCGCACCCCCTACTTGGGAATAGGAGCAGCAGCACATTCGTTTGATGGGTCTTTTCGAAGATGGAATGTGGCAGATGTGGGACGGTATATAAAAAGTACTTGTGCGGGTCCGATAGAGCACGAAGAGGAGGAATTGACACTAAAGGATGCCCACAATGAATATTTGATGACTGCTTTGCGGACAATAGAGGGGGTGGATAAGCGTTTGGTGGCAGGACCTTTTGCAACCCGGCTTCACAACGATATGCAGAAATATGTTGCAGCAGGACTGATAGAGGAAACTCCGACCCATTTCCGTCCTACACGAGAGGGGTTGCTACATGCAGATGGTATGGCTGCCGATTTATTTGTATAATCCGGCAATATCACCACCACAATTGTCGCATTTTGCACCTGTTACGCTCCTCAAACAGTTGTTGATTCCGTTGAGACGGAGATAACCTAAGAGAGCAAAAATGATAGCCTCTTTGTAATCAATGGTTTCAGAGGAGGGGACAATGATTCGACAACTGGGCATGAGGGCTTGAATACGGCCTGTGAGATACTTGTTCTTGGCTCCTCCTCCAGTAACGAGCATACTGTTGATGCCTCGCCCTTTTACAGATTGGATGATTTGTTTGGCAATATGTTCAACGGTAGTACAAAGGAGGTCGCTTGTTGATAATTTTGTTGAAAGAAGAATGGGTTGAAAGTTTTCTACAAACCACTCTTTCCCAAGACTTTTCGGTAGGGGAGAGCGATAGTACTGCAAGGAGTCCATCTTCTCGAGCAACTTTGAATCAAGAGAACCGTTTCGGGCCATAAGACCATTTCTATCGTATGCTTTTCCTTCGCGATGTGCCAAAAGGTTTAGCGCCATGTTGCAGGGACAAATGTCGAAAGCTATGCGGCCATTTGTTTCATCTTCAAAAGAAATGTTTGCAATACCTCCGAGGTTCAAACATGCATCATATTCGCCGAAAAGCAGCCTGTCCCCAATTGGCACAAGGGGAGCACCTTGTCCTCCCAAAGCCACGTCGAGATTGCGGAAATTGAATACCACATTCAGTCCCGTTTCTGCCGCAATAGCATCTCCGTCTCCAATCTGTGTGGTCAGTTGCAAGTGAGGCTGATGAAAGATGGTGTGTCCGTGGGAGGCAATTGCGTCTACAGGGCCAGGATGAAGGGTTCGGAATTGATTGACAACATGTCCGATATAGTGGCCCAACTGAACATCGGCCAAAGTGTATTCAAGTGCCGATGCGTTCTCCAATGTCGAGAGTCGTTTGACCCATTTTTCGGGGTAAGGGACCGTCTCGGCAGCTAAAAGGTCAAAGCTGTCGTCATGGATGTTGCAGTAGGCAAGGTCTAATCCGTCAAGTGATGTCCCAGACATCAATCCGATGATATACATGTGTTATTGTTTTAGGTGGGTTCTATAAATTGATTTCTTGGGATTTCGGAGTGGTTTTCGAGCAGATTGCTGTGCAGAACGAGGAAGCGTAGCGGGCTATGAGAAGAAAGCCTGTGGCTTTCGATAGCGTTCCGTAGGACGATAAGCGAAG